>NZ_JBFUFI010000003.1:0-340758 GCF_056403495.1 Devosia sp. P2_G7
CAGTATCGAGGGGCCGACGAAATCGATGCCCACTCCCATGGTTACGCCCTCAAGCGTGTGGTTGCCGAAGCGGTACCCGAGCCCAGAGTCTCCAGCAGTCGTGATGCCCAGGCCGTCGATCCGGCGATTGTGCGTCATCGCCGGCCATATCTCGGCGGCATGTCGCTTTTGAACGGGTGGAACCTCACCTTCCGCGCGCAACTGCCAGCCCATTGATCAACCCCGCCTCCGCAAGAACCAGTATCGGCGGCTAACGCGAGGAATCACGACGACTACGAAGGGCTGGAGTGTTAGACGATAGAGCCTGTGGGCGGACAGCCAACGAGCGAAGATTGCTCTTCTTGGAGCCGAAACGGAGACCGCCGCAGCAGCTGAAGACTCCTGACCCGCAGCTTTGCGCGGCTCTTCGGAATTGGGTCGGCCGGCTCGCCCGCGGCCGACCGGGATTGGGAAGGGCGATTGAGGGCAGTGCGCTAGCCGCGTTGCTGGCGGTCTCAGCGCAACAGTCCGTCGCGTTCGAACTCCGTCCAGCCGCGAAGCTTGAATCGATCTTCGTCGGCTGGGCTGTCCGATCGGTGCGATCGCTCGGTATCATTCTTGCGGGCTCGCGTGAGCTTCGCCTTCCAAGCGGCTTTGCGCCGGTTTTCAGCGGCTTTCACAGCGTCGTCCTCGCGCCAAGCGTCGATCAGTCCACTATCTAGGATGTCCTCGACCACACGAGGGTCGAAAACGTGGAAGGTTACCTTCTTGGCGCGGCCGCGAAGTTTTACCGTGCGTGTCCCAGCGCTCGGTAGCCGACCGTCCTTAAGCCATCGATGCCTCTCGGTGGTGGAGATCCCCAAGATATCTTCGATCTCGCGCGGGATCACCGGTCGGCTCTCGATGCCCTCAAGTGCCTTGGAGACAATCGCCGACGCTGCCGAAAACTGCTTGGATGCGCCTTCAGCCATATGGAGCGTGAGTTCTCCCATCTTCACCGTAAGTGACTTTCGGATCGCCACAGGTAGATGGGCGCGAATCTCAAGGTAGATGCCCTGAGATCGGATCGATGAGCCCAGCCTGGCGGCAGAAGGCAGCGTCCAAACCTCGATCAACTCCGCGGCGATATTTGCTTTCGTGCCCATGCGCTTCAGGTAGGACCTCCCGGGCGCTGCTACAATGAGACAGCCACGGTCCCCAGGCGATCGCCGTTCACAGTTGGTTCAGTCCATACGAGAGGGAACATGGGCGCTTCCCGGCCGTTGTCCGATCACAGACGGAGGTCGCGAATTGGCAGCTCGAGCAATCTGGAAGGGTGTTATCAAAATCGCTGAGATCGTGTGTCCGGTCTCGATGTACGCAGCGGCATCGCAGTCCGAACGCATCTCGTTGCACATAGTCAATCGCAGCACCGGAAATCGGCTCAAGCGGCTCTATGTGGACGAGAAAACGGACAAGCCGGTCGAGCACGACGATCAGGTGAAGGGCTATGAAACCAGCGACGGCCAATACGTGGTGCTGGAGCCTGAGGAAATCGCCGCTGCCGTGCCGAACAGTGACAAAGCTCTCACCGTCGACCGCTTCATTGCCTGCAACAAGATCGAGCCCACGTATTTCGACAAGCCCTATTACCTGCTGCCAACCACCGACATCGGGAACGAAACCTTCGTCCTGATCCGCGAAGCTCTGCGACAGCGAAAGGTCGCGGCGATCGCGCATGCTGTATTATTCCGACGGCTCAGGCCGGTTCTGATCCGCGCGCACCACGATGGATTGATCGCAACTACGCTAAACTTCGACTACGAGGTCCGATCGGCTTCCGACGCCTTTAAGGAAATCAAGAAGAGGAAAATCGAGCCCGAAATGCTGGACCTAGCCAAGCATATCCTTCAGACGAAGGCTGGCGAGTTCGACCCGAGCAAGTTCGACGACCGCTACGAGCAGGCCTTGGCTGACCTGGTGCAGGCCAAGATCAACGGCAAGACGATTGTGCCGCTTCGTCCGCCCGAGCCAACCAAGAAGAACGACCTGCTCGAAGCGCTACGGCTGAGCGCCGGCGCCAAGGGCGAGGCGGCGCCACGTCGGTCTGTCGGCAAGTCGAAGGCGAAGAAAACGGCCCCGCCGAGAAAAGCCGCCCCAGCCCGGCGGAAGGCGGGTTAACGACCGCCCTTGGCGTTCTGAGCCGGCTTGTTCTCGAGGCTCTTCTTCAAGGCAGCCATCAGGTTGATGACGTTGGTAGGGGCCTCGGTCTCAGGTTCAGCGTCCGTCTTGGCAGGCTTCGACTTCCGCTTGGGGGACTCCTTGGCCTTGATGATCTCTTTCAGCTTCGCCTGCACGGGATCCTTGACCATATCCTTGTTCCAGGCGGCTGTGCGCTCCTCGATGATCTTCTCGACCATCGCCAGCATTTTTTTGTCGGGCTTTGCTTCGTCGACCTTCTCGAAATACTCGTCTTCGTCGCGCACTTCGTCGCCGAAGCGGAGCGTCCAGAGCAATATGCCAGTGTCCCAAGGCTGCAGCATCACGGCGCGCTCGCGATTGCCGAGTACGAGGCGCGAGATTCCCATCACATTCTGTTCAGCCATCGCCTCGCGAATGACGGAAAAGGCCTCTTCGCCCACCTCGTCGGCCGGCACCACGAAATACGGGGTATCGAAGTAGGTCCACTCCACGGTGTCGGCCTCGACGAATTCGTCGATGTCGATCGTACGGACGCTGTCGAGCTTCACAGCGTCCAACTCCTCGTCCTCCAGGATGACGTACTCGTCTTCTGCTTTCTCGTAGGCTTTCACCTGGTGATCGTCATCGACGGTCTTGCCGGTCTCGGCGTCGACATATCGCGTGTAGATCCGATCTCCCGTGGTACGGTTCAGTGTGTGAAAACGAACGCGATTGCCCTCGGTCGTTGCCGGGGAGAGCGTCACCGCACACGTTACAAGAGACAACTTCAGATAGCCTTTCCAGTATGGACGAACTGCCATAATCACCTCCATCAAACCACGGGGCAACGCTTGATGGGGACTGTTGTTCCGACTGTCCGGGATGGGAACGGCGGGTTGCGGGTGGTGCGCTAGAACGGGGACGGCTCGGGCGGAGCGGGCGGGTCTTCCTTCGGCCCGATCGACACTACGCGAAGTCCCGGCGGTAGGGCGCGCTCCAGTTGTTGGGCCTTCTCCCTCGGCGCTGTCATCCAGCTTTCGATCTCTTCGGGCGTCGTGAGGGTCACCGGCATGGCATCGGGCTTGGCCAAGCCGATTGCCGATTGACCGGGGTTCCCTTCCCTGAAACGATAGTTACGGGGAAAGTAAAAGTATCTCAAGCGGATTGGCTATTCGTAATAGTTCTATTTCTAGGCGCTTGATCGACAGCATCAGCTGGTCGAAGGGGTTCAACGTGATCGGCTTGAACGGAGTCTCCATCAGCGCGTTGTCGGACACGATCAGCGCGATATATGACTGTGCGCTCGATCCTCATCGATGGCCCGACACTTGCCGAATGATTGCCGATCTGTGTGAGAGCACAGGAGGTGGAATATGTGTGCATGATAAGCGACATATGCAAAATGATCAGTTTTTTGTGTTCGGATACCAGCCAGAATTTCTTGAAAAGTTGGGAAGCCAATACGCAGAAAGTCCGATGGCAGCAGCGGATGTCGTCGCGAAAATCGGCCACGTTAGCGCCCTCTCTATGGAAGGCCTCGAGTTACTCGAAAGTCGGTTCCATAGAGAAGTACTAAAGCCGTTCGGACTGCTGGATATGATCTGGTTTCCGGCGTTGAGAACCGGGGGCCGTGTGGCCTCGATGCACGCCTCCAGGGGCGAGAATGCTCGGCATTACCAACAGATCGAGATCGGCCTGTTCAAGCTACTCTCACCGCATGTCTGCCGCGCACTCACGATCTCCGATGTGCTCGATATCAAGGCCCTGAGGTCGGGGATGCTGGAAGGGACGCTTGATGTTCTTGTCGCAGGTGTTTTCCTCACTGCGCGGTATGGCCGCGTAGTCTATATGAACGCCGCTGCCGAGCGCCAAGTCACAACCGGCGGTGCCATTCGCATCGTGAACAACCGGATTTTTCCCACCGATCCCGGGCGAAGCGCTCGGGGGACGGCCGGTATTGGCGCTAAGCGGACCTCATTCGGGAGGCAACGACCCGACACGATGATCAACGACTGAAAAATGCTACTTGATTGAATCGACATCGTCGGCCCGCCGCTGGCCTGGCATACTGTACTACGCGCCGGGACGCCTCCGGACACACGAATTTGAAAAGGCCCGGGCATTTGCTCGGACCCTTTCGGGTCGGGGCTAGGGCGTTACCACCGCGTGAAGCGGCTGGAACGTCACCTTGGGGTGAATGCCCGCCGGCAGGCTCGGTGCAACGTGGGTCGCAAAGAACTGCGTCGAGTTCTCCCTGGCCTCCCATACCTCGATCACACGCCAGCCGGTCTCGGTCTGGTGCGCGCTGTGCATCAGAAAGCCGGGGGCGCTCTTCATCGCTTCCGAGACCGCCTTGAGCGTTGCTTCATAGCCTGCCGGCGTCTGGCCGGCGATTTCGGCGATCATCATGATGGCCATCTTGTTACTCCGTGTTGGTAGTGTCAGCCGGCAAAGCCGCCGGCATCGAGAAAGGCCTGCTCCTCGTCGGTCGTCGGCCGGCCGAGGATGGCGTTGCGGTGCGGGAAGCGCCCGAAGCGCTGGATGATCTCGCGGTGGTGCTGCGCTCGGACCGAATGGGGCGGGCCGAGGTGCCAACTGAGTCGCACCGAGCGGTCCTGGTCGACCATGTCCTCCGAGTGCGCGAAGGGCAGGTAGAAAAACATGCGCAGCGCAGCTTCCACCGCGAGGTCGTATCCCCAGTCAACTGCCGCGGTCGCCACGTGTCGCGCGAGGGGGTCGGTGGTGTACATGCACGGCGTGCCGCGGAAGGCGTTGCGCGGGAATTGGTCGAGCAACAGTACCAGGGCAAGTGCGCCATAGGGCGCATCTGCCCAGTCGGCCAGCTCATCGCGCGCGGCCATCTCGTGCAGGCCGAGGAAGCGGGATCGAAACCGTTCGTCGAAGGCTGTGTCCTTGGCGAACCAAAGTCCGGGCCCGGATTCCTTCCAGAACTCGACCATCGCGGCCGCGTCACCAGGAATATCCGGGTATGGCCGGGTGGCGACGTCCGCGGGGGTTTTTCTCAGCGCGAGCGCTTGGCGGAAGGCCATCATCCTGAGAACCCTCCGTTGCGGAGGAACAATTCCACGTCTGAGAGCGCTTCCTGCTTGGCTAGCTTGCATGCAGGGCGGCGAGGCCGCTTGGGAGCGGCGACGTCGGGACGGGAGACATAGTCTCGCGTCGCGATGCGATCGCCGACAAGCATCAGGTTCTTGTACATTCGTTAGGTTCCAGTTGATCGCCCAACCCGCGGTCGTCTGATTGCCAGATTGCCGTATACTGAAGCCAGTGATATGATTTCAGTATTATGCTGCATGAAATTGATCTCTCTCGTATCGATCTGAACCTGCTGGTGCTTTTCGAGGTCGTGCTCGATGAACTCAACGTGGGGCGAGCTGCCCTGCGGCTCAATTTGTCGCCCTCGGCGGTCAGTCACGGGCTCGGCCGGCTGCGTTCGCAACTGAACGATCCACTGTTCCTGAAGACGCCCAAGGGTGTGGTCGCCACCGAGCGGGCGCTGACCCTGGCTGAGCCGGTGGCCGATATTCTCGGGCGCGTGCGGCGCGTCATGGCCACGGCAGAACCGTTCGATCCGCTGACCTCACGGCGCCGGTTCATCATCGGCTCGCCGGACGGTAGCGCCATCGTGCCGCTGCCGATGCTGCTCGCCGAGCTCGCGGCCAAGGCGCCGGGCATCGATATTGGCACACGCCAACTCATGCCCGATCCCGCACAGCTGCGGCCGTGGGATCCGGTGTTCGAGGAACTGGACGCCCGGCGCGTCGATATCGCGGCGATCACCTTTGGTGAGGTGCCGTCACGCTTCGTCGCCCGACCGCTCTACACCGACGAATTCGTCGTCGTTGCGCGCAAGGGGCATCCGTTCCTTGCAGAGCCCACGCTCGATGCCTATTGCGCGGCCAACCACGTGGTCGTCTCGGGCCGTGCCGACCCCGCGAGCTATACCGGCGAAGTTCTGGCATCGCTCGGCCGGTCGCGCCGCGTGCAACTTACCGTGCCGCTTTTCGTCGTGGCGCTGGCTACGATCGCGGAGTCGGACCTCATCGGCTCCATGCCTAAGCGGCTCATCGCGACCCTCTCCGATCGCTTCGGGCTGGCCACAGCACCCCTGCCGTTCAATCACGGGCCGCCAAGCCAGGTGAGCCTCGTTGTGCCGCGCGTAGCGCTGATGGACGTCGGGCTCGCCTGGCTCGTCGGCCGGATCGAGCAGCTCGTCATGGAAACCGTCGCCGCGTGAGCGTTGCCAGCCGTCCTCGCCTCGACAGATTTGCAGAGCCGTCGCCCAATAGCTTTCTGAGCGACCACTTGTGGCGCACAGCGGACGTCGGCGACCGTCCGAGGGAAGGCAGGGTGGGGCTGGTGGTAGACTGTTTACAACAGGGGACGCCTGACGAGCAGCGCACCTACCGCCGATGGATGACCGGAGCCACTTCTGGCCCAAAGCGGCCGTCGAGAACTGGGCAACTCCGCCCCGTACGAGGCACTCCGATCAACTCCCTCGTGTCGCCCTCCTTCGGTCAGTGCGCCCAGGCATCCTAGTCGAGTTCGATGATGCTGCATCCATAGGCCGGCAGCGACAGCTTACCGCCGCGTACTTTGCCGTCGCCGAGCAAGTTCTTGCCCGCAGGCACATTACCGATGCTTGCCAGCTCACCCATCGTATTGAGGATGAAAAGCAGGCGGCGGTCCTTGCTCTCGCGGATGGTCGCTTCGACGCCGGCCGGCATGTCGGCGATGAGCGGCACAATACCGGCGGGCGCCAGCACTTGATCGGCCAGCACCTCGACCAGAGCATCGCTGAGGTACGTGCCTAGGTAGATCACCTGGCCCTTGCCGACCCTACGGGAGGTCATTGCGGCCACGCCCTCGGCGAAGCGGTTCGCCCAGCGGCCGATTACCCTGGTGCCGGGGGCGACGTTAAGCAGCTCGTAAAGATGCGCCGCCGTCACCTGCGCATTCCCGATCTTGAGCTCATATTGGCGGCTCGCCGAAGTCGCCGGCAGCTTTTCGCGGACCGAGTTGGCGCCGAAGCGACCGCCATGCGCGAAAAGCCCATCGCCGCCGACCGGCGTCAAACGTCCGAACTCCTCGACCGTGATACCGGCCAGCGCCGAGAGCGTCTTGCCCGGCGAGGTCTCGCGGATGACGTGGTTGTTGACGTCGCGCGATCCGGTGCGACCGCCGAGGATCACCGTTCCACCGGCCTTGGCGAAGGCCTCGATGCGCGCCGTCCACGCATCGGTCCATTTCAGCCAATGCGGCACATAGAGTGCCTTGAGTTTCGACAGATCGTCCTCTGGATGGATGAAGCCGCAGGCGATGTTGTGCCGGTAGCAATAGCGATGCAGAAGCGTCGCATCGTCCTGCGGGCTCGGCAGGCCGATGGGGTAGGAGCGGTGCATCTCCTGATTGTCGAAATCTGATCCGGCGATGCCCAAATCCATGCGCACATGGGTGCCAAGGATCTTGTCTTTGAGCGCCGTAACCTCACCCGCAAACTGCTTGGCCTCGTCATAGCGGCGGCGAGGGATGTCGTCGTGATCGATGATGCCCATCCAGTAGATCTCGGCGCCGAAATGTGCCGGCCGCCAGCGGAAGAACATCACGCCATCGGCGCCGCGCGCCACCGAGGTGTAGGCCATGCGGCGCATCTCGCCGGGTTCGGGCGTCAGTGTCGAAAAGTTCGGCTGTGCGCCGAAGCCAGATTGCTGCTCGGGCACAATGAAATTGCCGGTGAAGCCGCGGCAGATATCGAGTTGAAGCGCCTGCGCTTCGCCGACGCCGCCGACACGCTGCTTCTCGTCATCAAGATACGGGTAGATATCGAAGCCGAGGAAATCGAGATCGGTCGAGAACTCGCCACGGAAGTCGATGTCGTCGATGCGGCCCAGATTGTGGAAAACGAACCAGTCGGAATTGGTGGCGCGCAGGATCAGCACCTGATCGTGCTGGAACCGCGCCGTGACGAAGGCGAGGAAGCGGTGATAGTCGACCACATGGGTCGGCCCGACCGGGGCAGGGGCGTAGTCGAAGGGCAGCACCACCTGATCGAAATCGTCGTAGGCGGTGGCCCAGAAATGCCCGCCCCACGCATCGTTGAGCGCGGCGATAGTCTTGTACTTGTCCTTAAGGAAGGCCTGGAACTCGAGCAGCGTTACCGGTCCGTAGGACAGCGACCCGGAAGTGTTGAGCTCGTTGTCCGTCTGCCAGCCGATGATGTGCGAATTGCCGCGATAATGCTCGGCCATCGCCTTAGTGATGCGCTTCGAATGCTCGCGGAACACTCCGCTCGCAAGATTGGCGTGCTGGCGCGAACCATGGCTCATGGCGCGGCCATTGGCATCGACGCGCAATACTTCGGGATAGCGCGCCGTCAGCCAGCGCGGGGGCGTCGCCGTCGGCGTGCACATGATGGTCTTGATGCCGGCTTTGCCCAGCACATCTATGGCCCGGTCGAACAAATCGAAATCGAACGCCCCCTCATGCGGCTCTAGAATGTGCCAGGCGAATTCCGCAAGTCGCACCGCGTTGAAGCCCGCGGCTGCCATGCGGTCGGCGTCGCGCTGCCAATAGCTCTCATCGACATGCTCCGGGTAATGTGGGGCACCGACGAGGAAAGTGTCGGTCGCGATCGGCCGCCAGACAGAGAGCGGCGCGGATTTCGAGGCAGTCGTCATAGTCGGAAAACTCCAGGCGATAGTCTATTTGATGGCGCCGGCGGTGAGGCCGCCCTGCCAGAACCGCTGCAGCAGCAGGAACACCACGATGACCGGGATGATGCTGACCAGCGCGCCGGTGATGACGATCGAGAACAGCACCTGTCCGCCGCCACCGCCCTGCTGCGCGAGTTGATACCAGGTCGCAAGGCCCACCGTGATCGGCTGATACTCCTGCGAGCGCAGGACGATCAGCGGCAGGAAGTAGTTGTTCCAGGTCCCGACGAACGAGAGCAGCGCCACGGTCACCATGCCCGGCGCCACCAGCCGAAGCACGATGGCGCGGAAGATCATGAACTCGCCGGCGCCATCGATACGCGCGGCGTCGAGCAGTTCGTCATCGACGCCCTGTTCGATATAGACGCGCATCAGATAGACACCGATCGGCGAGATCATCGAGGGCAGGATCACGCCCAGGGGATTGTCGCTGAGACCCGAAAGCGCCAGCAGCAGGAAGATCGGCACCACTAGGGCCGTCTGCGGGACAAACACCGCGCCCAGCACGAGCCCAAAGGTCAGATTTCGGCCGCGGAACTTGAACTTCGCGAACGCGTAGCCCGCCGCTGTTGCCAGCAGCGCCGCACCTGCCCCCGAAATGGTCGAGTAGAGCACGCTGTTGCCCATCCAACGCAGGAACATGCCATTGTCGCGCGAGAACAGATCGACCAGATTCTGCCAGAGGTTGAACTCGGTGCCGAAGCCGAAGCCGAACGTGGCGAACAGGTCGCCATTTGTTTTGGTTGCCGATAGGACCAGGTAGAGCAGCGGCGCGAGGCTGTAGACGAGGAACAGTGACAACAGCAGCGTGAGCATGATCCGAGAGCGCTGCCGTTCGCCGGGCAGGCGCCTGGCAACTTCGAAAGTGGCGATGTCGGTGGTCGCAGTCATCATTGCTCCGGCCGACGGCGGTTGGTGATCAGGGTGAAGATGTAGGAGGCACCGGCGATCACGATGCCAAGCACGAATGAGACGGCGGCTGCATAGCCATACTGCTGGTTCTGAGTCGCCAGCGAATAGGCATAGAGGTTCGGCGTGTAGCTCGAATTGATGGTGTTTCTGGCGAGCGCGCGCATCAAATACGGCTCATTGAACAGCTGCAGTGTGCCATTGATCGAAAAGATGATGGTGAGCAGGATCGCCGGCCACAGCAGCGGCAGCTGGATGAGCCGCGCAAATTGCCAGGGCGAGGCGCCATCTATCCGCGAGGCCTCGGCGAGGTCCGACGGGATCGCCTTCAGCGCGGCGTAATAGATCACCATATTATAGCCGACATATTCCCACGTCGCGATATTGGCCAACGAGAAGATCATCGCGCCCGGCGACAGGAAGTCCGGCGGTGGCAGGTTGAACGCCTTGGCCATCTGCGTGAACGGGCCGAAGGTAGGGCCGTAAAGATAACCCCAGATGATCGTCGCGATTACGCTCGGCACGGCGTACGGGAGGAAGAAGCCGAGCCGGAAGACGCCCTTGGCATAGATCTGGCCACGATCGAGCACGATGGCGAACAGCAGAGCGAGACCCAGCATGATCGGCACCTGGACGATCCCGAAGATAACGAGGTTCCAGACGCCGCCCCAGAACTTCGCGTCGCCCGCCACCTTGATATAGGCCGCGGTAGCGGCAAACTGTCGGCCACCGACAAGCGTGTCGCGGAACAGGCTCATGTAGAACGCATACACAAGTGGCGCGACGATGAAGGCGATGAACAGCAGCAAGAATGGCGCCAAGAAGAGATAGGGCGCGAGCTTTCGTGACGTAAAACCGCCCGATCGCGCTGGGTGCGTCGTAGCGGCTGGCGTATTCGACATTGCCATGGTCCCCCGTCCGGCAAGATGAAGAGATCGGGCGCGCCGATCAGGCGCGCCCGGCCGTTGCCCGGGAGAACTTAGGCTACGGTAAAGCCTTGTTCCTTCGCGTAGGTGACCACGGCGTCCTGGATACGGTCGAACGCATCCGACAGAGTGCCGTTACCGCTGAGCGAGGCGCCGAATTCATCAGACATCGACTGGTACAAGAAGCTCTGGAACGGGCTCCATTCAAACGGCGTCACAGCATTCGACGACTTGGCGAACACCTTGTTCACTTCCTGTCCGCCGTAGAAATCCATCTTGTTGCCCGCCCATTCCGGGCTCGACAGCAGCGCGTTGGTGGTGGGGAAGAAGAATTGCTTGGTGGTGTAGAGCTTTGTGGCTTCGGGATCCCTGCACAGCCAGATCGCGACTTCGGCGGCCTCAGGCAGATGCTGGGTCGCTTTCAGCACGGCCAGTGATGAGCCACCCCAAGCGCCGGTCGCGAACTTGCTCGCGTCCCACTGCGGCAGATCGGCGGCACGCCACTGGCCCGCGCTGGTCTTGGCGAACGAGGTCAGGAACACCGGACCCCAGCCCGCGGTGAGCCAGGTGGCATAGCGGCCCGAGTCGAGGCCGGTGTACCACTCATTGTTGAAGCCCGGCTTGGTCTCGATGACACCGGCGGAAATAAGGTCCTGCCAATAGGCGGCGAAGTCCTTAGAAATCTTGTCGTTGATGTTGATCACGAGCTTGTCGCCATCGCGGCTGACCGGCTTCCAGCCCATCGGCCACAGCAGAGCATTGACCCAGTCGCCTGAGCTGAACAGCGCGTCCGTCAGGTAGACATTGGGATCCGCCGCATGCAGCTTCTTGGCCGCATCGGCAAACTCGGCCCAGGTCGTGGGCGGCGTGATCCCATGCTTGTCGAAGACGTCCTTGCGATAGAGCATCGCCATGGGACCGGTATCCTGCGGCATGGCGTTGACCACATCGCCCTTGCCGAGTTGGCTCCATGTGCCTTCTGGGAACTCCGCCTTGTGCGGGTTTGCCCACTGGCCGATGTCGGCGAAAGCGTCCAACTGGCGGAAGCTCTCGAGGTGCTGAAATTCGATTTGCACGACGTCGGGCAGGCCGCTGCCCCCCTGCAGGCCCGCACGGACCGCCTGATACTCCGGGTCGCCCTGGCCGGCATTCACGAGTTCGACCTGGATGCCCGGATGCGCGGCGTTGAACATATCGACCTGAAGCTGGAGATCCGGCACCCACGACCACAGCACCACCTTCACGGGCTCCTGCGCCCGCACTGCCGCCGGCAGGGCCGCAACCGCGAGCCCAGCACCCGCAACTTTCAAGAAGTCACGACGCTGCATCGTCCGCCCAAGCGGATTGAAAATCTTCGTCATTGAAGTCCTCCCACGAAAGATGCGCTCCCACACGGCGTAGGGCGCATTTTTTCTTTCAGTTAGAAACTTAATGCCGAGATTCCGTCGATGTCAATCGCGAACGATTGATCTTCAGTCGGCCATCGCGAGGCTGTTGGCAGGGTTGAGCGTGGTCGCATCGAGCACTAGGCGCACCGCTCCAAGCACGATGTCGCGGTGCCCCAGCGCGCCTATCACGAGGCGCGGCGGGTCGTACACATTGCCTTTGAGGCGATGCCGCAGCACATCGAGCACCAGATCACCGCCGCCGACGACCCGGCCCGCCAGTACGATGATTTCGGGGTTCATGAAGGCAGCAACACTGCCCACCGCCATGGTCGCGTAGTCGAGTAGTTCGGTCACGACTGGCGCGATTTTGCCCGGCTCCCGGTCGGTGACGTCAGCCAGGGTGAGCTTCCCCGCCGCATACTGCGTGTTGGCCTCTTCGAGCATCTTGGTCGCCTGTTCGGGGATGCCGAAAAAGCGCAGCGATTGCTTGTCGCCCAGATGTTCGAACGGCCGCCCGGTGAGGAGGGGGTCATCGAGATACCAGCCGAGTTCGCCCGCCGCATGCGAGTGCCCGCCATAGAGCTTGCCGTCGATCACGACGCCCGCGCCGGCACCCGGCCCGATCGAGAGGCTCACGACGCTGTCGGCGCCACGCCCGGCCCCGAATCCCCATTCGCCTACGGCGGCGAGGTTGCGACCGTTCTCCACGACGATGGGCATCTGAAAATGCTCGCGGAGTCGCGCCCGCAACGGCATGTCGCGCCAGCCGAGCCCGAGCGTCAGCACCACTTCGCCCTCCGGCTGCCGGACGATCGAGGGCAGGCCAATGCCGATGCCGCGAATGGTCTGGCCGCGCGGGCGGGGGGCCGCCATCAGCCTGCGGATCAGGCCCACCAGCTTTTCGAAATTGCGCTCGCCATAATCGTCGGCCGTCTCGTGCATTTCTGTCTGCACGACGCCTTCCAGATTGGCCACGGCGCCGTAGAATTCGCCCTTGCCGGCCTCGATGCCGATGATCGCATGCGCCGCACCGCGAAACTTGATGCGCGCACGCGGCCGGCCTCGCGACGTTTCGTCGAAGCCGTCATAGGCGACCAAATCTTCGGCGATCAGATCCTCGATTACGCGCATTACTGTGGGCATGCTGATGTTCAGCCGCTGGGCGATACTCGAAGGTGATGCCACTCCTTCGGTGCGGATTAAATCCACTACGGCCGAACGATTGAGTCGGCGCAACAGGCTCGACGTCGTGGGCTGGCGCTTCATTGATAGACCAGTTGCAAAAGGCCGGCGGACCGGCAACGAGCGTCGGCATAGACCAGAACCGTGCCAGAGTCCGCCTTTTTCTGATGACGCCGAACGTCAGTCGCTCCGCAGTGAAAGCTACCGCGGTAGCCCGTTCGACGGTTGCGACGATCCGCGGCGTGGCGTCCAAGCCCTCCTTGGTCACTGCGTTTGAACGTGCAAATAACTGACTCCGCCTTTGGCGGAACCAACATCTATGACCGCTTTTGGCGCAAAGCGGACATTGGTGCGTCAACGACAGCCACGGCGATCAAAAATAATGGTCCACAACATTAGCACGTCACGGCCGCCCGCATGTAAAGCATGGTGCAAGCATCTCCGGGCTTCTCGCGCGTTCGATCCGGGCCTTCCGGCGTACTCAACCGTGCTGATTTCGGCGCGCCGGATGTCCGCTAATGACCCAAGCGGCCATCGCGTCTTGGCGCGCTGGGCCTCGTGTTCTAGGTTGTCCAACTCGTTCCAGGCAATTCCGGGAGTGCTAAGATGGCGTCCACATTCACCGTGCACGAGGCGTCCGGGTATGAGCAGCTCATGGGGCGATGGAGTCGCAAGCTGGCACCCGCATTCGTCGAGTTTGCGGGGCTCGCTGCCGGCGAGAAGCTGCTCGACGTCGGGTGTGGTACCGGCAGCCTGACATTTGAACTCGCCACACGAAGCGAGCCCGTCGAGATCCGAGCCATCGACTACGCTCCGGCCTTCGTCGAGGCCGCGCGGCAGGCTAATACCGATCCGCGGGTCACGATCGAACAGGCGGACGCTACTGCATTGCCCTTTGGGGATCGGACATTTGATCGTGCGATGGCGATGCTGGTATTGCACTTTGTCCCGGACACGCCGCTGGCAATCAGAGAAATGCGCCGAGTCGTCAGGCCAGGCGGTGTCGTGGCGGCGGTTGTGTGGGACCATCTTGGTGGCATGTCCGGGATGCGTATGATCGTGGACACCATCGCAATGCTGTCGGAAGGTGGGCGCCAGCTTCGCAACCGCTATGTCTTCCAGCCAATGATGCAGCCTGGCGAAATGAAACGAGCCTTTGTCGACCAGGGACTGAACAACGTGGCGGAGGACCAGTTGATGGTCCGCATGGACTACCGCGACTTCGATGACCTGTGGGCGCCCATAGCTGCCGGCGAAGGACCGCTTGGCAAGTTTGTTTGCCAACTCGAAGCAGAGGAGCTCGATAGAGCAACCGCCGCAGTTCGAGATGCATACGAAAGCGGGAGACCTGACGGCCCGCGTTCGTTCGCCAGTTTGGCGTGGGCCTGCCGCGGGATTGTTCCGTAACCGACGCCACTTCGGTGGTCCCTCCCTCGTTCGCGCGACACGGGTGTTTCCTTTTGGCGCGAAGCGGACCTCGGCCATCCAGGGCTCACTTCACGCCGAGGTGGTCGTAGTACGCGGAGGGCTCGTCGGGCTGACGACAGTCAGGCTGCCAGAGGAGGGGATGGACCTGGTGCAGGCGCTGCGCGTCGGTCCCGGCGCATCTGGCGGATCGACGGCGAAAGTCATGACGCAGCATGGACTGCTCTATGCGCAACTCGTTGCCGAGCGCAGCCTCGAGATCGCTCACTCTTACGCCGTAGCGAAAGGGCTGGGCTCGCCAAAATCCAGAACTGGATCGAGCAATCGTGGTCCGGCTACGCACTCTGATACTCTCGGAGTTCTTCAACCGTGATCCCGGCGGCCGTTGCGACCTGCTCGGGTCCAGACCCGATGACAGTCGACGGCTATGATCTCCCTTGGGCTGACGCTGGGTAGGATCGGCTGGAAAGGTCAACTTGCGAACGCCTTCGTGCGGCCTACAAACAACCTCCTGAGCACCGAAAGTTGCGGGGGGATATCGTAGTGGTTCTCTGTCTCGGGTGTATCTCGCTACGGCTCTAACTCAATCCAGACCGGAGCGTGGTCGCTTGTCTTCTCTGCTGCGCGAATTTCGCGGTCCACTCCAGCGGCGGCCAAGCGCGAAGCTAGGACAGGATTGAGCAGGAGATGATCCATTCTCAGTCCCGCGTTGCGCCCGAAGGCGTTCCGAAAGTAGTCCCAGTAGGTGTAAATCGCCTCGCCTGGGTGGAGAGCCCGCAGGGCGTCGACCCATCCCTGATCGGTCAACATGTGATAGGCCGCCCGCGTCTCCGGGAAGAACACCGCGTCTCCGACCCATCTTTCCGGGCGATAGGCGTCCAACTCGGTGGGGACCGCATTGTAGTCGCCGCACAGGGCCACGGGGCGCTTCATTCCGACGAGTGATGACGCATAGGAGTTCAGACGCTCGAACCAACTCAGCTTGTAGTCGAACCGCGGACCTGGAGCTGGGTTGCCGTTGGGCAGGTAGATGCACCCAACGATTAGTTCACCGACGGCAGCCTCAAGGTACCGGCTGTGGGTGTCGTCCGGATCTCCGGGAAGGCCTCGGCGCGTCTCCACGGGTTGTTGACCTCGCGCGAGTATCGCCACACCGTTGTAAGACTTTTGACCGTGCCAGATCGCGCCATAGCCTGCGCTTTCGATCGCGTTGATGGGAAACTTTTCGTCTGAGGTCTTCAGCTCCTGCAGGCAAACGATGTCCGGGTTCGTGGTGTCGAGCCACTGTAGGAGTAGGGGAAGCCTCCCGTTGACGCCGTTCACGTTGTAGGTCGCGATCCGCACGTCCGACCTCCAGGTCGCTGCCGACGATTCAACGTCCAGTCTGGCTCTGGTTCCCCTTGGCCGCTGGCGGTGTGGATCGGTCCGTCGAGTGCGCCTTGGCAGCTGTGTCCTGGATCTTCCGCTTGATCATCTTAATCTCGGCCTCTTTTGCTCCTCTGACCGTCCATCTTGTCACCGACAGCGCGTTGCGGAAGGGGTTTGTGGGGCATCTTAATCACCGATGAGCGTTCGCGGACATGCGTGGCAACCTCAGCGAAACCCGGTGGCGCTTGGTAACGGTTGCCATGCCGGCCATCCGAATTCGATGGAACACGATGGCACATGTCGTGGAGCGTCGGCAACGATTGGAAAGCACCTTGACGTATGTCGGTGTATCGGTGTTCCTATTTAGGCCTCTAGAGTTCTCAGGAGGCACTTTCCAATGAACCACGCAAACGAAAACACCCCGTCCGGCGATCTGCTGATGGGGGCGTCAGCGATTGCTGCACATCTCGGTATCACCCGCCGACAAACATATCGGTTGGTCTATGACGACCTCATTCCGGCCTTCAAACTTGGCGGAACGGTCGCGGCTCGCAAGTCGAGCCTGAACACTTGGTTGGAGCGGCAGGAAGCCGCCTAACCCCTTACTCCACACCAAGAGGATTTCGCATGTCGGTTGAGGCACAGCCGCTCGATCAGTCAGAACGCGACTTGTCCGAAGAGGACGCGGAACTCGTCCTTGTGTTTATGGGCAACGCGGAGCTTCGCGTCCGCTCCAGCACGGCAATCTCGATTGCCGTATCTATAGCTCGAGAAACGATTTTATGGGGCGAGTCCCGAATTACCCACAAGGACTTCGGGCGCCGGACCGGAGCATGCCGCCGTTCGATCGACAAGGCGATAAAGACACTTAGGTGCACTCGGCTGATCGAGCGCATCGGCACGACCGAAAGCGGCGTTGCGGTCTATCGCGCCGCAGTCGACGCGCGTCGCACATGAGCTGGCATAGGGTTCGAGCTGCCGACAAGCTTGCTTTTCGCGAAGACCTGCAGTCGGACCCTACGTTGACGGACCTGCAGAAGCGCATGATCTCGACCATCGCGACCAGTTGGGACAACGAGCGAATGCATTCGGAGTGCAGCCTGACGTTTATCGCCGCAGGGGCCGGCACAACGAAAAAGATGGCGCACAAGTACTCGTCGACTCTCACCACTAGCGGTCGCGTATCCATCAAAAGTCTAGCGACCCACACCGCGCCCACCATGTGGGACGTGAACTGGTGGTTTCGTGGCAGCGCTTGGGTGCGCCATAACAACGGCGGCCAACCCAGTGTCGACTGCCGGAAAGTGTACCCCGCAGATGCGGACGAGGAGTCCCCCAGGCGTGCGCAGGAGGGAGTCCCCCAGGCGTACGGAGGGGAGTCCCCCAAGCGGGGGACCAATTCCTCTTCTAAAGAAGAGTATACAGCCGCCCCGGAAGGAGCGCGCGCCGTTGGGCGCGCGCCGGGGACGGCGGAAGAAAAAGGAAACCCGCACCGTACGGCTCCTGGATTCTCGAAATGGCGGATCGTCCACGCCGAGTTCTCGGGTGCTGACAAGGAGATCTTTATTGCGCACCTGCGGAGCAGCAAGGGCCGGAAATTTGTCCTGCGCTGCAACATCGATAGCGACGAGTACGCAAGCCTGTTCAACGCCATTGACTTGGAAAACGGATCGAATGAAGCGATCGGACAGCTCGTGCAAATGTCGGTAGACCGCAGCAGTCCCAAGGAGTTTATGCGCGCCGGACCGCTGCCGTGGTTTTCGGTGACGATCATGGGTGGCGATGACACCGACGGCGGCGCCGTTGTGCGCGTTGCATACGACGACGGCCAACGGGGAAGGCTGTTTCTTACGACCGCTGATGCTGACCGATTGGCAGCCGCATGCGGCGGGCGTGACAATGCCGTTGGCGTGCGGGTTCGGTGTCGGTTGATGCCTGATGACAGCCGGGAGTTTCACTTAAGCAACGACGCGCTCGTCCCGGCGAATGACATTGGCGAGGCGGCGCTGGCCCGGTTCGGGCCTAGTCCCCCCGGCCTCGGTCTCACCGGATGTGCCCATATTCCGTAAAGAGCTCGAGTTGGAGCCCGTTTAGCCGCTCGAACTCCGCTTCGTCCCCCAACGCCTTGGCAGCTATCGCCGTATCCATCAACGCCCGGTGAAGGTAGTTCGAGTACTGCTCCTCCAACGCCTCCATCTGTGGGTGCCCCTTTGATGCTGGGACGTCGAACCCTCGACGGTCAAACGTGTCGAGGATGTGCACGCCGGCGCCGTGAACGAATCCTGAGAACGCATTGTATATGGTGGCGTCGTGCGCAATCACATTGTCCGTGGGATGCTCTCCGTGAAAGACGCGGGCGATGTAGGCTCGAACCTCCTTGCGTGAGACGCGGTCTCGCTTTTGCGTCGACAGCACAGGGTCCGAATGGTCGAACTCCTCCTGAAAGAACTCCGCCAGGAACCGCTCGTGGTTGCGTTCCGGGGGAAGGGCAAAGAGCACCGGGCCTGCAAGAAACTGGATGTCCGCCCCCGTCTCATCAAGGATGCGCATGCTCGCGCCGGCATCCATGGTCAGTCCCGCTCCCATCAGCAGATCGAGTGCTCGCAGGGCGCTGCAAAGCCTCACTAACTTCAGGAGAATGGCTTGCTGAGGTGTCTGGTCGTTGAATCTGAACGCCCGCTGGCCCGATGCTGTCTTAGACAACGCGGGGGCCGGTACTGACTTCAGCAGTTGCGATATCGCACGGTCCACCGCACTAATGATTGTCTCGACCACTGCTTCTCGATCTCGCGCCAAGATTTAGCCCCCAATTGACGAAGTGACTCACCCACCTTTGAGGAAGCTGGTCGCAATCTCCGCCATCTTGTCCGGTGCCTTACCGGCGATTGCCTCAACGAGTTGTTTTCCCCGGGTGGTCCAGTAACCGTCGGGCACCCTGGCATACTCTATGCAGGCTGCCAGCACCTCCATGCGGCGTATCCAGTCAGGGATGACCTCGCGTCGGCGCGATAGGTTGTCTTCGTGGGGGTAAGGCTTCCAGTTCTCAAGCAAGAAGGTGTAGCCAGTAAAATTGCTCGCCAAGAAGGTAAGGGTCTTCTCCCGCAGGATCCCGTGCCGGTTGATGTTGGCTCGTCCATCCATCATTACCTCAGCACCCGTCTGAGGGTTGTACTCCGGACTAACGGGCAGGACAGACGCTTCTTCAAGCCATCCACGCCATTCCGCGGTTAGTTTGTCAACTTGCTCAACAACCCAAGCCTTGTTCGGATTGATTAGGGCAAGGGGCTCCCTCGGCGGAAATCTCGCATGGTTTTTGTTTTCTCCTCGGCCACCGACGCTCGTTTTTTCTTCATAACTCAAACGACGCATATTTACGTGTGTCGGTGTATGCGGGTTCACTTTTCCCACGCGCTTTTCTAGCGCCACGGGGAACAGAGCCATGCCGAACGCAACCGCACTACGCGACGTACCAGTATTCGAAGCCGGCCGGGAGGGCATCAGCCTAGCTGAGCACTTCGACAGCCCGTCGGGCCACGATTACGCGACGATCGTCCATTTCGTTCGTGTCAGGCCACGCCAAGAGCCAGCAAACGACAACGGAATTCGGCACCCACTCGACAGAAAGCCGAACGAGAGTGCCGCTCACTGGATCGCGCGCCGCAACGTAGCCAGATCCGGTCGCCCCCTCGCTACCTATCAGCCCAGCGACCGACGCTCTCCACTCGAGGATGAGTACAGCGCGGGCCGTGTGGCCGCCTCAGAAATGAGGACGGCGGGCGAGGTCGAGGGGCTGGTGCACGTGGCCTCGCTGACCTGGCAGTGCCCGCACCCGCGTGACCTGCCGCTTGGGCGCCTCAATGCTCCGGAGCAAGCGATCTACGCGCGAGAGCTAGTCGCAAGGCTCCAGCGAGCCGCAGGACACCTTTGGCGGATCGTGGAGGAGGTGTCGGTGTTTCAGCGGCGTTCGATGACCGAGATCGGCAAAGATTTCGGCTACGGCACCGAGAAAGCAGCTACCGTCGGCCGTGAGAAAGCAATCGACGGACTGAAGTTGGTCGGTGCGGAACTAGGGCGCATCTGGTGCGAAGAGCGGGCGGCGGCATAGCCCCGGAGCCCACCTACCCCAATCTGCTATAGTTTAAGGGGTTGGTGCTTCTGCTTGTAGGCACCCATTCAATGCGCCGCTCGGCTTCCCCGCCGGGCGGCGTTTCTCATTTCCCCCATAAGACCCAACACACAGGTTTCAAATGGATGCCACCTACACGCTCGGCCGCGTAGCAAGTGCAGCCGACACGCCCACACCCGTGCTAAGTCGCTACCTTGAGCATGGAGTCATCAGACTTCGTCACGGCGACGTCGATAGTTCGACGCTGGGCATACCGCGACAGTTCGGGTTGCGACGCGTGCTGCAGGTCGCACTGACTCGAACGCTCAACAAACTCGGCGTGGCGCCGCAGCGAGCGGCAGATGCCGCGCTCGTCTGGACGGATCAGGGCGCGCCATCCTCGAACACCACCTTTCAACGTCGCGAGCGCTGCTCGCACAGGACGAGAACGGCATCACGGAACGCCGCGCTAAGCTACGCGAATTTCAGACCACGAGGCAGCAACGCATCGCCCTACATCGCCGAACTCGAGACCGCGCTTGCGACGGTGGAGTTGTCTCCATGACCAAGCGGAATTTTGACTTCAATGAGGAACTGCGCACCCGCCGCGGCGAGAGCGGCAGATCATCGCACGAACGGAACGGCGTGAGGAAAGATCCGGCATCGTCACCCAGTGTTCCAACTCGAGCGCAAGGACGAAGCCTGGGGCGAAACCATTCGCGTGTGGGCGCCATCGCATGCGCTGCTTAGGGAGCTTTAGCGTCGAGTAACCCAGATTTCCCCAAGCCTCATACAGGTAGCCCCGGCTGGTCCGTAACCCTCGAGCCAACCACTGGTGATGTTGTAGAGAGTAATCGGATCGCCAAAATCTGTCGGCTGGGAGTCCTCACAGGACTTTTCGGACACCAGTACGCTTCCACTTACAGGCTGATAGGTGGTGCTAAACGGTGACAAAAACGTAACCAGAATCTTTCCGTTTTCGGAGCTCCAGTTCCACTGCCCTGCGGCTGGAGCTCTCTGTATCTGGACTGAGAAGCGCTTCTCGCAGACCGCTTGGACATTCGGATAGATCGACGCGTCGACACCGCGCATCTCGGCGATCATGCACTCGTCGAAGGTTCGTGGTTGTGAGGAAGACCACCATAATAAGCCTCCCACCGCGACGACTACGACCGCGGCCCCGGCAAACAGAATTAGGGCGATCCATCGGAGTACAGTTCCCAAAAAAATCCCGCCCCCGTCGCAACTGCCGGAATCTGCCTAGTTGGCTATTGCTTCAGCCAGACCTCAAACCCGAGGTCAGACCACCCGCCCAAAGGGGTGAGTGGCGTCAACGGGGTGAGTGGCGTCAACGGCCGAAGGGGTGTGAGCGGTGTCAGAGGTGTTAGCGGGGTGAGCGGCGTTAGCGGGGGTAGCGTGCCGCTTGGCTGGTGGTCGCTCCCAAAAGCAACCGGTCGACCATTTCTATCCATCATGGTGGTGTGATCGGCAGGCCCCAGCCAAGTCTTCCTGCTTACGGACCAAGCATGCCCCTCAACGACAAATGCAATATAGCGCAGGTGCGTGTCGAAGATTGACCCGTCCGTGTCGAGCCAGCCAACTAATACACTACTACAGTTGAACAATGCCTCCATGGGGCCGCCTCCTTCTATCAATGACTTACCACGCTCAGTTAAGCCTGCGTAGGCCTCTTGGCCGCCGTACGGGGGGGTATGTCGATCTTTCAGACCCTTACGAGCCTACACCGGCGCCCCCCGTTCGCACGCAGTATTCCAATTCATAACCCCAGGGTGACAAATGCCGCGTCCTAAGACGCCGTATGCAAAAGCCTTTGCTTTGGGCGCGACAGAGAAGCATCGAGAGCGCTATCAGCCCCTGCCGGCGTCCCATTCGTGGACGCTGGGGCCACTAGGGGAGGCCCCAGAATGGCTGAAAGCTGACGAGGCCCGGTGCTGGCGCGCCACGGCCGAGGAGATCGACTGGCTGGATAGCTCCCACCGTGGCCTCATGACGATCGTCGCCATCTTGCGAGCTCGACTGCAAGCCGATGACGCGAGCGTCAAGATGCTCAACCTCCTTCGGCTTTGTTTGCAATCCATGGGGGCAACTCCAGCCACCGAGCACTTTGCACGGCGTGCTGAATAGCCAATAGCCGCTAGAGTAAAGGCGTTGCAGCGTTCCAGAACGCCTCGTAGGCGGCCAATTTCAGAGGAACAGCATCGCCCTCAATCTTGACGATCGTCGCCGGAGATCGAGCCGCCAGTGCATTGAGCGACTGCGTCATCATCCAGATTGTGGAGTTGTCGATCACCACGAGCCGATCGTGCAACGATCGAGGCGAGGAGAGTCGCGCCTCCAGGGGACGCTTCGCGACGTTTTGCGAGCGCCATCGGGCGACGGCCGGCGCGAACGACGGCTTTACAGAAGCGGCATCAGAGAGCAATTCCATCCGAATGCTCTCATCTGCCAAGACCGCAAAATCCGACAAGGCCTTTTCATCCATATACGGATCTATGATCCGTGCGCTGATCTTCGCCTGTCCAAGTACCTTGCCCATGGCAACCATGGCATCGAAGGGGTTTCCGGCGTTCACGAACATGCCCTGAACCGCCGCCGGCGCGGCTAACTCTGCAACTGCGAGGGCTCGGTAGAGCATGACCATAATCAGGTTGGCGTGGTCGTCGTAGTTGCCCAGATTAACAAAGTTGGTCATCGATTTGATTGCGGCAGCGTCTGCAAAGTCGCCCGTCTCACTTACAAACGCGTAGGCGCGCGCTAACCAAAGCTGGGTCTCGCTCGACACAGGGCGTGAGGCTAAGTTGGGGGCCATCTCAATGAGCCGACCTATGCTAACGTAAAGCGCCTCTGGCGTCATTTTGGCCAATTTCGCTCCCTCAATTATTGCTCCCACAAAGGGTCTCGCACGGCGCCCCGTCGCTGTCCCCGTCAAGCTTGCCGCCCCAGCTGCAATTGTGGAGGTAGTAGACAGCCTCTTCACAAGACCCGATCTTGCCGCAGGTTTTGCGCGGCTGGCAGGACCATGACCGCGCAACAAGCGCCGCAATCTGCGGCGCGACCGCAGGATTAGCCGGCGACAGGTTCTCAGCCGCCGGCGCGAGGGTCGGCATGACCACAGCAAATGCGATGGCCCAGGCCCTCATCCCTGCTTGAACTGGATTCCGCAGTTCTTGGAAATGTTCGCCTGCTCGATGGCCTGCATTTCGCCCTTCAGGCGAGCTACCTCGGCTGCGTTCCCTTTGTCACCGCCGATGAAAAACAAAGACGGCCAGAATAGGACCAGGCCAACGCCCATCATCGCTGCGTCTTTGCTCGCCTGGCTCGACTGCGCGCCTGTAGCCACCGCGGCGGCCTGCGAAACTCTAGCCGCCTCTTGCTGCAACTGCTCGCAGCTCAGGTTCTGATAGAGAATTGGAGAAACATACGCGGGCGCGATGTCCTTAGGACTTGTCGCACAGCCAGACACTAGCGCCGCAACTGCGGCGACAGCAATAGATTGCCTAATCATTTGAACCCCCATTAATTCGTTACTGATTGCGCAAATATTGGGCACACGCAAGCGACCCGACAACAATTCGTTAACGTGCGCACCTGAATCGAACGTCACCCACCGGAAATCACCAAAATGCCTCCAGACTTCGACCGCCTCGCCGCGGATCTCGTTGCCTATACAAACGACCAACTCCCAGCCGCCGTGCCTCCCCGATGAGTGACAACGCCCGCTTACTGATCGTCCTGGAAGCGCAGTCGGTAAAACTACAGCGCGAACTCGTGTCGGTCGGTCGCCAGATTGATCGCTTCGCCTCGCAGACCGATCGCCGCTTTGCCTCGATGCAGAAGAGTGCGGACGCTCGGTTTTCGGCCATTGGCCGAGTGATCGGCGGCGCCCTGTCGGTCGCGGCTGCTCAGCGCTTTCTCGACGCAAACACGAGGATCGAAAACGGCCTGAAGACCGCCGGCCTCGCCGGGGAAGAACTTACGCGCGTTTACGAGGCGCTGTTCGCAGCAGCTCAACGCAACGCGGCACCGGTGGAAGCTCTTACCCAACTGTACAGCCGCGCGTCGCTTGCTCAGAAGGAACTCGGCGTAACGAGTGAAGAGCTTCTTACCTTCACCGAAAACGTAGCCGTTGCGCTACGCGTTTCCGGCCGAAGTGCAGCCGAGTCGAGTGGCGCCCTGTTGCAGCTTTCGCAGGCGCTGGGGGGTGGTACGGTTCGGGCCGAAGAGTTCAACAGTATCATGGAGGGCGCGCTGCCAGTCGCCCAGGCCGCCGCCGCGGGGCTGGAGGAGGCCGGCGGCTCGGTGGCCAAGCTTCGCAAGCTAGTCATTGAGGGAAAAGTCTCTAGCGAGGCATTCTTCAGGGCCTTCGAGGCCGGCGCCGGGACGTTGCGCGGCAAGGTCGCAGACGCAGCGTTCACGCTGGCACAGGGGCTTACGAAGGTAGAGAACGCGGCCATCAAGACGGCCGGCCAGTTCGACGACGCAACCGGCCTCAGCGTAGCGCTTGGCGGCGCGCTGAACGATCTCGCGTCATTTGTCGGTGATGTCGGCAACGCCTTCGCCGAGAACGCAGCGCCCATTGGAGGATTCTTCAAAGCGTTGGGGGACGGTCTCGCCGGCCTCGAGCAATGGAAGACAGACTTCCGCGCGGCGCTTGGATTGTCCGGACCGGGGGGCCTTGATGACTTCTTAGATGGGACCAACCTCCTCAAGGGCCAGATCGGTTTCGCGAGCCAGCAAAAGTTTGACCCCGCCGGTGAGGGTGCCAATTTCGGTGACTTGGCGACGTTCAGAGCCCCTGCCACCGGCACAGTCTCGCTTGGCCACTTCAAGCCGCCCGTTGGCACCGGCTCCGACGCGCTGGACGGCTATGAGCGCGCCCGCAACGCCATCATCGATCAAACTGACGCCCTAGTAGCCCAGGCCGCGGCACAGGCCGCCCTCAACCCGCTCGTGAATGACTATGGCGCGGCTACCGACCGAGCTCGCATAGAATTGGACCTAATGCGGGCCGCAATCGACGCCAGGGTACCTATCGATGACAAGGTGATCGCACAAATACGGGACCTGGCCCGCGGCTATGCCATCGCGTCCGTGGAGGCGCAGAAGCTCGCGGAGTCGCAAGACAGGATACGTGAGACCGCAGGCCAGTGGCGTGACCTGTCGCGCGACGCGCTAAGCGGTCTGATCAGCGACCTGCTCGAGGCCAAGAGCGCTGGCGAAGCCCTCGGAGCAGTGTTCACGAAGATCGGCAACCAACTGCTCGATATGGGCCTAACCGCGCCTGTGGGTCAGCTTTTCACATTGGAGTTCGCCGCATGACGGCTTTCTTGGCCCTTCCCTACGCCGACCGCATCGAACTCTTGGCCGACGGCGCAACCTGCCTACCCAACGGCATGCTTATCGCCGCCACAGATAAGATCGTAGCGTCCGAATACGTGCCCTTGGCCATGGTGGGCCGCGGCAACCACGGCGACTTGCGCACGATGACGGACGCCATCCTCAAGTTGACCGCCTGCGGTTCCGTTGACGACACGATCGAGCAACTTGTCGGCGCCCTGGAAGACGTCCGCAGCGAACCCGGCGAGCCTCCTGACCAACACTCCGAGATTGTCGTTGCCGCGGTCTCGGAAACGCGCGGCCCGTGCCAGTTCATGCTGAACAGCTTCGAGGGGCGAGATCGACCGGCTTGGACCCTCATAGACCGTTCCGGCGAGATGATTGGAGGCGGCAACTTGCCGAGCAAGGCCGATATCGCGGCGGCCGGCCTTGACGCTGAGACGTTCGCCGACGGCGCGGCAGTTGGCGGGCTGGCGCTGATGGAAATTATGCGCCGGCTACCAGGCAAGGACGAAACCCGCGACGGCGCCACGGACGGCTATTGGATTGGGTGTCACGTCGACCACGCGGTGGTCAGCGCGGACGGCGTCACAGTGACCAGAATTCAGACCTGGCCGGACGAGTTGTTCAAGCTGATCGATCCGGAACCAAAGCCGCCCATTGATGTTATCGCGGCACAGGTTCAACGCCTCTAAGAACGCCAAGCCTCAATATCACTAACGCCGCACCACCCCCCGGTGCGGCGTTCTTTTTGTCACCTAGCTCTTGGCTTGGTGAATGGGTTTGGCGCTAGCGGGCGGGTGCTTCGGCAACCGTATTGCTGCGGCCAGCGCGTCCTCTTTGCGGCCGTATGGGCCCGCCACCAGGCCGTGGCTGTCGTAAACACCATACCCGCCATCCGGACGGCTATGGATCTCCCAGCCATCTACCCAGTCAACGTAGTGCGACATCTGGAACCTCCCTTCGCCGCTGGTTGATCACGGCCGAAAATTTAGGTCGCGACAGTCGGCGTTCAATACCTAGCGGCACTAGAGCGCCTTAAGCCCGAGGCCGCATTTAACAAAGACATCCGCGCAGCGGATGCGAACCCTTCAGGGAACAGAAATGACCAAAACAACGCGCATCGAGCGCGATCGCACACCCATGCCCGAAGACCTTCGCCTTGCCGGCGTGGACGTCGAGCGCATCGTCGCCGCCGCGGTAGCTAAAGATGACAAGCGCCGCGCGGGCGGGATGAAGGACGTGGAGGTTCGCTACTGATGCCATTCCCCACCACGTATTCGACCGGCACCGCCTCCGTTGCCAACGGCGCTACGACCGTAAGTCTGGTCGGCGCAGTGACGGGCGCCATCTATGCCGGCGACCTGTTCTGCGACCCGGCCCAGCCCTTGGTCCCGCCGCAGCGCATCGCCACGGATCCTGTGGCGGGCGTGTTCGAACTGGCTGTGGCCTGGCCCGGTACATCGCTCACCGCTGACCCGTACGAGGTCCGGATTACGCCGGACTCGGCGAGAATGTCAGAACGTACCAGGCGGGTGCTTGATACCTTGCAGGCCCGCAGCGAAGCTTGGAAAGGCCCTTGGGTCACCGCCACCGACTATGTCGTCACTGATGAAGTCGAGCACGACGGCAGTTCGTACATCTGCGTCCTCGGCCACACGTCTGGCACTTTCGCTACAGACCTCGCCGCGGTGAAGTGGCAACTCCTGGCTGCGGCCGGAACCGATGGAACAAACGGCACCAACGGAACGAATGGAGCGGACGGCTACAGCCCCGGCTATCGGCTGACGTTCTCGACGACCACGACTGATGCCGATCCCGGTGCAGGCGCCATTCGCTTCAATCATGCGACTTTTGCTTCGATTACCCAGCTATTCGTCGACAATCAGGATGCTGCCGGCGTTTCGCTAACGACCTGGCTCGATGGCCTAGACGACATTTCGAACGCCAACGCTAGGGCGTACATTCGCTTTCAGAAGGCGACCGACCCGACCGTCTATGCTGAGTTCGCAGTGACTGGTGCTGTCACGGACGGCACCGGTTATCGCAAGGTGCCAGTCACCCCAGTCGCTGGCGCAGTGCCAGCGAACGCCACCGTGTTGGTGGCCACGGCCGCCAAGAGCGGCGCGGACGGTGCTGGAGCGGTATCGTCGGTGAACGGGCTGACGGGCGCGGTGATCGTCCCCACCGGTGGCTTTCTCAACCGCCTGATCAACGGCAACGGTGCTATCAACCAGCGCGGCGCTACTTCGCAGGCAGACGACACCTACGGCTGGGATCGGCACTACGTGCTGACGCAGACTGCAGCGATCGGCGTCTCGTCGTTGAGCGATGTATCCAACGGCTTGCCGTCCCTGATGCGGCTGACCCAGTCGCAGGTGACGGCGCAGCGCATGGGCGTGGCCCAGATAGTCGAGTCGGTTAACTGCAAGGATTTGCGCGGCCAGGCGGTGACGCTGCTCGGCAAGCTCCGCTGCTCGGCATCGCAGGCGATCCGCTATGCTATTCTAGAATGGACGGGCACCGCCGACGCTCCGGTTTCCGACGTCGTGAACTCCTGGACCAACGGCACCTTCACCGCCGGCCAGTTCTTCAACTCCACTACATTGACGGTGACACAGGTCGGGACGATCACTCCGAGCGCCGCGACGGTCACTGACTTCCTACTGACCACGACACTCGGCTCGTCTGTCAACAACGTCATCGTGCTGATCTGGACCGAAGGCACTGCAGCCCAGAACGTCACGCTCGATGTTGCGTGGGAGTTCCTAAAGGGAAACAACACCGGCAAGACCTATCCGGTGGAGGTGCGCTCTCGCGGGCAGGAGATCGATCTGTGCAAGCGCTATTGGCAGCTGCTGAAGGCGCTACCAACCCTGACTGCGTTCTCTACAACGGCGGTTATCGGTCCGATCTCGTGGCCGCTGATGCGCGGCACGCCGACAATTGGAGCCACCGGCGTGCTGCGTATCACGAAGCCAGGGACCAACATATACGACCAGAGCTCAGTCAGCTTTGCCGGGACCGCCCTTACCCCTGATGGTGGTGATATCAACCTTTCCAACTTCACCGGCCTTACCGGTGGGACCATCTATCAGAGCTACTTCAGCAACAACGGCAACTATATCACCCTCGACGGGGAGATCTGAAGGTGCGCCTCTAGTTCTCACGCGACTGCGGGACGGAATGTCGCCGCCCTCGGCCTCGTGTGATTTCCACCAAGCGGACATTCGCACCCAAAAAAAGATGGCGGACACCTCAGCGTGCCCGCCAATTGGAGGTCGGACGGCGAGGTAAGCATTACGCCATCCGACTGTGAGCGTACGCCTCCGGTAGGGCGGCGGATACCTCCTAGTTCGGGACGCTGGGGATCTTGTGGCAATTGCCTAAAGACGTCACGCACCCATAACGCACACCTCACGCGGTCCCGCATCCAATGTGCTGTCCGATTCCCTTTTTACACCCTGGAGGAGCGGCGGACCGCAGCCGACGCTAAGGCCACATAGCGTCGGCTGTTTTGCATACACGACTGACTCCAAAGCCTTAGCTGGTGTCCACACCGACGACCGGGTGCGAAACGCTGCGGGCCCCGCAGCGTTCGCCTTACGACCTCAGTTCGGATTGGTGCGTTTGGCGTAATCGCTGTCGGGAAAGAGCTCGCGAGCCGTCATGTGCAGCCACGCCTCCGCCTCGGCTTCGGAGCGTACGACCGCCTTGGCTTTGATGCCGTTCAGGCCATCACCAATCACAACGTTCCAGACGCCATCGTAGAACGCCGAAATGGTGGCGTTAATCTCGCTGTCGTGCAGGTCCTGCAGGATCCCCATCCGGCTAGTATGAGGCATCCGGGACAGACCGCAATCCCTCGTGGCTTGTTCTTGTTTCGTTCACGCTCTATCTTCCGTACAACACGGAGGATCACGATGTACCGCCAACCCCTCACCACGCCCGGCAAAGCCCCCGAGCCGAAGGCGGCCAAGACCAAGCTCATCGTCCTCATGGCGTTCGACAAGGGCGACGACGGCGAGCTCCTCCCGTCATTCGAGCCGCGCGAAATGCCGGACGAACGACGGGCAGTTCAGACCGCCCGCGAGATGGCTACGCGGCATCCGGGCGTTATCACTTGGAGTCGCGACGCTGACCTCAAGGCCGGCGAGTTCGGGCCGCCTGTTGTGCTGTTTCAGGCTGGCGACGTGCCGGAGCTCGAATGATGGACCGCTATCCACGCACGGTTGGCGAGTTCATCGAGCACGGCCGAATGGTGATTATCGAGTGCGAGGCATGCCGGCGTAAGGCGCCCATAGACCTTAGCGTGCTCGAGCTCACCTTCGGCGCCGACTTCGACATGTACTCGTCGATGCGATCGATGCGCGACCAGTTGGGGTGCCCGGCTTGCGGCCGTCCTCGGCCGCTGATCGAATTCTACAATCCCCACGCAGCCCGTTTTCGGGACGTGTCGTTCGAGGACTCGGTCACCTCGCAACTCGAGTTCAGTGCCTACAATCGAGCCCGGCAGGCATCGAACGGCTAAGCCGGAAACCTCCGGCCCCCGCCGACGTTCTCAGCAAGCGGCGTTGAGTTGGAGAGTACGATGGCAACGCGAGCCAAAAAGAAGTCTGACCTGCCGTACGATGTGGGCGATTGGGTGCATGTGCTGGCCAAGGTGACCCGCCTCAGCCAAGACGCCGGCGGGGATATCGAGCACGCAACGGTGCAGCTATCGAACGGAAACCTCGAGACGCTGCGGCACAATCCTGACGCGATCAAGAAGGTGGAGTAGCCTTTCGTTCTGCACAGCATATTCGGCTGAACGCACGCGAATGAATTGCTAGTAGATTCAACGGTTCAATGCCCATTAATGAGCATAGGTCCGCCATCCCATGCGTCATCACGCGATATGCGCATGCATGCTCTTCCCGCGGGTTAGCCGCCGGTCACACTTTGATGCACAACCCCCGCGCTCGCCGATTTTGGCGGCACGACCCTAGGGCAAAGAAAGATATGCGACGTTTCAAACTAGGTCAGCCCGTCAGGTGCAAGGGGCTGGGATTCAACGTTCGGCTAGTGGGTTGGATGGAATCCACCGGCCAACTTCTAATCGATTACGACGGCCGCGGTGTCCTTCGCTGGTGGTGCGATCCAAGCGCGATTGCTGCCAACCAGAACGGGGCTGATCCAAGCGTGGCTTGGCGTGCAGCCAACAACATGTACGACGTCGGCGCCTTGCGTCGGCTGGGGCGGAAAGAGTTGGCGGCGTGGCTTCACGCCGAAAAGGGCAGGCTCGAGACGATGGCTGATGAGACGCTGGAGCACTCGCTCCAGGTGCAGCACCTCGTGGAGTATGCGGGATGGCACGGCGTGGATCTGATGGCGCCACCGGTGCCAAGCCCCGAGCTCGTGGCCGCCAACGATCGATAGCTAGCTTGGAGGGTGTAGTCCGGCGGGCTCACGCGGCACCGCCGGTCACTTCCCGAGCCAGGCGATAAGGCCGGGCTCGGCGTCCTCGATTGGCACTGTCAGGGATAGGAGGACTGTGGCCACCATTAGGACGAGGCACGCGATCCCGATTACAATGATGCGCACGCCCATTTCTCCCCGCGAATGCGCATTACAGGCAACTTCGGCGGACGATCAATGCCATATGCGAAGATAGGCTAAAGCGCTGGGGTGTATGCGTTTTTATGCGCTATCGAAGCCTGACGCCATGGCCGCCTTCGACGTTCTGCCCGGGCTCGAGGAAGACCACCCCGGCCCCCTCTAGCGCGGCTTGAATGGCGTTCAGAGTCGACTGCTTCGCGTCGGCGCCATTCTCAATTCGCGTGACCGTATTCGCCGTTAGGCCGGCCAACGCGGCTAACTCCCTCACTCCAAGACCCGTGGCCGCTCTGGCCATCCTTATTTGAATTGCGATCAATGGTACACCGTACAAACGAGAGTTGACATGGTATCGAATCGTGCTAGCGTGATGACACGGTACAAACACACTTGTACACGGACAATGCACGAGAGGCCAGCCATGATCCCCCTTCATACTTCGGTCACCGTTTACACCCCCGTCGGCTACGATTTCGAAGCCAGCATCCTTGGCCGAATGGAGGTGGGCGAGGTTCGATACCTTGTGCGGCTCACGCCAACCTCCACCCCGTTCTGGGTGCCGGCTTCAATGGTCTCCGTGACTCTGGATTGACCCGCCGATCTGTCGCGCCACGAGGGTACATCGGAGTTCGCTTTAACAGCCGCCACCTGCCAGGCGTCACCCCGCCTGGGCCGCATGGATACCGTGCAGATCGGGCATGGATGACGTCACTGGCCAAATGCAGCGGGAGGCAGGAGCCAAAAAGGTTCGCCGCGGTATAGCTGGGGTAATCCGTGACGGGCGAAATGCCGGCGGCAGGCTTACGGCCATTCGCCCGTACCCCGTTCGCCTGGCAAGCTGACGATTGTTGAAGAGTCAAAGGAGGGGCGAGTTTCGAGGTCGCCCAACCTGGCGCCCCTTTCTTAGGGGCGCGGCAGCAAGTCGATCATGCGCCATTCATGCTCCATGCAATCCCGGCAAACCCCGCGCAAACGCTGGAAAAGCTCGGAAACGTTAGGGAACCCGATGGCGCACGGCCCGCGTTGGCGGCAGTTCCACCATTCTCTGTAAGTCACTGATATATAAGAAAAATGATGGTACGCCCGGATGGATTCGAACCATCGACCATCCGATTAAAAGTCGGATGCTCTACCACTGAGCTACGGGCGCCCGGGGCGGGATATGATCCCGCACATGTCAACGATCCTGCCACCTGGGCGGATCGGCGCGGAACATAGGCATTGTGCCCCTGCTGTCAATTGCTATCGGCGAATGGCCGTCAGTTGAGCAGTGGAACCGGCTGGCCGGCATAGGGGGTGGGCTCGCACGGCACACCCGCGCGATCGAGCCGGGCGCAGAGTTCGACGGCGGAGGCGCGGTCGACCAGCGGGCCGGCGACGATGATCTTGCCGTCGGTGCCGTCCTTGTCCGCGAGCACCGGCGACAGGCCCACCAGCATGGTGCCGACCTGCGCAAGCATCTCCTGCCACTGCGCCTCGGCAGTGTCGGGCTGCACGGGGAAACCCAGCGCGATGCCGGGAGCGGTGCCGTCGGGAATGAGGGGCTGCGGCATGGTGCCGGCGAGCGGCACGACCTTCAGCTTCACCTCGCCCGAACCGGGGAGGAGGGGACGCTGCTGCACGGAGACGGAGCCACCGTCGGTTTCGAAGGTCAGGGTCTTGCCGGCGGTAATGGAGCCGGTGGGGGTGTTATCGACGGCGGCGGTCGCCCTGGCTTCGGCGGCGCGCTCCAGCAGCTTGGGCACGCTGATTTCGAGCGCACCGACGCGCTGGGTCACGGCGCCGGCGGCTTCCTCGTTCATCGAGAAGCGCTGCAGCAACTGGGTGTTGTCGCGCTTCATCTTCGACGTCTCTTCCTCGAGCGTCGCGACTTGGCTATGAAGCTGGTTGAGGGTCGAGCCCTCTAGGCGCGACGCATGCAGCGCGCCGTAGACGCTTGCCGGGATCAGGCCGGAGAGGTTTGCGCCAAGGATTGCCACGGCCCAGATGCCGAGCGCCGTGATGCCCCACAGGGTGACGTCCACCGAACGAAACTGATCAGCTGCCTTGGCCAAAAGTCATATCCCTCGAAAGCCCACGAATCAGGGCCATTTGTGACTTTACCACTCCGTAACCGTGTTATCGGATTCCCAACAACTTGCTGCCATAAACACGGGGGAAACGATGACCCTGAAGAGGGCCCCTCATGACTGAATTGCTGTCGATCATCCTGGCTGCGGGCGAAGGCACCCGCATGCGCTCGGCCATGCCGAAGGTGCTGCACCAGGTGGGAGGCCTCTCTATCGTCGGCCATGTCGTCAATGCCGCGATGACAGCGGGTTCGAGCCGTGTTGCGGTGGTGACCGGGCCGGGACACGACGCGGTGCGGGAGGCGATCAACGCCTTCGCTCCTGCAGTACAGTTCTTCGAGCAGACCGAGCGCAAGGGCACCGGTCACGCCGCAGCCATGGCACGCCCGGCATTCGCCGATTTTGGCGGCTACATTGCCGTTATCTATGGCGATCACCCACTGCTGCGCCCCGAGAACTTCCGGGGCGTGCTCGATCGGCTGGACGCCGGGTGGGACGCGGCGATCCTCGGCTTCGAGCCACCCGATACGCTGACTTATGGCCGACTGATCACCGACGGCGAGCGCCTCCTGGCTATTCGCGAGCATAAGGATGCGACACCCGAGGAGCGCGAGATCGGGCTCTGCAATGCCTGCATTCTCACCTTCCGCGCCGAAGTGTTCCGCTCGCTGATCGACAAGCTCGACGCGAACAACGCTGCGGGGGAGTACTACCTCACCGATCTGGTCGAGCTCGCCAATGCCGCGGGTTACAACGTGAGCTACGCGGTCGCGCCGGAAGTGGATGTGATGGGTGTCAACGACCGGGCGCAGCTCGCTCGGGCCGAGGCGCAGTTTCAGGAACTGCGGCGCGACGATTTCATGCGCGCGGGGGTGACGCTGAAAGATCCGGCGTCGGTGTATTTCTCGTACGACACCGAGATCGGGCGGGACGTGACGATCTTCCCGAACGTGGTGTTCGGCCCGGGCGTGAAGATTGCCGACGGGGTCGAGATCCGGGCGTTCTGCGATATCGAGGACGTGAAGATCGGCGAGGGCTCGAGCATCGGGCCGTTCGCGCGCATCCGCGGTGCTGCGGAACTGGGCAAGGACGTGCACCTGGGCAACTTCGTCGAGGTGAAGAAGTCGGTGCTCCATGACGGCGTGAAAGCCGGGCACCTGAGCTATCTGGGCGACGCCGAGATCGGGGCGAAGACCAACATCGGGGCCGGGACCATCACCTGCAACTATGATGGCGTGAACAAATCCAAGACCACCATCGGAGCGAACGCCTTTATCGGCTCGAACTCGTCGCTGGTGGCACCGGTGACTATCGGCGACGGCGCGTATATCGCTTCGGGTAGCGTCGTCACTCACAATGTCGAACCGGATGCACTGGCTATCGGCCGCGCCCGGCAAGAGAACAAGGCTGGTTATGCGCCCAAGCTGAAGGCGCGTGCCGAAGCCGTCAAACGCGCCAAAGCTGGCAAGTAGGGAGCCTCATATGTGCGGCATCGTCGGGATCATCGGGACGGAACCGGTCGCGCCGCGGCTGGTCGATGCGCTGAAGCGGCTCGAGTATCGCGGCTATGACAGCGCCGGGGTCGCGACGATCGACGGTGGCCAGATCGGCCGCCGCCGTGCCGAGGGTAAGCTCGGCAACCTCGCAGCGAAGCTGAGTTTCGAACCGCTCAACGGCAATATCGGCATCGGCCACACCCGCTGGGCGACACACGGGGCGCCGACCGAGGGCAACGCGCATCCGCACGCGACCGACAAGGTGGCGGTGGTTCACAACGGCATCATCGAGAATTTTCGCGAGCTGCTCGCCGACCTCGCCAAGGACGGCTACCTGCCCAAGACGCAGACCGACACGGAATCGGTGGCGCTCTGGGTGACGCGCGAGATCGACCGCGGGCTCGATCCCGAGATGGCGGTGGCGCGCACGCTGAAGGAGCTGCGTGGCGCCTTCGCGCTGGCCTTCATGTTCAAGGGCGAGGATGCGCTGCTGATCGCCGCTCGCAGCGGTGCGCCGCTGGCCATCGGCTATGGTACAACCGAGATGTACCTGGGCTCGGACGCAATGGCGCTTGCCCCGTTCACCTCGCGGCTGAGCTATCTGCTTGACGGAGATTGGGCCGTGCTGACCAAGAGCGGCGTCACCATCCGCGATGGCTCCGACGCGATCGTGCAGCGCGAGATGCTGGTTTCGGCCGCCTCGGCACTGCTGGTCGACAAGGGCAACCACCGCCACTTCATGGCAAAGGAAATCTATGAACAGCCCGAGACCGTCTCGCACACGCTCAGCCACTATGTGGACATGGGTAGCGAGAAGGTGGCGCTGCGCGAGACGCTGCCATTCGATTTCGCCCAGCTGTCGCGGCTGACCATTTCGGCTTGCGGCACGGCGGCGTTTGCCGGCACGGTCGCGAAATACTGGTTCGAGCGCTATGCGCGGTTGCCGGTCGATGTCGACGTGGCGTCGGAGTTCCGCTATCGCGAGCCGCCGCTGGAGAAGAACGGGCTGAGCCTGTTCATTTCGCAGTCGGGCGAGACGGCGGATACCCTCGCGGCGTTGCGCTATTGCGCCGGGCAGGGGCAGCACATCGCCTCGCTGCTGAACTCGCCGGAATCGACCATGGCGCGCGAGAGCCAGGTGGTATTTCCGACGCTGTGCGGTCCCGAGATCGGTGTCGCCTCGACCAAGGCGTTCACGGCGCAACTGACGGCACTCGCCAGCCTTGCGATCGCGGCGGGCGTGGCGCGGGGTACCATCGGGCCTGCCCAGGAAGCCGAACTGGTGCGGAGCCTCACCACGCTACCGGCTGCCATCTCGGCAGCGCTGGCGCTCGAGGGGCACGTCGAAGCGATCGCCAAGCGGCTGTCCAAGGCCAAGGACGTGCTCTATCTCGGCCGCGGCCAGATGTTCCCGATTGCCATGGAAGGCGCTCTGAAGCTCAAGGAACTGAGCTACATCCACGCTGAAGCTTATCCGGCGGGCGAACTCAAGCACGGACCCATCGCCCTGGTCGACGAACTGATGCCGGTGATCGTCGTCGCGCCGTCCGACGAGCTGATGGCCAAGACCCTGTCAAACATGCAGGAAGTCGCGGCGCGCGGCGGCAAGATCATTTTGATCACTGACGAAGTCGGGCAGCAGACCGTGGGTCCCGACGTGGCGGAGGTTATCGTGCTCCCCAAGGTCGCGAGCTTCGTCGCGCCGATCCTGGCGACGATCCCGGTGCAGTTGCTGGCCTATCACACCGCCTCGTTCATGGGCACGGACGTCGACCAGCCGCGCAATCTCGCCAAGAGCGTCACGGTTGAATAAGCCATTCTTCGAGGCAGAGCCCGAACTGAACGTTCATGGCGAGCCGCTGAAGCCGTGTTCGCTCAACCCGCTGACCGGGTTCTTCCGTAACGGCCATTGCATGACTGGGCCGGAGGATGTCGGCCGGCACACGGTGTGCGCCGAGATGACGGCCGAGTTCCTGGCGTTCTCGAAGTCCCGCGGCAACGACCTCAGCACACCGATCCCTGAATATGCGTTCCCGGGCCTCAAGCCGGGCGATCGTTGGTGCCTCGTCGCCTTGCGTTGGATCGAGGCCCTGGAGGCCGGGATGGCGCCCAAGGTCGTGCTCGAGGCGACGCATCAGTCAGTGCTCGAATATGTCGAGCTCGAGGTGCTGAGGAAGTACGCGATCGACTAGTCGGGGATGAGGCGCTTCCCGAAGCTGTAGGACGCGTGCTGCTCGTAGCCTTGGCGCACGTAGTAGGCGGTGACGGCCTCGTTCTCGGCGCGAACCAGCAGGTTGAGCTTGGGGCAGCCCATTGCGGTGAGTAACCGCTCGAGTTCGGCGAGAAGCGCGGCGCCGTAGCCCTTGCCGGCATGCCCCTCTGATGCCGCGAGATAATAGACCGAGCCGCGATGTCCATCGTAGCCGCCCATGGCGGTCGCGACGATCTGCCCGTCCAACTCGCCGACGAGGAACAGCTCGGGCTGCACGGCGAGTTTGCGCTCGATGTCCTTCAGCGGGTCGTTCCAGGGCCGCGTCAGGCCACGCGCCTGCCACAGTGCAATGACCGCGTCGGTATCGCGGCGATCGAAGGGGCGGATATGCATGGGCTAGCCGGCTCGGAGCAGGGGAATGGCGAGGTCTTTGCGGAACAGGTAGAGCAGGGTGCGCAGCGCCTCGCCTTCCGCACCCGTAAGTCCGGGGTTACGCGTCAGCGCATCCTTGGCGTCCTCGTGTGCCCATTCCAGCAGGTGCCGGTGCACGTCGGGGACGGCGAGGTGGTAGCCGGGCATGCCGGATTGGCGGGTGCCGAGCACGTCGCCCTGGCCACGGAGCTCGAGGTCCTTCTCGGCGATGATGAAGCCGTCTTCGGTGCCCTTGATGGTTTCGAGCCGAGCCTTGGCGGTTTCGCTCAGCGGTTCCTTGTAGAGCAGCAGGCAGGCCGAGCGCTGGCTGCCGCGTCCGACGCGGCCGCGGAGCTGGTGGAGCTGCGCGAGGCCGAAGCGTTCGGCATGCTCGATGATCATGATGGTGGCATTGGGGACGTCGACGCCGACTTCGATGACGGTGGTGGCGACGAGGACCTTGGCTTCGTTGCGCTGGAAGTGGTCCATCGCTTCCGCCTTGGCGGCAGCGCTCATGCGGCCATGGATGAGGACCACCTGCTCGCCGAAGACCTTCTTCAGCTCCGCGAAGCGATCCTCGGCGGCGACGACTTCGAGATGCTCGCTCTCCTCGACCAGCGGGCAGACCCAGAAGGCTTGCGCGCCTTCCTCGATGCGTGAGGCGAGCCGCTGGATCACTCGGTCGTACTCACCGATCGACAGCACGGCGGTGTCGATCGGCTGCCGGCCGCGCGGTTTCTCGCGAAGGATGCTGACGGCCATGTCGCCGAAATGGGTGAGCACCAGCGTGCGGGGGATCGGTGTGGCGGTCATGACGAGGAGGTCGGCGTGCGAACCCTTTTCGCTGAGGGCGAGGCGCTGGTGGACGCCGAAGCGGTGCTGCTCGTCGACGACGGTGAGACCGAGATTGTGGAACTCGACGCCGGACTGGAACAGCGCGTGGGTGCCGACGACGATGCTGGTCGAGCCGTCGGCGATGCCGGCGAGCACCGCGCGGCGCTCGGCGGCGGTCATCTTGCCGGTGAGGAGCACGATGCCGAGCCCGACCTGGTCGCAGAGCGGCTTCAGCGTCTTGTAGTGCTGGCTGGCGAGGATTTCGGTCGGCGTCATCAGCGCCGACTGCGCACCGCTCTCGGCCATCCCGGCCATCGCCATCAGCGCCACCACGGTCTTGCCGGCGCCGACATCGCCCTGCAGCAGGCGGGACATGCGCTCGGGTGCCGCGAGGTCGTGGCGGATGTCCTCGACGGCGAGGCGCTGGCCTTCGGTGAGGGTGTATGGCAGGGCGGCCTGCACCTTGGCGGTGATCTCGCCGGTAAACGTGCGGGCTATGCCACGTGGGGCGATGAGCTGTGAGCGGACGATGAGGAGGGCGAGCTGGCCGGCGAGGTACTCATCATAGGCGAGGCGCATGCGGTTCTTCGACCAGAGCTGTGCGTCCTCCGGATCAACCGGCGCATGCGACGAAGTCATGGCGGCGCGGAAGGTGGGCCAGCCGAACTCGGTGATACGCTGGGCGGGCATCCATTCGGGGAGATCGGGCAACGACTCGAGCACCTGGCGGGTGAGCTTGATCAGGGCGCGGGAACTCAGGCCCTGGGTGAGCGGATAGACCGGCTCGACCAGCGGCATGTCCTCGAACTTGTCGGCCTCGACGGCGTAGTCGGGGTGGGTGATCTGTTTTTCGCCCTGGAAGAAGCCGATGGTGCCGGAGACGTAGCGCGTCTCGCCGACCGGCAGGAGTTTCTCCACCCAGCCGCCCTGTGCCCGGAAATACACCAGCTGGATCTCGCCGGTCTCGTCATGCGCGAACACGCGGTGTGGGATGTTCGGACGACCCTTGGGCGGCGGCTGATGGCGGTCGATGTGGAGCTTCAGCGTCGCGATGTTGTTGTGCACGGCGCCGGCGATGCCATCCATGCGGCGGCGATCGACGATGCCGGTCGGCATGTGCATCAACAGGTCGAGCGCGATCGCTTCCTGTCCCTCGGGTGCGCCGAAGAAGCGGGTGAGCAGCGCGGACAGTTGCGGCCCCACGCCCTTGATGGAGTGGAGCGAGCGAAACAGCGGATCGAGGGCAGGCGGACGGGACACGAGTCGGGGAACCTCCGGGCCAGAACCTAGCCGAGACAGTTCAGGTCTGCCACGTGACAGAGGGTCGATATCCGCGTAAACACGCCATCCACATCCCCGAGACCACCCAATCATGGCCCTTCAAAAAGACGCCGGTGAAGAATTGTCTATGCGGCTCCGGCGCCTCCGCTATCGCGCCTGGCACCGCGGCACCAAGGAGATGGACCTGATGCTCGGGCCCTACGCAGATGCCCGGCTGGGGGAGATGGAGGTTGCGGAACTCGATCGCTTCGAGACGCTTCTGGAGGAGGCGGACACCGATCTCCTCAAGTGGCTGATGGGGCAGGAGCCGACGCCCGCCGACGCCGACGCCGAACTGCTCGCCGATTTGCTCAAGTTCCGAACCGCCAAATGACCGACCAGCGCGCCGACCGCACGATCGCCAACGTCCCCGACGGCATGCAGCCGGTGGTGCTCGCGCGCCTGGTCGAGGACCGGCTGAAGGGCGCACCCGATGCGACCGTGAGCGCGGTGTTCGTCGCCCGCGACGGCCGGCGGCTGCAGCGCATGGTGGAGATCCTCGAGCAGATGATGCCGGGGCACCAGATCCTGACGCTGCCGGCATGGGACTGCCTGCCGTATGACCGGGTGTCGCCGAACGGCGTGACCATCGCGGCGCGGATGACGACGCTCTCGACCGTCGCCAGCGGTGCGGCGAAAGGCGCGATCGTCCTCACCACGGTCAACGCGCTGGTGCAGAAGTTGCCGCCGCGCGACGCAGTGGCGGGGATGAGCTTTGCTGCCGCGGCGGGGCAGGTGGTGGACAGCGAGAAGCTGATCGCCTGGGCCTCGGGCAACGGCTACCTGCGCGTGCCGACGGTGCGCGAGACGGGTGAATACGCGGTGCGTGGCGGGTTGATCGACCTCTATCCGGCCGGCGTCGAGTTTCCGCTGCGCTTCGACTTCTTCGGCAAGCAACTGGAGACCATCCGGACCTTCGACCCGGACACTCAGCGCACCACCGGCAACCTGAAGCGCATCGCGCTGGCGCCGATGAGCGAAGTGCTCCTCAGCGACGAGGCGATCCGTCGCTTCCGGGCGCGCTACACCACGATGTTCGGCGGAAATACCGTCGATGATCCGCTCTATGCGGCGGTGAGCGCGGGGCAGCGCTACCCGGGCGTCGAGCACTGGATGGCGTTTTTCTACGACGAGTTGGACCACCTCGGCGCCTATGCCGGCGATGCACCGTTCGTGTTCGACGATCAGGCGAGGGAAGCGTTCGCCGACCGGCAGACGCAGGTTTCCGACTACTATCAGGCGCGCGAGGATGCGCGGCACGAGAAGCAGTCCTCGCAGGGCGCCGCGCCATACAAGCCGGTACCGCCAGCGCAGCTCTACGAGATGGAGCGGCACCCCTACGCGCTGGCACCGGACGGTGGCGTGGTGCAGCTGTCGCCGTTCGCGACGCCCGACATGAAGCATGCCGACGATGCCGGTGGGCGCGTAGCGCCGAGCTTCGCCGCAGAGCGGCAGGCGCAGGACGTCAACCTGTTCGAGTCGGTGGTGAACCTGTTCCGCGCCGAGCGGAAGAAGGCGCGGAAGACCATCATCGCGTGCTGGTCGGAAGGTTCCCGCGACCGCATGGCGCAGGTGCTCGCCGATCATGGTCTTGCGCATCCGCGCCTGGCCGAGAACTGGCGCGACGCGGAGACGACATCGCCGGAGACCACGGCGCTGGTGGTGCTGGGGCTCGAGACCGGCTTCCAGACCGACGACATGCTGGTGCTGTCCGAGCAGGACATCCTCGGCGAACGCCTGCTGCGGCCACAGAAGCGCAAGAGGGCCTCGGATGCGCTGACCGAAGCCGCTGGCCTCGCCGCCGGCGACCTCGTGGTGCACGTCGATCACGGCATCGGGCGGTTCCTCGGGCTAAAGACAATCGAGGTGCAGGGCGCGCCGCACGATTGCGTCGAGATCGAGTACGCGCAGAACACCAAGCTCTATCTGCCGGTCGAAAATATCGAGCTGCTGTCGCGCTATGGCGCAGACGCGATCATCGAGCTCGACAAGCTCGGCGGCGTGGCGTGGCAGGCCAAAAAGAGCAAGCTCAAGAAGCGCATCCGCGACATGGCGGAGCAACTGATCAAGATCGCAGCGCTGCGGCAGCTGTCGACCGTGCAGCCGATGGACGTGCAGCCGGGGCTCTACGAGGAGTTCGCGGCGCGGTTCCCGTACGACGAGACCGAGGATCAACTGGCGGCGATCAACGCCGTGTTCGAGGACCTGTCGTCGGGCCGCGTGATGGACCGGCTGGTGTGCGGCGACGTCGGCTTCGGCAAGACCGAAGTGGCGCTGCGGGCCGCGTTCGCAGTGGCGATGTCAGGGCGGCAGGTGGCGGTGGTGGTGCCGACGACGCTGCTGTCGCGGCAGCACTTCAAGACCTTCATCGAGCGCTTCTCCGGGTTGCCGCTTAGGATCAGGCAGGCGTCGCGTCTGGTCTCTTCGACCGAGCTGAAATCGACGAGGGAAGAGCTGACCAAGGGCACCGTCGACATCGTCATCGGCACCCACGCGCTGCTCGCGAAATCTATCCAGTTCAAGGATCTCGGGCTTCTCATCATCGACGAGGAGCAGCACTTTGGCGTCGGCCACAAGGAGCGGCTAAAGGAGCTGAAGGGCAATGTGCACGTCCTGACGCTGACCGCGACACCGATCCCGCGCACCCTGCAGCTGGCGCTCACCGGCGTGCGCGACCTGTCGCTCTTGGCGACGCCCCCGATCGACCGCCTGGCCATCCGCACGTTCGTTTCGCCGTTCGATCCGCTGAGCGTGCGCGAGGCACTCCTGCGCGAGAAGTATCGTGGCGGACAGGCGTTCTACGTGGTGCCCAAGATCAAGGACCAGCCCGATATCGCCGAGTTCCTGCGCCAGCAGGTGCCGGAGGTCAGCTACGTCGTGGCCAACGGCCAGATGCCGCCGAGCGAGCTCGACGACATCATGAACAACTTCTACGACGGCAAGTTCGACGTGCTGGTGGCCACCACGATCGTCGAATCGGGCCTCGATATCCCGAACGCCAACACGCTGGTGGTGCACCGGGCCGACAATTTCGGGCTCGCGCAGCTGTACCAGATCCGCGGCCGCATCGGCCGGGCCAAGCAGCGCGCCTATGCGCTGTTTACGATCCCGCCGGACCGCAAGCTCAACGACACGGCTGAGCGGCGGCTGACGGTGCTGCAGTCACTGGAAACGCTCGGTGCAGGTTTCCAGTTGGCGAGCCACGATCTCGATATCCGCGGCGCCGGCAACCTGCTCGGCGACGAGCAGTCGGGGCATATCCGCGAAGTCGGCTTCGAGCTCTACCAGGCGATGCTGGAAGAGGCGGTGGCGGCGCTGCGCGACGGCGATGCCGAGTACGAGGATCGCGGCGAGTGGAGCCCGACAATTTCGCTGGGCATGCCCGTGATGATCCCCGAGTACTATGTGCCCGACCTGCAGCTCAGGATGCAGCTCTATCGTCGTCTCGGCGATCTCTCGGATGCGCGCGAGATCGACGCGGCCGGTGCCGAACTGATCGACCGCTTCGGGCCGTTGCCGGAAGAGGTCGAGGCGCTGCTGAAGGTGATCCTCGTGAAGGCGCTGTGCCGCACGGCCAATGTCGAGAAGGTGGATGCCGGCCCGAAGGGCGCGGTCGTGACGCTGCGGCACAAGGAATTCCCGAACCCCGCCGGACTGGTACGCATGGTCTCCGACCCGCAGATGCAGGTCCGGATCAAACCCGATCAGAAACTCGTGTTCAGTCGTGACTGGCCGAGCCCAGAGGCGCGGCTGAGGGGAACGGCGGCAATTCTGTCAAGGATGGCCCGGCTGGCCTCGGAGTCAGGCGCTGCGGCAACACTTGCAGGTTAAAGCTTTCGGAAGCCCTCTCGGTCATGTTATTGCCGCGTTTCGTGCCTTGAAGAGCGCACGAACAAGGGTGGCCGGGAGAGCCACCGATGGTAGGACACCACAAGGAAATTCAATGACCCTCAAAAAGCTCGTCGTTGCTGGTTTCGCGGTCGCCGCACTGATGATGCCCTCTTTCGGGGCGCTCGCGCAGGACGCCGCCCCGGCAGCCCCCGCCGAGGGTGCGGCCGCACCGGCGGCGCCTGCTGCGGATGCAGCCGCCGCGCCGGCAGCCGCTGCCAACCCGGGCCAGAACTGGCTCAAGGTCTGCGACCCGATCGACGGCGGCAAGCAGGCTTGCATCATGCGCCAGGTCGTCGTCGCCAACGGCCAGTTCCTCGGCTCGTTCCTGTTGCGCGACGATCCGGGCCAGGAAAGCCGCCTGCTCGCCGTTGCGGCGGTGCCGCTCGGGGTGCTGCTGCCCTTCGGCCTCACCTGGCAGATCGACGGCGGCAAGCCGATCCGCGTGCCGTTCATGCTCTGCGATCCGCAGAGCTGCGCCACCCAGCTGGTGATCAACGAGGCCTACGTGAACAGCCTCAAGAAGGGCGGCGTGCTGAAGCTCACCGCCAAGAATCGCCAGAACAAGGATCTCGTGATCGACATCACGCTGGCCGGCTTCACCACCGTCTATGACGGCGAGGCGGCGATGACCTTCGACGAGTTCAACAAGCAGTCGACCGCGCCGACCGCGCTGGAAAAGCAGCTGCAGGATCGCGCCGAAGAACTGCGCAAGCAGCTCGGCACCGATGGCGCTGCTCCGCCGGCGACGCCTCCCGCACAGTAAGCGGGTCCGACGATTGAATTGAAAAGGGCGCCCTCGGGCGCCCTTTTTCGTGTCAGCGGTTGCCCATGCCGAGGCCGAAGGCTTGCTTGCGTAGCGGCGGCAGCAGGCGCAACGCCCAGAGGCCGCCGGCGCGCAGCGCCTGGGCCGGAAGGAAATCGCTGAGCAGGGAGCGGAACAGCGCGTCGACCATGCCGCCGGTGCGCTCGAGATCGTCAGCGCGGCGGGCGGCGTAGTCTGTGCTGACGGCGTTGGCCCAGCCGGGAGCGCCGCGGTCCACGTTCATGAGCGACGCAGCGAGGTCCGCGACATCGCGCAGGCCGAGATTGAGCCCCTGGGCGCCGATTGGTGGGAAGGCGTGCGCTGCCTCGCCGGCTAGCACGATGCCATCCATGCCGGCCCGCTCAACGGTGAGCGTCGAGAGCAGGAACATGTGTGCCGGCGTCAGCAGCTTGATGTCGCCGAACAGCCGCTGCGATTTCTTGAGGAAGATCTCGCGCAGCCCTTCCGGGCCGGCGCCCTGCGCTGTCTTCAGGACCTCGCGATCGTCGATCCAGACGAGGTTGGCGCGGGCGTCGCCGGCGGGGACCAGGGTGAACGGCCCCTGCTCGTAATGAAACTCGACGGAAGCGCCGCCGAGCGGCCGGCCGAGCTCCAGGTCGCAGACCAATGCCGACTGGGTAAAGCCGTGCTCGCGGGCGCGGAAATCCGTCGCAACGCGCACCAGCGACTTCTTGCCGTCCGAGCCGACCACCAGCGGCGCTTCGATGATGCTGCCATCGGCGAGGGTGAGCACCCAGCCGTTGTCGCCGCGATCGATGCTGGAGAGGGTCACTTCGCGCGTCTCGAGATTGTCGAGCGTTGCACGCGCCGCCTCGAAGGCTTCGAGCAGCTTGATGTTGGGGAAGTTCCAGCCGAAGGCATCGAGGCCCGCGTCCTTGCTGTCGAACAGCGTCTCCGGCGCCCGGATCAGCCGATCGGTGGCGTCGATGATGCGGATCTGGGTCAGCGGGTGGCCCAGCGCGGCAGGATCGGTGACGAGGCCGGAAGCGCGGAGGTAGTCGACGCTCGGCCCCATCAGTGCGGAGGTGCGGCGATCGGGCGGCCCCTTGGGCGCGAGGTGGACGGCACGCAGCCCGGCGCGCGCTACGGCGACCGCAGCAGCGACCCCGGCGAGCCCACCACCCACGACGACAGCTTCGGGCGCGCCGCTCATCGGGCCAGCGCCAGCCGCTTGTCGCGTCCGCTCGGGATGATCAACGCACCGGCATAGGAGCCGGCGAACATCGCAAGCAGGAACAGCAGCAGGTTGTCGGGCCAGAAGGCGATCAGCGAGATAGCCGGGCCCGGGCAGATGCCCGACATGCCCCAGCCGATGCCGAACAGCGCGGCGCCACCGACCAGCGGGGCGTCGATATGGTGGAACTCGGGCTCATGGAACTGCGCATCGAACAGCGGCGCCTGGCGCCGGCGGCCGATGCGGATGGCAATGAACATCACCCCGATCGCCGCGACGATGACGAAGGCGAGGCTCGGATCCCAGCCGCCGGTGGGAATGGCGGTGAAGTCGAGGAAGCGCAGCACCTTCAGGGGATCCACCATCTGCGAGATGTAGAGCCCGGCACCGAACAGCAGGCCGCTGACGGCGGCGGTGGCGAGATAGGGGAGGCGGATGGAGGCGGCCATGTCAGACGATCCCGGTGATGGCGACAGTGAGGATGGCAACGGAAAAGAACACGCCGACCGCGACGAACGAGCGCCTCGATAGCCGCGCGATACCGCAGACGCCGTGGCCGGAGGTGCAGCCGTTGCCGATCTTGGTGCCGAATCCGATCAGCAGGCCCGACGCAGCGATCCAGAGCGGGGCAGGGATGCCCCAGCCCGCCGGCGGTGCGGCAAGCTGCGCCGGCTGACCGCCGGGACCGCCGACGCCCAAGCCTGGGAAGAGGTACGACGCCGCAAGGGCGCCTAGTACCAGAGCCGCGAGGAACACCAGGCGCCACACAACGGTGCGCGCCGGCGGCAGCAACTGCCCAAAAATCCCAGAGATGCCGGCGATGCGGCCGTTGCCGAGCCACAGCACCGCCGAGGCGAGCCCGATGAGCACACCGCCAATCAAGGCGGGGATAGGAGAGAACGAGTCCATTGAGGAACTTTCGAATGGGATCTGGCACTTACAGTATCAGCGGCAGGGTCGACGGACCAGCTTCGGGACGATGCGATCATCCCACGGCCAGGGGGCGCGGTGAAAAACCGCACCCTGTGCTGAGCGGGCCGCGAACTCTTTCAACTGTGGGCTCAGCGCCCTAAGTATGTCGCCACGCCAAAGACAAAACGGAGCTGTCGATGCTGGAACTCCTCTACGATCCCAACGTGTGGGCCGCCTTCTTGACCCTCACTGTGATGGAGATCGTTCTCGGCATCGACAACATCGTCTTCATCTCAGTACTGGTTTCGCGCCTCCCCAAGGAGCAGGCCGACAGGGCCCGCCGCCTCGGCCTGTCGCTGGCGCTGATCTTCCGCATCCTGCTGTTGCTGGTGATTTCGTGGGTCATCGGCCTGACCCAGCCGGTATTCGACTTCAATGGCTTTGCCCCGTCGTGGAAGGACCTCATCCTCATCGCCGGTGGCGCCTTCCTGATCTACAAGGCGACGCACGAGATGCATGCCGAGATCGAGGAGCCGCACGAGCCGGACCTGAAGAAGCAGGCGAGCATGGCCTTCGCCGCGATCATCAGCCAGATCATCGTGATCGACATGGTGTTCTCGATCGACTCGATCGTTACGGCCGTTGGCATGGCCGACCACGTCGAAGTGATGATCGCCGCGGTTATCGTCGCGGTCGGCATCATGTTCGTGGCGTCCGGCCCGGTGGCCGACTTCGTCGCCAAGCATCCGACCACCAAGATGCTGGCGCTGGCCTTCCTGCTGCTGATCGGCGTGTCGCTGGTCGGTGATGGCCTCGGCTTCCACATTCCCAAGGGCTATATCTACGCCGCGATGGGCTTCTCGGTGCTGGTCGAAGCGATCAACATCATTGCCAAGGAGCGCCGGAACAAGCGCGCCGCCGCAGCCGGCCTGCCGCACAAGGCCGCGGCCGCCACGCTGGTGCCGGCAAACGCCGCCGCCGAAGCGATCGCGCCGTCCAAGCCGAAGCCCAAGTCCACGCCGTCGTCGCGCGCCCGTGCGAAGCCCAAGTCAGCCCCGAGGAAGTAAGCCATGAGCCGCGCCTTCGTCGTCCGAGAGTATGGTGGCCCCGAGCAGCTGAAGCTCGAACAGGTCGAAGTTGGTGCGCCCGGCGAAGGGCAGCTCAAGATCCGCAACAAGGCGATCGGGCTCAACTTCGTCGATGTCTACCAGCGCACCGGGCTCTACAAGACGCCACTACCGTTCACCGCGGGCAACGAGGGGGCCGGCGAGGTGATCGCTGTCGGTCCGGGCGTTGCCGGCTTCAAGGTCGGCGATCGCATCGCCTATCAGGGACCAGTAGGGGCCTATGCCGACGAGCGATTGCTGCCGGCCGAGAAGGCCGTGCATCTGCCGGACGGCATCAGCTACGAGGTGGCCGCCGCCGCGTTGCTGAAGGGCGCCACCGCATTCTACCTGCTGCACTGGACGCATGAGCTGAAGGCGGGCGAGACCATCCTAGTCCACGCGGCCGCCGGCGGCACCGGGCAGATCCTCACGCAGTGGGCCAAGGCCATCGGCGCCAATGTCATCGGCACCGCCGGCTCCGAGGAGAAGTGCGAGATCGTTCGCAAGAACGGCGCCGACCTAGCGATCAACTACAAGACCGACGACTTCGTGGCGCGGGTGAAGGAGTTCACCGGGGGCAAGGGCGTCGACGTGGTCTATGACGGGGTGGGGCAGGCGACGTTCGAGCCGTCGCTCGACTGCCTCAAGGTGCGTGGCCTGATGGTCAGCTTCGGCAACGCCTCGGGCCCCGTGTCGATCCCAAAGCTCGGCATCCTTGCCGAGAAGGGGTCGCTTTATGTCACGCGACCGACCGGGGCGGGGTACTTCCGTACGGCGGAAGACCTGCGCATCGCCGCAGACGCACTGTTCAACCTGATCGAGCTGGGCAAGATCAAGATCGCCATCGACCAGACTCGCCCCCTCGCCGAAGCCGTGGAAGCGCAGAAGGCGCTCGAGGCGCGGGCCACCACCGGCTCGACGCTGCTCTTGCCGTAAGGCGCGGCTGACGCTAAACGCGTGACCGTCGGGCAGGTGGCAGAGCGGTTGATTGCTCCGGTCTTGAAAACCGGCGAACGTGAAAGCGTTCCGGGGGTTCGAATCCCTCCCTGCCCGCCATTCCACCAGATCGACCGGACGGATGCCCGGTCGCCAAGAGCCGACTAGCGCCAGCCGAGCGCGGGCGCTACGTGGGTCAGGATGGATTCGATTACGTGGGCGTTGTAGTCGACGCCGAGCTGGTTGGGCACGGTGAGCAGCAGCGTGTCGGCCGCCTTGATGGCTTCGTCCTCGGCCAGTTCCTTGACCAGCACGTCGGGCTCGGCGGCGTAACTGCGGCCGAAGACCGCCTGCTTGCCCGGCTCGATGTAGCCGAAATGGTCCTGGCTCTGGCCATCGCCGCCGAAATAGGCGCGGTCCATGTCGTTGACCAGCGCGAAGATCGAGCGGCTGACCGAAACGCGCGGTGTGCGCGTGTGGCCGGCATCGGCCCAGGCCTTACGGTAGGCGGCGATTTGCTCGGCCTGCTGGATGTGGAAGGGCTTGTCGGACTCGGCCATGACGAGGGTCGAGCTCTGCAGGTTCACCCCGAGCGTGCCGGCCCATTGCGCCGTGGGGGTCGTCGCGGCGCCCCACCAGATGCGGTCACGCAAGCCTTCCGAATGGGGCTCGAGACGCAGCAGCCCGGGCGGATTGGCAAACATCGGCCTCGGGTTGGGCTGCGCGAAGCCCTTGCCCTGCAGCACGTCTAGGAAGACCTCGGCATGGCGGCGGGCCATGTCGGCGTCGGTCTTGCCTTCTTCTGGGGCGTAGCCGAAGTAGCGCCAGCCATCGATTACCTGCTCGGGCGAGCCACGGCTGATGCCGAGCTGCAGGCGGCCGCCGGCGATGATGTCGGCGGCGCCGGCGTCCTCTGCCATGTAGAGCGGGTTCTCGTAGCGCATGTCGATGACAGCGGTGCCGATCTCGATGCGGCTGGTCTTGGCGCCGACGGCCGCCAGCAGCGGGAACGGTGAAGCCAGCTGGCGCGCGAAATGGTGGACCCGGAAATAGGCGCCGTCAGCCCCCAGCTCTTCGGCCGCGACCGCAAGGTCAATAGACTGCAGCAAGGCGTCGGAAGCCGACCGGGTCTGCGACTGCGAGGAGGGCGTCCAATGCCCAAACGAGAGAAAACCGATCTTCTTCAATGTCGTGCAACCTCGAGTTTTCGCGGAAAGGGCGGCTCACCATGGGGCGGCGCGGCCTTATGACGGTATTCCGTCGACGGCATTTAGCAAGAACCGGGCGCCGACGCGACCCTTGACAGTCCTTGCGAAAGAGAGCGCCGTAACTTTGTCCGCCGGATCACGGCGGCATCAGGCTCATCGCCCGTTCTTCAACCGAAGGGGACTGACATGCCAAACCACGTCTACAAGAAGATTGATCTCGTCGGCTCGTCGTCGGTGTCCATCACCGATGCTGTCGAGGGGGCCATTGCGCGGGCCAGCAAGACCACTAGGAACCTCGAATGGTTCGAGGTCGAGCAGGTGCGCGGCTCCATCGTCGAGGGGAAGGTCGCGCAGTATCAGGTGGTGTTGAAGGTCGGCTTCCGCATCGAAGATCCGAGCTGATCGCTTACGGGCGCACCCACTGGGTCTGCACCACGCCACGGTCGATCAGTTCCATGTCGCGAGCTTCGAGGCCCGCGCCGGGAAGGACGAAGCGTGGGTGTCCCTTGCTGAAGCAGGGGATGCCATCCTCGAGGCTGAGCCCACGAACTTCCGACAGTACGAAGCGGTCGTAGAAGGGGATGAAGTGGTCGAACGTGCCGGTCCCGCCGGTGATGGCGATCACGCCTTCGGCGATGCCGAGGCGCTCGAGCACCACGCCGATCTCCATGCCGGACGGGTTCCACAGTGTGGTCAGCGCGTCGTCCGGATCGGGCCGCAGGTCGGCGACGGAGCGGCTGAGCACGAGACGGCGACGGCCGGGATTTGGATGCCGCGTGTGCCCGAGTCGTCCCAGCACTACCAACGCCGCCGCGTCGAGCGCCGCCTGGAAGATGCGCCAGTCGGCCTCGTTGCGCAGCGCCGGTGGCATGGTGCCGTCGGCGGCGGCGATCATGCCGTCCACCGAGACGATGGCGTGGCCTTCGACGATGACGCTGGAGTCGGGAATGGACATGATCCGGCTCTAGCGCGCCGCACGACCGGCAGCAAATGGAGATTGGGGCTTTCGGCGCGGCGGGCCCATGCTAGGTCAGGAGCGTGAGCGTCCGGAGCCCAAATTGACACCGCTGATCCTGCCACTGGGCGACCGGGGACTGCTGGTGCGGTTCGGCGAGACGCTGTCCGACGAGGCCAACCGCGCGGCGATTGACCTTGCGACGCGGGTTGAGGCGGCAGACGTTCCCGGTGTCGTCGAGGTAGTGCCGAACCTTGTCTCGGTGCTGCTGCGTTACGAGCCCGCGACGATCACTTTCGACCGACTGGCTGGTGAGGTGCGGCTACTGATCTCCGGTCCGGGTGACGCGGTGCCCCCTGGGAGGCAGCACAAGGTGGCGGTGACGTTCGATGGCGAGGACCTCGAGGAGGTGGCGAGTCTTGCGAAGCTGTCGGCTACAGCATTCGTCGCGGGCCACAACGCCGCGCCGCTGCGCGTGCTGGCGACCGGGTTTGCGCCGGGGTTCATTTATTGCGGCATGCATGCGGAGGCGCTGATCGTGCCGCGGCGCACGGTCGTGCGACGGCAGGTGCCGGCTGGTACCGTGCTGTTTGCGGCGGGGCAGACGGCGATAACGTCGACGCCGATCCCGACCGGGTGGCACGTCATCGGCCGCACCGGCTTTCGGAATTTCGATACTGCTCGTGAACCACCAACGACGGTGCGCGCCGGCGACCAGATTCGCTTCGAGGTTGCCTCGTGACCTCGATCCGCATCGTTCGTGCCGGGCCGCTGGTAACACTGCAGGATGGTGGGCGGCCGGGACTGCTGCGACATGGGATCAGCGCCTCGGGTCCAATGGATCGCGCGGCGTTCGAGCGCGCCGAAGGCTGGCTCGGCGCCGCTGGGGCGACCGGGATCGAGTTCACGATGGCAGGGTTGAGCTTTGCGGTTGACGGCAGCGTGAGCATGGCCTGCGATGGTGGAGAGTTCGAACTGAGCATCGACGGCGTGGCTCAGTCCTGGCCGACGCGGGCGGTGCTGAAAGCGGATGCCGTAGTCGACATCAGGCCGGGCCCGGCGGGCAATTATGGCTATCTGCGGTTCGATCGGGAGATCGACGTGCCCTTGGTGATGGGCAGCCGGTCCACCAGTTCGATCGCCGGGATTGGCGGGTATGGTGGACGGGCCCTGATGGCTGGTGATCTCCTGAGCCTCGGCGACCCGTCGGCCCGCCGTCCATCGCAACATCCGCGGCCGACACCGGTGACGGATGGCCCCATTCGTATCGTCTGGGGCATCCACGCCGATCACTTCTCCGCCGTGACGCGTCAGCGGTTCGTTACGGAAAGCTTCGTCGTGTCGCCGCAGTTGGACCGGATGGGGGTGCGACTGGGAGACCGCGGTGGGGTGTTCGCCGATGCGAAGATACTGTCGCTGGTTTCCGATGCCGTGGTGCCGGGGGATATCCAGATCCTCGGCGATGGAAGACCGATCGTGCTGATGCGGGATCACCAGCCGACCGGGGGCTATCCGCGGATCGCGACCGTTGCATCGGCGGATTTCGATCGGTTCGCGCAGTTGCGGCCAGGGGCCGAGGTGCGGTTCGAGCCGGTGACGGTGGCGCATGCTGAAGGACTGAAGCGGTGAACGAACTCGATCTCAATGCCGACCTTGGCGAGGGCATGCCGCACGATGCCGCGCTGCTCGACATCGTCTCGTCGGCCTCGATTGCCTGTGGCGGGCACGCAGGCGACGAGACGACGATGCGGCTGGCCCTGCGCGCTGCCAAGGCGCGCGGCGTGGCAGTGGGGGCGCATCCGGGGTTTGCCGATCGCGAGCATTTCGGACGGCGTCGGCTGTTCCTGCCGCCGGAGCAGCTAGACGAGCAGGTGCGCAGCCAGGTGCGGATGCTGGTGGAGTTCGCCGAGGAGGAAGGTGTCCCGGTGCGCTATCTGAAGCTGCACGGGGCGCTGGCCAACATGGCCGCCGAAGAGCCGGCGGTGGCGGCGTTGTGCTTCGCCTCGGTCACCGGACTGGTGCCGGGGCTGGCGGTGCTGGCGATAGACGACAGTGCACAGGTCGAGGTGGCGGAGACGCTTGGCTATCCGGTGGTGCGGGAGGCGTACGCCGATCGCGCCTATCAGCCCAACGGGCTACTGGTGCCGCGGTCGGAGTCGGGGGCGGTGCTGCACGACGCTGGCGCGATTGCAGAGCGGGCAGTGCGGCTGGCGCGGGCTGGGGAGTTGGTGGCGATCGACGGGTCGGTGATCCAGACCCGGGCCACCTCGCTCTGCATTCACGGCGATACCGACGAGGCGGTAGCGATTGCGCGCGCCGTGCGGCAGGCGCTGCAGGCGGAAGGGATCGCGATCCGCGCGCCTTACTGAGGTTGCACCGACGCGCGACTTGTTCCATATCGGCGGCTCCAGCCCAAGGAGCCTCCATGACCGCCAAGATCATCGACGGAAAGACCTATGCCGAGGGGCTGCGCGCGCGCATCGCCGGCCATGTCGAGCGGCTGAAGCGGGAGCACGACGTGACGCCGGGGCTGGCTGTGGTGATCGTCGGGCATGATCCCGGTAGCCAGATCTATGTGAGTCAGAAAGCCAAGCAGACCGTCGAGGTCGGCATGCACTCGGAAAAGTACGAGCTGCCCGAGGACGCTTCGGAGGCCGAAGTGCTGGCGCTGGTCAAGAACCTCAACGAGGATCCGGCCATCCACGGCATCCTGGTGCAGCTGCCGCTGCCCAAGCAGATCGACCCCAACAAGGTCATCGCCACCATCTCGCCGGACAAGGATGTCGACTGCTTCACCCCGGCTAGTGTCGGCAAGGTGCAGATCGGCCTTCCCGGCCCGGTATCGTGCACGCCTCTCGGCTGCCTGATGCTGCTGCGCGACACGCTCGGCTCGCTCGAGGGACTGAACGCAGTGATCGTCGGGCGCTCGAACCTCGTCGGCAAGCCCATGGCGCAACTGCTGCTGCGCGAGAACTGCACGGTGACGGTGGCGCACTCCAAGACCAAGGATCTCGCGGACGTTGTGCGCCGGGCCGATATCGTCGTTGCGGCGGTGGGGCGGCCCCAAATGATCAAGGGCGACTGGATCAAGCCGGGAGCCACGGTGATCGATGTGGGCATCAACCGCATCCCGGCGCCGGAGCGCGGCGAGGGCAAGACGCGGCTGCTTGGGGACGTCGACTTCGCGGCCGCGTCGGAAGTGGCAGGAGCGATCACGCCGGTGCCAGGTGGTGTCGGGCCGATGACCATCGTGTGCCTGTTGGCCAATACGGTGACGACGGCATCGCTGATCAACGGCATCGAGCCGCCGAGTGATTTGACGCCCTAAGACTTCGAGGCGGCGTACGCGTCGGCCAACCGCTTCGGGGCGCGGAACCGCCAGGCGTCCTCCAGTCGCAGCGACAGTTCTTCGTCGCCAATGACTTCGAGCCGCACCAGCAGACCCGGCCAGCCTTTGAAGTGGTCAGTCTGCCAGTAGATGTCGGGCGCCATCTCCATCAGCAGCTCTTTCTGCTCAAGCGGGCAGTGGAGGACCATCTCCTGCGGGCCGCGCACCGAGGCGAAATTCTTGCCCTTCACTTTGATCGATGGCGCGCCGTAGCTGGTGGACTGACTGACCTCGGGCAGGCCTAGCGCCGAGCACAGGCGCAGCATGCGGGCCATCTCGGCTTCCTTGGTCCTCGCCATCGCCATCTCCCTCTGAGCGAAGCAAAAAACAGCGGTCGACTGGGCAGCAAGTCTGGCGCATCTGCAACCGATTGGCTACACCAGCCTTGAACCCGAAGCGCCAGCCTCCCGGGGTCTCCATGACCAACGAATCCGACATCGCGGAAATCGGGGAAACCCGGCCCGATCCGAACGCGCTTCGCGGCCCGGACGATCACCTTAACCAAGAGTGGATCGAGCGCCTGCGCGCCCACTTGTCGGCCGGCGAAGAGCATGACGTCGCCGAGATGATGGAGCCGCTGCACGCATCCGATGCGGGCGACGTGCTGGAGGCGCTGGAGCAGGACGAGCGCGTCGCGCTGGTCCAGATGCTGGGCGATAAGTTCGACTACCTGGCGTTGACCGAGGTCGACGACAACGTTCGTACCGACCTGATCGAGGAACTGCCCGCCGAGGACGTGGCGCGCGGCGTCGCGACGCTCGACAACGACGACGCCGTCTACATCCTCGAGGACATGGATGCCGGCGACCGCGAGGAGATCCTCGCGCAGCTGCCGGCCTTCGAGCGGCTGAGCCTCAAGCGCAGCCTCGATTTCCCCGAGGACTCCGCCGGCCGGCGGATGCAGACCGATTTCATCGCCATCCCGCCATTCTGGGCGGTCGGGCAGACCATCGACTACCTGCGGGTCGAGAAGGATCTGCCGGACGAGTTCTTCCAGCTCTACGTCGTCGATCCGAGCTACCGGGTGCTGGGCACCATTCCGCTCGACAAGTTCCTGCGCGCCAGGCGGCAGGTGCGGATCGAAGACCTGATGAACCGCGATGTCCTCACCGTCGATGCGACCGAGGACCAGGAAGAGGCGGCGCGCGACTTCGAGCGCTACGATCTCGTCGAAGTGGGTGTGGTCGATGAGAACAAGCGGCTCGTCGGCGTGCTGACGGTCGACGATATCGTTGACGTGATCCACGAAGAGGCCACCGAAGACATCAAGCTGCTCGGCGGCGTGGGCGACGAAGAGCTGTCGGACAACGTGCTTTCGACTGTGCGCAGCCGTGCGCCGTGGCTGGTGGTCAACCTCTTCACTGCGATGCTGGCCTCGTTCGTCATCAGCCTGTTCAATGGCACCATCGAGCAGATGGTGGCGCTTGCCGCACTGATGCCCATCGTCGCCTCGATGGGCGGCAACGCCGGAACGCAGACCATGACGGTGACGGTGCGTGCGTTGGCGACGCGCGACCTCGATCGCGGCCGGGTCCGCCGGCTGATCACCCGCGAAGTCACCGGCGGCTTCCTCAATGGCTGCATCTTCGCGGTGCTGATCGGGTTGGTCACCTGGCTGCGCTACGCAAATCTGAGTCTGGGGCTGGTGATCGGCCTCGCCATGATCATCAACATGATTGCGGCAGGTAGCGCTGGAATATTGATCCCGCTGAGCCTCAACAGGCTGAAGGTCGACCCTGCGATCGCCTCCTCGGTGTTCGTCACCACCGTGACCGATGTCATTGGATTCTTCGCGTTTCTTGGGCTGGCGGGGCTGTGGTTCGGGCTGTTCTGAAAGCCGTCCACAAGTAATACACGACCTATCCACTGTGGCTTTCCCGCCACTTCCCAACCACGCCCTTGCCGGGTTAACGAATCATTACTGTCGCAATTCCGTCACTGTGTGTGGTTGCGGCAGCCCTATGAACGGCAAGAAGGAGCTTTGATGAGAGGCCAATCAAAGACCGAATGGTGGCGTTCGGCAGTGCCGACGGTGTCCTGGACACTGGTCTGTTTGCTGGCAATGTCACTCGTGTTCACTATCGTTGCCGGCGCCTAGGACGGAGCGCAACTGGACCTGAAGGTCCTTCGATAGTACAGAATTTTGGAAGGGCGCCGGGCCACCGGCGCCCTTCCGCATTTGAGGCCTACCATGAAGCTAATCTTCGGCAACCGTAACTACTCGAGCTGGTCGCTGCGCGCCTGGCTGGTGCTCCGCCACTTTGGAATCCCCTTCGACGAGGACCTGGTCCTGCTCAGCGGCGAAGGCTGGAAAGAAAACCTCCGCAAGAAATCGCCGAGCGGCCGGGTGCCGGTGCTGGTGGATGGCGACGTCGTGCTCCCCGAGACGACCGCCATTTTTGAGTACCTGCACGACAAGTACCCGGCCAAGGGCATCTGGCCGTCCAACCGGGTCGAGCGGGCATATGCGCGCTCTGCCGCAGCCGAGATGCATGGCGGTTTCAACGCGCTGCGCGACGCTGCGCCGATGAACCTGCGTGCCTCGCATCCGGGCAAGGTCGATTTCGACGAGGTCGCCGATGACCTGAAGCGCATCGAGCGGCTGTGGGGCGATCTGCTGTCGCGCTCGGGCGGGCCGTATTTGTTCGGCGCGTTCAACGCCGCGGACGCGATGTTCGCGCCGGTCGCCACTCGCATCCGCACCTACGAGCTGCCGGTCAGCGACCTGGCGCAGGAATATGTCGAGGCGATCTATGCGCTGCCGGCTTTCCAGGAGTGGTTGGCCGAAGCGGTGAAGGAGCCCTGGGTGGTCGAACAAGACGAGATTGACATCATCAACGCCAAGCGGGACGCGGCCGGCAACGCATGATGCATATGATCAAGCTCTGCGTCGGTGTGGCGACGCTGGAGGCCCTGGAGAGCTATCGCAACGAGCGGGCTCACTGGTGGGGCGCCGACTATGGCGAGGACGTCCATGTCCACCGCACTCGCACCATGCCCAAACGCAAGGACGAGATGGAGGGTCAGGGCTCGATCTATTGGGTGATCTCGGGTGTCGTGCGCTGCCGCCAACCGATCCTGCGGCTCGCCGAAGCGGTGGATGAGCAGGGCCTGAAGTGCTGCGACATCATCATGGCGCCGGATATGGTGCGCACGATCCCGCGGCCGAAATCGCCGTTCCAGGGGTGGCGCTATCTCGACCCGAAGGACGCTCCGCCCGACATTGGCCAGGGCGGTTTCGAGGAGGAGGGCTCGATAGAGATCGCCGAGGAACTGGCACGATTGGGATTGATCTGATGGACGTGACTGAGATCAAGGGCGTCACTGTTGGCTTCTACGAGGGGCCGACCATCGCGACCGAAGCGGACTCGAACGATGTGATCGGCGCGACCTACGGGTTGGGCGTCGATCTCATCGCGATTCCTGTGGAGCGGCTGGTGGATGACTTCTTCTGGCTGAGCAGCAGGCTCGCCGGTGCCGTGCTGCAGAAGTTCCAGCAGTATGGCTTCCGGGTCGCCATCCTCGGCGACATTTCCCGCTTCACCGCCGAGAGCCCATCGCTGCGCGACTTCGTCTATGAGAGCAACAAGCGCGGGCAGGTGCTGTTTCTTGCCGACCGCGCGGAGCTGGAAGCGCGGCTTTAGGGTGACGGTCCACGCCCGTCATCGGCAGATGCTGAAACACCCCTTGAACGGTGCAGGCGATCTCATCAATAGTTCCGGCGGGCAGATACATACCGAATCCCGAAATCGCGTCGCTTCGGGTCACCGGAGCGGCAGGGGAGACTGATGGGCAGGACAGGGACGCATGTCATTGTCGTGGGCAATGAGAAGGGCGGCTCAGGCAAGTCGACCACTGCATTCCATCTCGCCGTTTTCCTGATGTATCAAGGCTTTCGCGTCGCCTCGATCGACGTCGACAGCCGCCAGCAGACCCTCACCCAATACGTCCGCAACCGCCGTAACTGGGCCCAGGCACACGACCTGAAGCTGCCGCATGCGACGCACTATCACCTGCCACTGTCGAAGTCGGATTCGGTCAAGGAGAACCAGCGAGTCGAGTTCGACCTGTTCCGGCAGGCGATCATCGAGGTCGAGGGCGACGCGGACTTCCTGATCGTCGACACGCCGGGTTTCGACACCCATCTGACCCGGCTGGCGCACTCGCTGGCCGATACGCTGATCACCCCGCTGAACGACTCGATCATCGACCTCGACGTGATGGCGCATGTGGATCCGGTAACCGGCGATCCGCGGGAGATGAGCCATTACGCACGGCTGGTGCAGCGGGCGCGGACCGAGCGGCTGTCGATCGATGGACGGACCATTGACTGGGTGATCGTGCGCAACCGCATCTCGATGCTGCCGTCGCGCAGCACCAGGATCGTGCAGGGCGCCATAGAGAAGATTGCAGTAAGGCTCGGTTGCCGTGTGGCAGAAGGCATAGCCGAGCGCGTGATCTTTCGCTCGCTGTTCCCGACTGGCATGACCGTGTTCGATCCGCTCGATGAAGAGATGCTCGGCGGGCTGCCCTCGATGTCGCATCTCAGTGCCCGGCAGGAGTACCGGGCGTTGGTCGAGGCGCTGAAGCTGCCGGTAAGCGAGCGGGCCAAGGCGCGGATCGAAGGTGAGAAGGCGCTGGCCGCCACGGCGGGCGAGCCGGTCACCTTCGAGCACATGGCCGGCGAATAGACCTCAGGTTCGCCGGGGCAGCGTGATGTGAACGGCGCGGGCGCCGTCCGGATCGAACACGTCGAGTTCGATCTCGACATGCGGCATCAGCATGCGCCGGGTGCGGGCGCTCAGCGCCATCACCACGCCGAGCAGATCCCCGACGCCGCGGCGTTTGAGACCCGGATTGAAGCGCGTCACCATGGCGTTGACCGCCTGCCTGCGGACAACGGCATCTTCAGACGCGAGAGCCGACTGCCCTACAAATCGGGCGAGTTCGGATAGGCTAGACGTATCGCTCATTTGGGCTACTCCAACACAGGCCACAAATTCGCTTCCCTGGGGCGGCTGCTTTTTGCGTGCTTAGGACTGCATCGCGAGGCAGCTCATCTTGGCTTTCTTGAGCTCGTTGCACACACCGGCCGCGTCTTCACGGCCACCGAAACCGCCGAAGCGGGCGCGGAAGAACACTTGCCCGTTCTTCTCGAACCGCTCGACGTAAGAGCGGAACCCGGTGAGGTCACCAACCTTGGACGAGGCATCGGTGATCAGCGAGTTGGCGCCGCCCTCGGTGGGCGCGGCGCCGATCTGGACGATCCAGCCACCGGTGACGGCCTGCGGCTCCTCTGCCACGGCTGCAACCTGCAGCGCCGGCGGAGGGGTCTGGTCCTCGATGATATCTGGCGCGGTGTCGCCGATGCCGCCCGACGTCATCAGGTCGATCGGCTGGCCTTCTTCGCCGATGCCGACAGGCGGCAGCAGCGGAGCGGACGGGGCGGTCTGGCCCAGCGGAGCCGGGGCTGCGCCGAGCGAGAAGGTATCGCTGAGCCAGGCGCCGATCACATCGAGCGGACGCTCTTCCTGCGGGGCGATGCTGGCGATGGTCGGCCGGGTGGCGAGAGTGTTCGCTGCTTGTACTGCCTCGTCGAAGCCGAGGTCGGCCGGACGTGCCTCCGGCAACGGCGCGGCTTCGCCGATCGAGGCGACGACGATATCGTCGGGCTGCTGCGCGGCTTCCACCGGCTGCAGCTTGGCCGTGACGCTCACCGTGCCGCCACCGAGGCGGAAGGACGGGTAGGGCGCTGGCATAACCGGCACTGGATCGGCGGAGGCGACCATGACGGTGGCGCCCTTGCGGCCCGGCTGCGGGATCATCGCGACATCGAGATAGCCGCCGCTGCGGCTCTTGGGCAGATACTTCTTGACCAGCTCGCGCACCTTCGCATCGCGGGCGCCGCTGGAATCGAAGCCGAACCCGGCAACGACGATGTGGTGTCCATCGGCGCGGGCGGCGGTGAGCAGGTTGAAACCCGAGGCATTGGTGTAGCCGGTCTTGATGCCGTCGACGCCATTGTTGCCGAGCAAGCGGTTGTGGTTGCCGTAGGTGCGCTTGCCGTACGAGAAGCTCTTGGTCTGGAAGAACTCGTAGTAGTTCGGGAAGTGCTGGTAGACGGCGATGCCGAGGATGGCCTGGTCGCGCACCGTGGTCACCTGGCCCTTGTCCGGCAGGCCCGAGGCGTTGCGGTAGGTGGTGCTGGCCATGCCGAGCGCCTTGGCTGTCGACGTCATGCGCTTTGCGAACGCGCTCTCGGAGCCGGAGATGTTCTCGGCGATCACGCGGGCAATGTCGTTGGCGGAAATGGTGACGATCGCCTTGATGGCGTTCTCGACAGTGATGGTCGAGCCGGCCTTGAGGCCGAGCTTGGTCGGCACCGCCTGCGAGGCGTATTTCGAGACGGTGAACTTGGTCTTCAAGGTAATGTTACCAGCCTCGAGTTCCTGGAACAGGACATAGAGGGTCATCACCTTGGTGACGGACGCCGGGTAGCGCGCGGCGTTGGCCGAGCTCTCGTACATCACCTTGCCGGATTTGGCGTCGATCACGATGCCCGCGAACTTGCGCGGCACGGATGCGGCGTCGGCTGCGCTGACCATGGGCAGGATCAATGCGAAGGCCAGCATCACCGCTGCCGCAAGGCGCGAAAACAGCCCGCACATAAGGGAAAAATGCTTTTGCGAAAGCACCCGGTACTCCAACTACTCTCGGGCGGTAACGCCACCCGTACTCTACTCTTGGAGAAGCGGCGGTAGGTCCTCCCCAAACGAGACCCGCCACGCTCCCTGTCAGACGGCAGCTTAGGCAAGCGGTCTTACCATTCCGTAAAATGCGATGGATTTCGGGCACTTGGTTAAGCGGAGGTGACCCGCGCGACCTGCTCCAAAGTTTAGGTAGTTCGGCACTTAACAGTGGGGGAGTTTTGCCTACATAATGGCCTCACCATGCTGCTTCGAACCGATCTTCCCCAGACCCGAGCCATGCGTGCAGCCATCGACCTGACGCTCCTGACGGTTGGCGCCTCTGGCGTGCCGCTGCGCGGGGCCGACGACGACCGCAAGGACGGCAACGGCAATAGGGGAAGCAAGAACGATACGGCGACCATCACCAAGCCGAAGACCAAGAGCAAGCGGCCCAGCCTCTATCGGGTGCTGCTGCTGAATGACGATTACACTCCCATGGAGTTCGTCGTCCTGGTGCTGCAGGATGTGTTCAACAAGACCCGCGAAGAGGCCATGCGCATCATGCTTCACGTCCACAACCAGGGCGTAGGCGAATGCGGCGTGTTCCCCTTCGAGGTGGCCGAGACCAAGGTCACCCGGGTCATGGACGCGGCGCGCAAGAACCAGCACCCACTTCAGTGCGTGATGGAAAAGCAATAGGAACCGACATATGCCCTCTTTCTCCCGCGGACTTGAGAAGGCCCTCCATCAGGCAATGAACCTGGCCCGCGAACGGGCGCATGAGTTCGCGACCCTGGAGCACCTGCTGCTTGCCCTGACTGACGACCGCGACACCATCGCGGTGCTGACCGGTTGCGACGTCGACATCGAGGCTCTGAAGTCGGACCTCGAGGACTTCATCAACGAAGAGCTCGACAGCCTCGTGGTGCCCAATGGGCAGGACGCACGGCCGACGGCAGCATTCCAGCGCGTCATCCAGCGCGCGGTGATCCACGTCCAGTCGTCCGGTAAGGAAGAGGTTACGGGCGCGAACGTGCTCGTCGCCATCTTTGCCGAGCGCGAGAGCCACGCTGCCTATTTCCTTGAGCAGCAGGACATGACGCGGCTCGACGCAGTCAATTTCATCTCGCACGGCATCACCAAGTCCGGCCAAACCGAGGAGCGGCGCGTGCGTGGCGCCGAAACTCCGAGTGGCAGCGGGCAGGGCGAGGAAGGCGAGCGGTCCGGCAACGGGCAGAGCTCAGCCTTGGCCGACTTCTGCGTGAACCTCAATGAGAAGGCCCGGGCCGGCAAGATCGACCCGCTGATCGGCCGCGACGCCGAGCTGCGCCGGACGATCCAGATCCTTTGCCGGCGGTCGAAGAACAACCCGCTCTATGTCGGCGACGCCGGCGTGGGCAAGACCGCCATTGCCGAAGGCCTGGCCCGCAAGATCATCGAAGGCGACGTGCCCGAGGTGCTGCGCGAGTCGGTGATCTACGCGCTCGACATGGGTTCTCTGCTAGCCGGGACCCGCTATCGCGGCGACTTCGAGGAGCGGCTGAAAGCCGTGATGAAGGAGCTTGAGAAGCATCCGGACGCCATCCTGTTCATCGACGAGATCCACACGGTGATCGGCGCCGGTGCCACTTCGGGCGGCGCGCTCGATGCTTCGAACCTGCTGAAGCCGGCTCTGGCTTCGGGCAACATCCGCTGCATCGGCTCGACCACCTACAAGGAGTACCGCCAGTTCTTCGAGAAGGACCGGGCCTTGGTCCGGCGCTTCCAGAAGATCGACGTCGCCGAGCCGACGATCCCCGATGCGATCGAGATCGTGAAGGGGCTACGGCCGTATTTCGAGGACTACCATAAGCTCAAGTACACCGATGACGCCCTGAAGGCTGCTGTCGAGCTCAGCGCCCGGTACATCAATGATCGGAAGCTCCCGGACAAGGCGATCGACGTGATCGACGAGACCGGTGCCAGCCAGATGCTGCTGACCCCGGAGAACCGCAAGACCACGATCGACGTGGAGGATATCGAGCAGACCATCGCCACGATGGCCCGCATCCCGCCCAAGTCGGTGTCGAAGTCGGATACCGAACTGCTCGCCAACCTGGAGAGCAACCTCAAGACGGTGGTGTTCGGCCAGGACCAGGCGATCACTGCGCTCGCTTCGGCGATCAAGCTGGCCCGTGCCGGCCTGCGCGAACCGGAAAAGCCGATCGGCTCGTACCTATTCACCGGCCCCACCGGCGTCGGCAAGACCGAGGTGGCAAAGCAGCTGGCGGATACGCTGGGTGTGGAACTGCTGCGCTTCGACATGTCCGAGTACATGGAGCGGCACACTGTTTCGCGGCTGATCGGTGCCCCTCCGGGCTATGTCGGCTTCGACCAGGGCGGCCTCCTCACCGATGGCGTGGATCAGCATCCGCACTGCGTGGTGCTGCTCGACGAAATCGAGAAAGCCCACCCGGACCTGTTCAACATCCTGTTGCAGGTGATGGACCACGGCAAGCTGACGGACCATAACGGCAAGTCCGTCGATTTCCGCAACGTCATCCTGATCATGACCTCGAACGTCGGGGCCATGGAGCTCTCCAAGGCGCCGATCGGCTTCGGCCGCAAGCGCGAGCAGGGCGACGACGAGGATGCGGTGAACCGGATGTTCACGCCGGAGTTCCGCAACCGCCTCGATGCCATCATCTCGTTCGGGCCGCTGCCGCCGGCAACGGTGCGCCGCGTGGTCGAGAAGTTCGTGCTGCAGCTCGAAGGCCAGCTGGCCGAGCGTGGCGTGACGATCGAGCTGACCCCGGAAGCGGCCGAGTGGCTGGCCGTCCGTGGCTATGACGAGAAGATGGGTGCGCGTCCGCTGGGCCGTGTGATCCAGGAGCACGTCAAGAAGCCGCTGGCCGACCAGGTGCTGTTCGGCGAACTGCAGAACGGCGGTTCGGTCACTGTCGCCGTGGTCGGTATCGGCCCGGATGCCAAGCTCGAGCTGATCGCGGTTCCGCCGCGGCCGGCCCGGCCCAAGGCGATCCCGGCACCCAAGGCCAAGAAGCCCGCAAAGGCGGCCGACAAGCCGGCAGAAGAGAAAAGCTGAGTTTCCATGCAGGGACTAGACGAGGCCGGGAGCGATCCCGGCCTTTTTCTTGAGGGCGAGGGTTTGGGGAGGGACGAATGGGACTTGAAGGCAAGACCATCGCCATAACCGGCGCGGCGCGGGGGTTGGGAGCGGCCCTCTCCATCGTCGCGGCCGACCGCGGCATGATCCCGCTCCTGCTCGGCCGGAATGCGGCGGGCATTGGAGCGGTGGCCGAGGCGATCGAGGCGCGGACGGGGAAGCGCCCGGATGCCTTCGTGTGCGACCTCGCCGATCCGGTGTCGGTGGCCGGTGCGGCAAGCAAGATCGGCGCGGTTTGCCCGGAGCTGGACATCCTGGTCAATTCCGGGTCGCAATGGGTGGGCGGCGCCTATCAGGCGATGACCGACGCGCAGATCGCCGCGGTCGTGGATTCCACCGTGACCGGGACCATGGCGCTGACGCGGCGGCTGCTGCCGCTGTTGCGGGCGCGGCCAGCGGCGGACATTCACACGGTCGTCTCGATGAGCGGCTTGCCCTATGCGCGGATGCGTGGATCGTCGGTTCCGTTCGTGGCGGCCAAGCACGCACAGAACGGCTTCGTGCAGGCGCTGACCGAGGAGATGATCGGCACGAGCGTGCGGGTCACGTCGGTGCATCCGGGACATATCGAGGATAGCTCGCCGCTCGAGGAGGGCTGGGACGTGCCGCGCGGCGCGGCCGATCCGCTGACCGATCGCGATGTGGTGGAGGCGATCCTTTACGTGCTCGGCCAGCCGCCGAACGTGGCGATCCGCTCGCTGGTGATCGAGCGGCAGCAGACCGAGTTCCTGTCCTGACCTAGGCCGGAACAGCGGGTTCCGAGGCGCTTCGTCGGGTGATTTCGCGGTGCGCTGCGACGATTGCAGCTTCGATGGTGCTTTCGTAGAGCACCTCTGGCGGCCGTACCCCGTGCGACGTCAGGGACTTTCGCGCGGCAGGCGTGGTGCCCGAGATCAGCAGCACGACGTGGTGGCGGGCGGCTTTGCGGGCGATGCCCTCGATAGTGTTGGCGGCGGTCGAGTCGATGAAAGGTACCGCCGAGAAGTCGATGACGAAGGCGCGGTGCTGGTCGGCGATGCGATCGAGGACCGAGCCGACCGTCGATGCCGCGCCGAAGAAGAAGGCGCCGGTGATGCGGTAAACGGCGACGTCGGGATCGGTGGCGATGCTGGGATCGTAGGGCCGGCGGGCCGCGCCGGCGGTGTCCGCCTGATCCTCGGGGATGGGCGGTACATGCACCTCTACGCCGGCCGATTGCGCCATGCGGTGGATGAACAGCAGCGCGCCGAGCGCGAAGCCGACGACAATGCCCTCGGTGAGGCCGCGGAAGACCGTGAGGCCGAAGGTCGCGAGCAGCACCACGGCGTCGCCGGGTGACGTCCGGAGCAGCGTGGCGAAGGCCTGCTTCTCCGCCATGTTCCAGGCAACGACCACCAGCACACCAGCCAGCGCCGCAAGCGGGATGAAGCTCGCCAGAGGTGCCGCGACCAGCATGAACAGCACGATGAAGGCGGAGTGGAACATGCCGGCGAGCGGGCTGCGGGCGCCCGAGCGGACGTTAGTGGCAGTACGGGCCACAGTGCCGGTGGCGCAGATGCCGCCGAACAGCGCCGAGCCGATATTGGCGATGCCTTGGGCGACGAGCTCCATGTTCGATCGATGCCGCCGGCCGGTCATGCCGTCGGCCACCATGGCGGAGAGCAGCGACTCGATGGCCCCGAGCAGGGCGAATGAGATGGCGTCGGGCAGGACGGCCTGCGCCTTGTCGAGCGAGAACGACGGCAGGGAGGGACTGGGCAGGGAGTTGGGGATGCCGCCGAAGCGGGTGCCGATCGTCTCGACAGGCAGGTTCAGCAGCGCCGCGGCCAGCGAAGCGGCAATGACGGCGATGAGAATGCCGGGCCAGTGCGGCCGCCAGCGCCGCAGCCCCACGATGATGCCAACACTGAGGGCAGCTATCCCGAGCGCGGCGGGGCTCGTCGTGCCAATGCCCCCGGCAAGCGCCTCGAGCTTGGGAAGAATATCTCCGGGAACGGCAGCCGGCAGGCTGAGCCCGAAGAGATCCTGGATCTGGCCGACGAACAGGATCACGGCGATGCCGGAGATGAAACCGACGGTCACCGGGTAGGGGATGAACTTGATGTAGCTGCCGAGGCGGAACACGCCCATCAGCAGCAGGAACAGGCCGGCCATGATGGTGGCGAGTAGCAGCCCGTCGAGCCCGTGCCGGCTGATGGTGGCGGCGACCAGCACCGTGAAGGCGGCGGCCGGGCCGCCGATCTGGAAGCGGCTGCCGCCCAGCGCCGAGATCAGGAAGCCACCGATGGCCGCCGTGAACAGCCCTCGTTCGGGCGTGGTGCCAGAGGCGATGGCAATGGCCATGGAGAGCGGCAGCGCGACGATGGCCACGGTCAGCCCGGCCAGAACGTCCGCCCGCAGGTCGGCGAGACCATAGCCCTCGCGCAGGACAGTGATCAGTTTGGGGGTGAACAGGTCGGTGAGTGCAGGTGACGGAGCGGCGCGGGAAGTCGGGGCAGTACTGGCCATCGGATCATTCGCCTTTCGCGAACAAGCGCGGCGATCATCGGGGGCTGGGGCCGTGATCGCCCGTATGACGTCTGGAACTCAATCGATCTTAGGCATGGGTCGTCGGAGGCGCACGCCGCGGCCGCCGGTGTCGCTCCGGGCGTTGTCGCCGATCAACTCGACACCCGCCTCGTTCAGCGCCTCGATCACTTTGGTGAGGGTTTCGACGATGCCGCGTACGGTGCCATCGCTGGCTTCCATGCGCTGGATGGTCGGCAGCGACACCCCAGCCATGTCGGCCAGGGTCTTCTGGTCGATGCCGAGCAGGGCCCGGGCGGCGCGGAGTTGCGAGGCAGTCATCATCGTGTGCTAACGCCTGGACCAGCAAGTCTAGGGTAGAATGTCGACGAACTAATGCTCAGAACATCACTGTTGAGAGGCTAGCACCTCTGCCCGGAGTCGCAAAGCGTGTGGACTAGTCCGGCCTGCGGACGATGAAACCGGCCATGAACAGCAGGTACACCGCTCCCGGGATGACCAGCGCCCCGACTTGCCAATATCCGTAGGCGGCAGCGCCAATGAAGGCGCCGAACAGTAGCGCGAACCAGACCAACAGGTGCTGGGCCCAGCGCAACGGCGGGGCTTCGCGGCGGACGGCGCGCGCCATATCCTGGCCCACAGCGAACAGCGTCCCGGTGACGAAGGTCGTGCCGAGCCGGGCGGCTCCGGTTTGCGGCAGCACCGCATTCTGTGCGCCTGCGGCAGCCGCCAGCGCGAGCATCGCCTGTGCGGCGGAAAAGCCGTTGGTGTGGAGCGTCAGGGTGATGAGCAGGCCGGCAATCACGATGGCCAGCACGCCGACCCGGCCGCGACGATTGCCGATGCTGGAGACCAGGCTGCCGAGAAAGCTGCCGATGACGAACATGACCACCAGGCCGGCAGGGAGTGCCAGCGCGGGGCCCAGATGTGCGAGGCCGGCGCCCAGTTGCGTAGTGTTGCCGCTCATGAACGAGGTGTAGAAGCCCCCCAGTTCGATGAAGCCGACGACGTCGATCATGCCCGCGGCAGCGGTCAACAGCAGGCCCAGGGAGAGATGCGGCGCCGGAGTCACGTCAGATTGGCTGCGATCGCCTTGGCCTGTGCGGCAAGTTCGGCATCGTCAGCCTTGCCGCTGTCGCCGTGCCGCCCGACGGGGATACCCTCGTAGACCGGGATGACGTGGAAATGCAGGTGGAACACCGACTGGCCGGCCGGCGCCTCGTTGTACTGCACGACGCGGATGCCGTCGGGGTTGAGGGCGGTCTGGGTGGCCTTGGCGACGCGCTGCACCTGGCTGATCGCCCTGGCGAGGACCGCCGGATCGGCATCGAGCAGGTTACGCGAAGCGGCCTTGGGGATGATCAGGACGTGACCCTTGGACTGCGGGAAGATGTCCATCATGACGAAGACATCGGCATCCTCGTAGACCTTGTGCGATGGGATTTCGCCCTTGATGATCCTGGAGAAGATGTTGCTCGGATCGTAGGCGGTCACGAGGCGGTCTCCATCACGTCGTCGGTGTCGTAGAAGTTGCCCGGGTAGCTCTCGATCGTCTCCTCGACGATGTCGGCGGCGAGGCCGGTGCCATCCTCGAGGACGAGGCGGTCGCGGAGTTCGGTCGCGGCGATCTGGAACGTGGTGTCGGTGGCGAGTTCATCGAGCGCCGAGGCGAGGATGCCCGGGGTAAGTTTCCGCAGGCGCACCGGGGCAGGGCCGCAGCCGAGTTCGTAGACGCGGCGGCCCCAGTAGGGCTGGTCGAAGAAGTGCGGTACGACGAAGGTCGGGCGACCGGCATAAAGGCCGGCATACGTGGTGCCGGCGCCGCCATGATGGACCAGCGCCTTCATCAGCGGGAACAGCTTGGTGTGGGGCGCCTTGTCGATGGTGTAGACGGTCTCGGGCAGGTCTTCGGCCTTGATGCCGCCCCAGCCCTTGCCGACGACGGCGCGGCCGCCCCATTCCTTGAGCGCTTTGGTGATGATTTCGGTGTTGCGCGCCGCGCCCCAGGGCATCGAACCAAAGCCGAGATAGATCGGCGCTTCGCCGGCATCGAGGAACTTGCGGAACGACGCGTCGGGTTGCCAATTGGTGATGTCGTCGAGCCGCCAGAAGCCGGTGACGGTGGTGGTCTCCGGCCAATCGCCGGGGCGGGGGGAGATCACGGGGGAATAGGCGTGCAGCGCCGGGATCGGCTCGCCGCGGGCGTTCTTGGAGAAGCCCGAGCGCTTGCGGCTGCGGAGGCCGAGAAGCTTGGCGCGCATCCGGTCGCGCGGGAAATCATAGTAGCTCTGGTGCGCGGCCTGGACGACGTAGCTCAGCCGGTTGAACAGCGGATCGAGGCTGATGCGGTTGAACAGCGGCTCGGGCTGCGGGCCGTCATAGCCGAAGTACGGGAACTCGCCGGTCGGGTTGATCGGCTGGAACGCCGTCATGATCGCCGGGATGTCCAGCGCCTCGGCGATGTCGACGGCGAAGTTGGTGGTCTGGTGGAAGATGATGGCGTCGACGTCCTGGGCGGTGGCCCAGAGGTGCCGGCAGGCCTCCTTCATGATCTTCTGGCCGTCGCGGAGCAGCTTTGGCGCGTAAAGCAGCGAGTTCTTCGACATGACGTTGTCGAACTGGCTCTGCCGCATAAAGGCCTGGATGTCGCTGCCCAGCGTCGCGAACTCGACGCCGTGGCCGGTGACGAAGCCCTCGAAATCGCTGGTGGCGCAGAGCACGACCGAATGCCCGCGCTTCTTCAGCGCGAGCGACAGCGCGACGAAGGGCTGAACGTCTCCCATCGTACCAATCGCGGCTATGGCGATGCGCTTGCTCATTCAGTCTCCGTCGGCCTCGGGATGAGGCGGGGCGTCATATCCATCGCGAGTGTGGTCTGGCTGAGGCGGCAAGGTACCGCGCCAGACCCAAACCCGTCCAGTGTGGTGCTTTCGAACCACAGCGGCGAAGGCCGCGCAACTCCCAGCTATTGCGGGTCCCCATGTCTGAATGGGGTGTAGCGCTCCAGCGCCTCCTGTTCGCGCGCCACCGATGCGCGTTCCTGCGCGACGAAACGGGACACCGCGTCGCGGAGACCCGGGTGGCCGATCCAGTGAACGGAGCGGGTGGTGGCGGGAGCGTAGCCCCGCGCCAGCTTGTGCTCGCCCTGCGCGCCGGCCTCGACCACGGGCAGCTTGTGCGCGATGGCGAAGTCGATGGCCTGGTAGTAGCAGAGCTCGAAATGGAGGAACGGCACGTTGCGGGTGGCGCCCCAGTAGCGGCCGTAGAGCCGATCGTGCCCAATCATGCTGAAGGTGCCGGCGATAGGCTCGTCGCCGTCATAGGCGAACATCAACAGCACCCGGTCGGCCATGGCCTCGGAGAGCAGCGAGAAGAAGCGGCGGTTGAGGTAAGGCCGACCCCACTTGCGGCTGCCGGTATCCTGGTAGAACTCGAAGAACGCGTCCCAGACACTCTCGGTGAGGTCGGCGCCGGTGAGCCATTTCACCGTCAGACCGTCGGCCTCCAGCGCATCGCGGCGCTCGCGACGGGTAACCTTGCGGTGACGCGATGACAGGGTGCCGAGGAAGTCCTCAAAGCTCGAGAAACCGTCATTGTGCCAGTGGTACTGGGTGTCGTGGCGCACCAGCCAGCCGGAGGCGCGGGCGAGATCGGCCTCGGCCTCGCTGACGAAGGTGGCGTGGACCGACGAGATGTTGTTGCGGGTGGCGAGCGTTTCGGCGGTGCGGATCAGCGCGGTGCGGCTGGCGTCGTCGCGGGCGAGGAAGCGTGGGCCGGTCACCGGGGTGAAGGGCACGGCGCATTGCAGCTTGGGGTAGTACTCACCGCCGGTGCGGGCGAAGGCATCGGCCCAGCCGTGGTCGAAGACATATTCGCCCTGCGAGTGCGACTTGAGGTAGAGCGGCATGGCCCCGACCGGGGCGCCGCCACTGTTGCTGAGCAGGATGTGCTGCGGCTGCCAGCCGGTGCGGTTGGAGGCAGAGCCGGACTGCTCCAGCGCCAGCAGGAAGCGGTGATCGAGGAAGGGGTTGTCGACTACCCCGTCATGACTCGGGGCCAGTCCGTTCCATACCTCCGCGGGGATCTCCGCGATGGAGCTGAGCACGTCGGCGCTGAGCGTTTCCTCAGGCACTTGGCGGATCGAACCCCTCGAATACGATCTGGTCGGCCTTGCCGAGCACGGCGAGCGCCGCGGCCGGCGACTTGATGGTCCAGGCGGTGACCGGCATGCCGAACGAGCGGAACAGCTTCACTGCCGGCAGATCGAGCGACTTGTCGCGGCATGAGATGAAATCGAAGCGGCTCGCCGGCCAGTGCAGCAAGTGGCGCAGCACGAACTTCGTGCCGTCGCTCAGATGCTGGTCCCACTCCGGTTCATCATAGGCATAAGTGACGATGCCGACGGGCATGGTGGCGCCGCGCTTCTTCACCTCGATGATCAGCTTGGGGTCGAAGGATTCGAGCGTCACCGGACCCCGATAGCCCTTGAGGCCATCCATCACCGTCTGCGCCAGCACTTCGGTCGAGGCCTGGTTCGGCTGCTGTTTCAATTCGATCTGCAGCAGTACGCGTCCGTTGATCTGGGCGAGGAACTCGTCGAAGCGCTGCGGGGTATCGCCGGCGGCACTGTCGAGCAGGGTGTAGCTCGCGAGCTCCGCCATGCTGCGCGCGCCGACCGGACCGGTGACGCCGGTCAGCCGGTCGAGATCGTCGTCGTGGAAGATCATCGGGATGCCGTCGCGGCTGAGCTGGACGTCGCACTCGATGGCGTAGCCACGGTCGATCGCCGCGGCGAAGGCGCTCGCGGTGTTCTCGATGATGCCGCGAGCGCGGTCATGCAGACCGCGATGGGCGATAGGGCGGTCGAAATTGGGTTTGGCGCTCATGCTTCTAAGCCGTCATATGGGGTTCAGGACGCGCCGGCGCTAGCAGCCCCGCATGACACTTTCGCGTCGCTGCCGTCTCAGTCCTCGACTTCGATGATGCCTTCGACTTCGACGGCGGCGCCGAGGGGCAGCGAGGCCATGCCGACAGCCGACCGGGCATGTTTGCCCTTGTCGCCAAGTACACCGACGATGAGATTTGAAGCGCCATTGGCGACGAGGTGCTGTTCGGCGAAGTCAGGCGTCGAGGCGACAAACACCGTGAGCTTCAGCACGCGCTTGACCTTGGCGAGGTCGACGCCGGCGCTGTGGACGATCTGGCTGAGGAAGTTGACTGCAGCGAGTTCGGCGGCGTTGCCGCCCTGGACGACGTTCATGGTATCGCCGAGCAGACCGACCGCCACGCCATCGGGGCCCGAGGAGATCTGGCCCGAGACATAGATGATGTTGCCCGTGCGGGTGACCGGAATGTAGGTCGCGACCGGCGCTTTCGGCTGCGGCAGCTCGTAGCCATATTCGCGGAGCTTATCGAGGGGGCTGGTCATCCTGGTTCTCTTCGTCTTTGTCTGCGTTGCGGGCGGCGCGAGCCTTCACCCGGTCGTATAGCTTGCCGCGGATCACCGCGTCCCGTCCGAAGCGATCGCGTACACGATCAATGGCCCGTTCGGCGGCAGCGCGCCGTGCGATTCCCGGCTCGATCAGGTCGACCGGATCGACGCCATCTGCCTCCGAAATGCCGCTGACGCCGATGCCGATCAAGCGGAACGCCGTCCCGTCGATCTCGCGGGCAAGAAGCTGCAAGCCGGTCTCGTAGAGCACGTTGGCAAGCTGTGTCGGGATCATCAATTGCCGGGCCCGGGTGCGCAAGCGAAAACCGGCGGACTTGAGCTTGAGGGTGACGGTATCGCCGAGGATCGACTTGGCCTTGAGCCGCTCCGACAGGCGTTCGCAGAGGGCCAGCAGCTCGGTCGACAGGTCGTCGAAGCTCTTGAGGTCGGTGTTGAAGGTGGTCTCCGCAGAAACCGTCTTCATCTGGTCGTCGGTGGAGACGATGCGCGCATCTTCGCCACGGGCCAGACGAGCGAGGCGGGCGCCGGAATCGCCATAGAGACGCATCAGCTTTTCGGGTGGCGTCGCCTGCAGCTGGCCGATGGTGTCGAACCCGTCCTTGCGCAGCGTTTCCGCGAACACCTTGCCGACGCCGTAGATCAACGTGACCGGTTGGCGGGCGAGGAAATCCACGGTTTCGGCCCGGCCGATCACCGCGAAGCCGCGCGGCTTGTCCAGGTCCGAGGCGACCTTGGCGAGGAACTTGTTGTGGCTGAGGCCGACCGAGATAGTGACGCCGATCTCCTGCTCGACCTTGCGGGCAAAACGGGCGAGGACCACGGCGGGCTTGGCCTTGTGCAGAGCCTCCGTGCCGGTGAGGTCGAGGAACGCCTCGTCTATCGACAGCGGTTCGACCAGCGGGGTGAGCTGGTCCATCAGCACGCGGATCTTGCGGCTGACCGTGACGTACTTCTGCATGTTCGGCGGGATGATCACCGCGTGGGGGCAGAGTTCCTTGGCCTTGAACATGGGCATGGCGGAGCGCACGCCAAACTGCCGGGCGATGTAGCAGCAGGTCGAGACCACGCCCCGTACGCCACCGCCGATGATCAGCGGCTTGTCGACAAGGCTCGGATCGTCGCGCTTTTCGATCGAGGCGTAGAAGGCGTCGCAGTCGACGTGGGCGATGCTGAGCGCGCCGAGCTCGTCATGGGCGATGATTCTCGGTGAACCGCACGTGCGGCAGCGGCTGGGGGCGTCGAGAGCCTCCAGCGTTGCCGAACAGTCGCGGCAGATCGAGAGCATGCGTCATCCCGCCGGGTTGAGCCTGGCCCAGACGCGCATGAAGTCGTCGGGCTTGAAGCTGTTGTTGGCGCAGAGCGCGAGGAGCAGGGCCTCGTTAGTGGCAAAGTAGTCGATCAGACCGCTATCGAGCCCGTCACCGCCGGCGGCCTTGCGCAGCGCATCGGGTGAGTAGCCGGTCAGGCTCATGAACTCGGCGAGTTGCGCCGGGTTCTCGGCCAGGTGGTGCAGGCACAGATCGCCCAGCGTGCGGGAGGTGAGTTCGGCGGTTTTGGGCAAGGGCAGGGGCTCGGTTGTAATCGATTGATGTTACCCCGAACTTCGGGCAGAACACGAGTACCCGCCAGCCCCCTTTCCGGGTGGATTTGAGTCTGCATGCCCAAGACTGTGATGATCGTTGAAGACAATGAGCTCAACATGAAGCTCTTCAACGATCTGCTTGAATCGCGTGGATATTCCATCATCCAGACCCGTAACGGACTGGAGGCGCTGGACCTTGCGCGGGCGCACCGTCCCGACCTGATTCTGATGGACATCCAGCTGCCGGAAGTCTCGGGCCTGGTGGTCACCAAGTGGCTGAAGGAAGACGACGAGCTCATGGCGATTCCCGTCATCGCCGTCACCGCTTTCGCCATGAAGGGCGACGAGGAGCGTATCCTGCAGGGCGGCTGCGAGGGATACATCTCCAAACCGATCTCCGTGCCTCACTTTTTGGAAACCATTGCCCGCTACATTGGACCCGCCAGCTAGGCTTTTGCCTTGGCTGGCAACGGCAGATTTCCTCAAATCGCGGGGGCTTGAGGTCTTTGACGGCGCGGGTGCTGATCGTCGACGATATTCCGACCAATGTACGCCTGCTCGAGGCGCGGCTTTCTGCCGAGTATTTCGATGTGGTCACGGCGTCGTCGGGCAAGGAAGCGCTCGCCATCTGCGCCGAAGGCGAGATCGACATCATCCTGCTCGACGTGATGATGCCCGAGATGGATGGCTTCGAGGTCTGCGCGCGGCTGAAGGCTGACCGCAAGACCAGCCACATCCCGGTGCTCATGGTCACCGCGCTCGACCAGCCCTCCGATCGGGTGCGCGGGCTCGAGGCCGGCGCCGACGATTTCCTGACGAAGCCGGTCGACGACATCCAGCTGATGGCGCGGGTGAAAAGCCTTGTTCGCCTCAAGGCGCTGACGGACGAGCTGAGGGCCCGTGCCCGCACCGGCCAGGAGATCGCCATCGAAGACGCGATGCGCGCCATGGACACCATCGACCACGAGGATGGCCGCATCCTGCTGGTTGACGCCGACGTTCGGCACGCGGAGCGGATCAAGGGCTACTTGAGCGCCAACAATCGGGTGGATGTGCTCGTCAACCCGTCCGACGCGGCGCTGGCGGTCAGTGGTGGCGACTTCGAACTGGCGCTGGTCTCGATGGCGCTGGGCGACTTCGACCCGCTGCGCATCTGCTCGCAGATGCGGACTGCCGAACAGACACGAACGCTGCCGATCATCCTGATCGCCGAGGAAGACGACCGGCCGCGCGTGGTGCGGGGGCTCGACCTCGGGGTCAACGATTTCATCATGCGCCCGGTGGAGCGCAACGAGCTGATGGCGCGGGTGCGGACGCAGATCCGCCGGCAGCGCTACGCCGTGGAACTGCGCCAGAGCGTCAACAATACGCTGGCGCTGGCGGTGACCGACGAGCTGACTGGGCTCTATAACCGGCGCTACTTCGAGCGGCATCTGTCGATTCTGTTGCAGAAGGCGCAGCAACAGGACCGCGACATGGCGGTAATGCTGATCGACATGGATTACTTCAAGGCGGTCAACGACACGCACGGCCACGACACCGGCGATGCGGTGCTGCGCGAGTTCGCCGATCGGCTGCGCCGCAATATCCGCGGCGTCGATCTCGCTTGCCGATTCGGCGGTGAGGAATTTGTGGTGCTGATGCCGGACACTGACTTTCGCCAGGCGCAGGGCGTTGCCGAGCGGGTGCGCGGGGCCGTGGCGGAGAAGGGCTTTGACGCCGGCAACGGGCGGCCCTTGGCAGTTACGGTGTCAGTCGGGATGGCGCTCAACGAGCACGATACCGATACCCCTGAGATGCTGCTGAAGCGCGCCGACGTGGCGCTTTACCGCGCCAAGCGCGAGGGTCGGAACCGAGTCGTATTCGACGCAGCGTAGTTGCGATCGTCACGATTCCGTCGCATACCCAAATCATTAAGGTTAAGGATTAGTAACGTTGTGGAGCGCCTATTTGCTCCGCAGCGAGAAAGGGTTAAGTTAGCCCCATAGAACAACGCCGACACTATCGGTGTCAGCAGTCACCCCTACGGTTCTCCTCAGGTCCGCCGCAACTCCTGGGTCCGTAGGGAGGCTGGTCCGTAGCGGGCAAGAGTGGCCTCTTCGACATGCCGCTACGGACCAGCCACTCATCGAACGCCCGTCCCGTTTACCGGGGCGGGCGTTTTCCATTCGTGATGCCCATAACGCAAAACCCCGCGCCAAGGGGCGCGGGGCTTTGAAACCGGCACGAAAGCGGCAGATTATTTGATCTTGGCTTCCTTGAACTCGACGTGCTTGCGCACGACGGGATCGTACTTCTTGAACGAGAGCTTCTCGGTCTGGGTACGCGAGTTCTTCTTGGTGACGTAGTAGAAGCCGGTGTCGGCGGTCGACACGAGCTTGATCTTGAGGGATACGGCTTTGGCCATGGTCAGGTTCCTTGAAACGGCTTGCCGCGCGCTATCCGCGGGGCACTGAATTCAACCGGCCAACCGGCCCGTGGAAATTTGGCCGGAAACTACGGATTTTCGGGCCGATGTCAAGCGGACACTAGGCGGCCGCCCGCCCATTGTCTCAGACGTCGCTGCGCGAAGTATCGCCGCGGCTCGGGTCGAACCCGTACATGTAGTTGGCCCACTGAAGGCCTACGACGGCGCCCTTGATCGAGGGCAGCATGATCAGCGGCAACAGAATCGCGGCGGGGATCATGGTCCAGACGTAGAGCATCGGATCGACCGGGCCGCTCATCTCTGCGTGCAGCATCCAGCCGATCAGCACGTGGCCAACGATGAAAATCGCGATATAGGGCGGGAAATCGTCGGCACGCGCCGCGCTCAGCTTCTCGCCGCATTCGCTGCAAGTGTCGTTGAGCTTGAGGTAGGAACGGAACAGCTTGCCCTTGCCGCAGTTCGGGCAGCGGCACATCACGCCGTTGCCGATTGCCTTCCACAGCGAACGCTGCTCGCGCACAAAACCGATCTCGACCGCCATCGCTATCTCTTTCGTTTGGCGAGCTTGCGATAGGCGCCCGCCTTGCCTCGGCTGCTAGATGGTCCTTTGCGGCCGCGCCCACCAGATGACGGAACGCCGCGGCTACCTTCGCTCAGGAGTTCGAAGCGAAGAGCCCCGGCAACGGGGGCGACCTCGAGCAGGCGGACGCTGACATCATCGCCGATGCGGAAGGTTTCGCCGGTGCGATCGCCGACCATCGCCTGCATCTCCTCGACGAAGCGATAGTAGTCCTGCCCGAGGGTGGAGGCGGGAACGAAGCCGTCGGCGCCGGTATCCTTCAACCGGACGAACAGGCCCGAGCGGGTGACGCCGGAGATGCGGCCCTCGAACTTGGCGTTGACGTGAGCGGCGAGGAACTCCGCCAACAGCCGGTCGATGGTCTCGCGCTCGGCCAGCATGGCGCGGCGCTCGGTCGACGAGATGTGCTGGGCGATGCCCGGCAGCTTGACGATCTCGCCTTCGGTCAGCCCGTCCTTGCCGAGATCGAGCGCAGTGATCAGCGCGCGGTGCACGATCAGGTCGGCATAGCGGCGGATCGGCGAGGTGAAGTGGGCGTAGCGATCGAGGTTGAGGCCGAAATGGCCGTAGTTCTCGGCCGCGTACTCGGCCTGCGCCTGGGTGCGGAGGATGATCTCGCTGACTTGCTGGATCTTGCCGTCGGTGCGGGCCTTGTCGAGGATGCGGTTGAAGTCGGAGGGACGCACCGCGTCGGACTTGGGCGCCGGCAGCTGCAACGAACTCAGGAAGTCGCGCAGCGCCACCAGCTTCTCCTGGCTGGGCGTGTCGTGCACCCGGTAGAGCAGGGCGCTCTTGTGCTTTTCCAACGTCTCGGCGGCCGCGACGTTGGCGGCGATCATCATCTCTTCGATCAGCCGGTGCGCGTCGAGCCGCTCGGGGACTTTGACGTCGACGACCATCCCGGCCTTGTCGAGGATGATCTTGCGCTCGGGCAGGTCGAGGTCGAGCGGACCGCGATTGTCGCGGGCTTTGGCCATGGCACCGTAGGCAGCCCAGAGCGGGCGGAGGATAGTGTCGAGGATCGGGCCGGTCTTGTCGTCCGGCCGGCCATCGATCGCCGCCTGGGCCTGCTGGTAGTTGAGCTTGGCGGCGGAACGGAACAGCACGCGGTGGAAGCTGTGCGAGCGCTTCTTGCCATGCTGGTCGAAGACCATGCGCACCGCCATCGACGGACGGTTCTCACCCTCCTTGAGGGAGCAGAGGTCGTTGGAGATGCGCTCGGGCAGCATCGGCACGACGCGGTCGGGGAAATAGACCGAGTTGCCGCGGATGTAGGCTTCGCGATCGAGGGCCGTGCCTGGGCGGACGTAGGCCGAGACGTCGGCGATGGCGACATAGACGATGTGGCCGCCGGCGTTCTTCGGGTCGGTGTCCGGTTCGGCATAGACCGCGTCGTCGTGATCCTTGGCGTCGGCCGGATCGATGGTGACGAGCGGGATGTGCCGCCAGTCCTCGCGGCCCTTGATCGTGGTTTCCTTGGCCGCTTCCGATTCCTTCAGCACAGAGGCCGGGAAACGGTAGGGGATATCGAGGTTGTGGATAGCGATCATCGAGACCGCGCCCTCGGTCTTCGGATTGCCAATGACCAAGGTGACCTTGGCCTTGGGGATCATCAGCCGGCCGGTGAGCTTCACCTCCACTTCGACCAGGTCGCCATCACGGGCGCCGCCGAGGTCGCCACCCTCGATGCGCATTTCCTTCTGCTTGCGATCGACCGGGATCAGGCGTGCGCCGTCTTCGTCCATGCGGACGATGCCGATCTGGCCGCGCCGCGGCTTGTCGAGGATCTTCATCGCCCGGGCAGTGTAGTTCGGCAGCTCGCCATCGCCGGCGCTGATGCGGGCGAGGATGCGGTCGCCCGGGGCGGGAGCCACACGGGCATCCTTGGGCTGCTTGAGCATGACGCGGGGCCGCGCGCCTTCCTCGTCGTTCCACTGAGCGGGGAAGGCGTGGAGGTTGTCTGGGTCGGCGTCGGTTGGGATATCGAGCACGGTGACGGCGGGCAGGGCGGCTGTGGGCCGGATCTGCTTGCGGGTGCGGGCGATGAAGCCCTCACCCTCCATCTGCTTCAGCAGCACCTTGAATGGGGTGCGCATGTCGCCATGGATGCCGAAATGGCGCGCCAGGTCGCGCTTGCCATCGAGGGTCGGCTGCTGCGCCATCGCTTCGAGGATGGCTTCGCGAGAGGGGAGGTTGCCGACGGCGAACTGCCGCGGGCCTTTGGGAGTAATCTTGGTTTTTGGCGCTTTCGCCATTGTCTCTTTCTTTAGGCGGGTGTCTCCGCCTTCGTCTTCGATGCGGCCTTGGGCTTGGCTGCTGTCTTTGCAGTCGATTTGGCCTTGGCCGCTGGTTTCTTTGTCGCCGCTTTCTTCGCTGGGGCTTTCTTAGCACCCGCGCTGCGCGACGAGGATTTCTTTGCGCCGGATGCGCCTCCCTTGGCCGCGATCAGTTCGAGCGCCTGCTCGATCGTCACGTCTTCGGGCTTCAACTCCTTGGGCAGCGTTGCGTTCACCTTGCCCTGATTCACATAAGGGCCATAGCGGCCGGCGCGGACCGAGATCGGACCAGCGTCGTGCTCGAAGGTCTTGATCGCCGCCGGCGTACCGGAGCCTCCTCGGCCGAACCGTCCGCCGCCCGCCGCCTTCTGGGCGAGGAGATCGATGGCGCGGTTGAGCCCGACCGTGAACACTTCCTCGACTTCGGGGAGATTGGCATAGGTGCCATCGTGCAGGATAAACGGTCCATAACGGCCGATGCCGGCGCTGATCGGCTTGCCCGTCTCCGGGTGCATTCCGACTTCGCGTGGCAGCGTCAAAAGCTGCAACGCCTTCTCGAGCGTCAGACTGTCGGGAGTCCAACCTTTTGGGAGGGACGAGCGCTTAGGCTCGGTTCCGTCGCCAAGCTGTACATATGGACCGAAGCGGCCCGACTTCAAGGCTACCTCCAACCCGCTCTCGGGGTCGGTGCCGAGGATGCCGTCACCGGTACCGGCCTCGCTGGCCCCGCCGGCGGCGGCGTCAGAAAGCTGCATGGTGTAGCGGCACTCGGGATAGTTCGAGCAGCCGATGAAGGCGCCGAACTTGCCCAGCTTCAACGACAACTGGCCGGTCCCGCAATTCGGGCAGCGGCGCGGATCGGAACCGTCGGCCTTGGCCGGGAAGATATGGTCGGCCAGCATGTCGTTGAGGGCATCGAGCACCTCGGAAACGCGCAGGTCCTTGATGTCTTCGACGTGGCGCTGGAACTCGGTCCAGAACTCGCGCAGCACGTCCTTCCAGGCAAGTTTGCCGTCGGAGATCAGGTCGAGCTGCTCCTCGAGGCTGGCGGTGAAGCCGTATTCGACATAGCGATCGAAGAAGCTCTCGAGAAAGGCGGTTACGATGCGGCCGCGATCCTCGGGGATCAGCGTGCGCTTTTCGAGCCGAACATAGTTGCGGTCCTGCAGCACGCTCATGGTGGCGGCGTAGGTGGAGGGTCGGCCGATGCCGAGCTCTTCCATCTTCTTGATCAGGCTTGCTTCGGTGTAGCGCGGCGGCGGCTGGGTGAAGTGCTGTTCGATCAGCGCTTGTTCAAGCTTGGGCCGGTCGCCGACGTTGAGCGGCGGCAGCTCGCGGCTATCCTCGTCGTCCTCGCTATCGGCAGTGCGATCTTCCTTGGCCTCGACGCCATAGAGCGCGAGGAAGCCTGAGAAGGTGACGACCGAGCCGACGGCACGTAGCGCGATATCGCGGCTGGTGGCGAAGACCGAGATGTCGGCCGTGGTGCGCTCGATTTCGGCCGAGCGCATCTGGCTGGCGAGGGTGCGCTTCCAGATCAGCTCGTAGAGGCGATGGCGGTCCGGGTCGTCACGCACGGTGTCGGGGTGGCGGAACATGTCCGTGGGACGGATCGCCTCGTGCGCCTCCTGGGCGTTCTTGGCCTTGGTCTGGTAGATGCGCGCCTTCTCGGGGATGTAGTCGGCGCCGAAATTCTTGACGATGGCGCGGCGCGCCTGGTCGATGCCTTCCGGCGCCATCTGCACGGCGTCGGTTCGCATATAGGTGATGATGCCCTCTTCGTAGAGCCGCTGCGCGATCTGCATGGTGCGGCTCGGCGAGAAGCCGAGGCGCGACGAGGCGTCCTGCTGCAGGCTCGAAGTGGTGAAGGGCGGATAGGGGTTGCGCTTGGTCGGCTTCTTGTCGACCGACGACACGCTGAACGTGCCGGCCTCGATCGCCTTCTTCAGCGCCTCGGCTTCGTCGCCGGTGCCGACGTCGAGCTTGTCGGTCTTTTTGCCATCGACCGAGTAGAGCCGGGCCTCGAAGGATTTGCCCTTCTCGCTCAGTTTGGCGCCGATCGACCAGTATTCCTGCGGGCGGAACTTCTCGATCTCGCGCTCGCGGTCCGAGACGATGCGCAGCGCAACGGACTGCACACGGCCGGCGGAGCGGGAGCCCGGGAGCTTCCGCCAGAGTACGGGCGAGAGCGTAAAGCCAACCAGGTAGTCGAGGGCGCGGCGCGCCAGGTAGGCATCGACCAACGGCTCGTCGATCTGGCGCGGATGCTGCATCGCCTCGGTGATCGCGGCCTTGGTGATCGCGTTGAACACGACGCGGCTGACCGGCTTGTCCTTGATCAGCTTCTTTTGCCGCAGCACGTCGAGCACGTGCCACGAGATCGCTTCGCCTTCGCGATCCGGATCGGTAGCGAGGATCAGTTCGTCGGCGTTCTTGAGCGCATTGCCGATATCGGCGAGCCGCTTCTTGGAGTTGGTATCGACCTCCCAGATCATCGCAAAGTCATCGTCGGGCAGCACCGAGCCATCCTTGGCCGGCAGGTCGCGGACGTGACCGAAGCTCGCCAGGACCTCATAGTCCTTGCCGAGATAGGTGTTGATTGTCTTGGCCTTAGCCGGACTTTCAACGATGACGAGCTTCATGGGATAGGGCTTTCGGGAGTGGCGTTCGAACGCGGCGCAACATGGTGAAGCGGGTTGGGGCTGTCAACCGGGCGGGCAGCGCCGGTCGGCGTTCCCCCTATGGGGGAAGAAACTTGGGCTCAGCAAAGCATAAAGAGACTCGTGCTAAGCCGAGGACGGTTTGGGGGCCGGCATGCGCATAGTAAAGGCGGCGATCATCTTCGTCCTGGTGTTCCTCGCCTTTGCGCGTCTGGCGCCGCAGGACCCCTACAACCCGCAGCATATCACTCGCGTCGCTCTGGCACTGTCGCTGAGCGAGGGGCGCGTCGATATCGACTCGTTCGCCGCGCAGACGGTCGATAAGGCCTTCTTCGATGGCCATTACTATGCCGACAAGCAGCCCGGCATCTCGTTCCTCGCGGTGCCGGTCGTGGTTGGGACCCGCATGGCGCTGCAGGCCGCGGGGGCGCAGAGCGACCCGACTGATCTCGATACGCTGGCGGTCTACGTGCGGGCTGTGGCCGTCGCGACGGTGTCGTTGCCGGCCGCGCTGGCAGTGATGCTGCTCTATCTGATGGCGTTGCGGCTTGGCGCCGGCCATGTGGCCGCGACTTTCGCCAGTTGCGCGCTCGCGCTGGGAACACCGTTCTTTGGTTGGTCGACGACAGTGTTCGCCCATTCGCTCTCGGGAGCGATGCTGCTCGGCGCGCTGTCACTGATCGTGCTCGCTCGACCATCGGGCTGGGTGCCGCCGCTGGTGGGGCTGTTGCTCGGCTACCTGTTGGTCGTCGACATAACGGCGGCACCGGCCGGGGCCATAGTCGGACTGTTCGCGTTGATCCGCTCGGACCGCCGCGGGCGGGATTTCGTTGGGCTCGCGCTGGGTGGGATCGTCGGGCTGCTGCCACTGCTGGCCTACAACCAACTGACGTTCGGTTCGCCGTTTCGCCTTGGCTATTCGCAGGTGCAGGGCTTCGAGGGCATGCAGCAGGGGTTCTTCGGCATCACCTTCCCGCAGCCGATGGTGCTCGGCGAACTGCTCTTCGGCCACTATCGCGGCCTGCTGCCGCTGGCGCCGGTGCTGCTGATGGTGCCGATCGGGCTGGTGGCCATGCTGAAGCAGGCGCCGACCCGCGGCGTCGGCATCGTGATGGTCGGAGTGGTGCTGAGCTTCCTCCTGATCAACGCCAGCTACTTCTATTGGGACGGCGGGTCGTCGACGGGGCCACGGCACCTGGTGGCGGCGCTGCCGCTGGCGTGCCTCGCACTGGCGTTCGCCTGGCCGCCGGGATGGCCGGCCAAGACCGTGGCTTTGCTGTTGCTGCTCATCAGCCTGCTGACCTCGATGGTCTCGGCCAGCGTCGACAGCATGTCGCCGCCGTGGTTCGCCAATCCGCTCTTCGACTACCTGCTGCCGGGCTTCTTCAACGGCGGCTGGCTGCAGGCGACGGGGGCGACGGCGGTGCTGTGGGTCGGCTTCGCGATTATCGCCCTGCTGCCGGATCGCTCAGGGGCGGAGCGCCACCAACTGGCCGCTTGACCATTCGACGCGGCCTTCGAGGTCGAGTTCGAGCAGCAGCGTCTGCACGCGGCTGATGGCGATGCCGGTGGACTTGATGACGTCGTCGACCGCGACCGGCGTGATGCTGAGCGCGTCGACCAGGCGGGAGCGCTCGTCCTCCGATGGCGGGGCGGGGTCGAACACATCGGCATCGGGGAGCCAGTCGGGTTCGAGGAGGCTCGTGCGCGAGGGATCGGCCTCGCGCAGCGTTTCGATGATATCGGCGGCACCGGTGATCAGCTTGGCACCCTGCTGGATCAGCGCGTTGCCGCCTTCGGCACGCGGGTCGAGCGGCGAGCCGGGTACCGCGAAGACTTCGCGGTTCTGCTCCAGTGCCAGGCGGGCGGTAATCAGCGAGCCGGAGCGCTTGGCGGCTTCGACGACAACGGTGCCAAGCGTGAGGCCGGAGACGAGGCGGTTGCGGCGGGGGAAGTCACGGGCCCGCGGCTCCCAGCCGAGCGGCATCTCGGTGATCAGAGCGCCGCCGTTCTCGACGATCTGGTGCGCCAGCGGGATGTTCTCGTCGGGATAGATACGGTCGAGGCCGCCGGCGAGCACGGCAACGGTGCCGGTGCGGAGCGCTGCCTTGTGGGCCGCCGCATCGATGCCGCGGGCGAGGCCGGAGACCACCGTGTAGCGCGCTTCGCCCAGATCGAGCGCCAGCATCTGCGCGAACTTCTGCCCGGCGGTGGAGGCGTTGCGGGCGCCGACGATGGCGACGCTGCGCCACCAGTCGAGATTGTAGCCGCCGGCGATGGCGACCAGCGGCGGGGCGCCGGAGATGTAGCGGAGGAGCGGCGGGTAGTCGGGCTCGCCCGAGCCGACGAAACGCGCGCCGAGCCGCTCGGTGCCGGCGATCTCATCTTCAGCTTCGGAGACTGAGGGAATGCGGGAGGGTGTGCCGAGGCGTTTCAGCAGGTCGGGCAGGGCGGCGAGGGCCGCCTCAGCCGAGCCTTCGCGGTTGATCAACTGGCGGAAGGTCTGCGGTCCGACATTGTCGGTGCGGATGAGCCTCAGCCATGCAGTGCGCTGCGACGGCGTCAGTTCGATGCCGTCGCGCGCCATGATTTCAGCCGGCCTTGGGCTTTTCCGAGCCGATCTTCGGCTCCGTGCCGTTCCACAGCCGCCGGATGTTCTGCCAATGCGTGAAATAGAGCACGAAGCTGAGCAGCCCGCAGGCCGCGGCGAAGGTGAAGCCCTGCATGTCGGTGCCGGCGAGCGCGTAGGCGAAGACGGGGGCCGTTGCGGCAGCAGTAAGAGCGGCGAGCGAGGAGAAGCGGCGAGCCACGGCGATCAGCAGCCAGACGGCGCAGAAGATCAGGCCGACGACCCAGCTCCAGGCCAGCAGCACGCCGATATAGGTGGCGACGCCCTTGCCGCCCTTGAACCCGAGCCAGACCGGGAAGCAGTGGCCGAAGAACGCACCGATGCCAGCGCCGTAAATGATGAACTCGGCCGCGAGCGGCGAGTCGGCGCCCGGGGCGAGGAAGTAGCGCGCGATAAGGACGGCGGCGGCGCCCTTGCCGGCATCGAGCAGCAGCGTGGCGACAGCGAGCCAACGGTTGCCGGTGCGGAGCACGTTGGTGGCGCCGATATTGCCCGAGCCGATCGACCGGATGTCGATGCCGACGGCGCGTGTCAGCAGCATGCCGAACGGGATCGAGCCGAGGAGATACCCCAGTACGGTTGCGATCAGAAAGTTCATGCGTCGGCCCCCTCAGCGGTTGCAGCATGGCTGAAGACCGGACTGCCTGCAACGAACGTATGCATCACGGCGCCCTGCATCCTCGCGCCCTCGAAAGCGGTGTTGCGGGAACGGGAGCGCAGTGCAGCTTCCTTCACCACCCACGGGAAGTCCGGATCGAAGATGATCAGGTCGGCCGGAGCGCCGACTGCGAGGCGGCCCGAGCTGAGGCCAAGCAGCTCAGCCGGGCGGCTGGTCATGGCGCGCAGCAGGGTGAGCAGCGGCACGTCACCGGAATGAACGAGGCGGAAAGCTGCAGCGAGCAGGGTTTCGAGACCGACCGCGCCGTACGACGCCTCGGCGAACGGCTGGCGTTTCACCTCGCTATCCTGCGGATCGTGCCCGGAGTGGATGGTGTCGATGGCGCCGGAGTTGAGACCATTGATGACCGCGCGACGATCGTCCTCGGAGCGGAGCGGCGGCGACAGCTTGAAGAACGAGCGGTAGGGCGCGACGTCGTTTTCGTTGAGCGAGAGATTGTTGATCGAGATGCCGGCCGACACCGTCGAGAGGCGACGCTTGGCATTGGCCATCAGATCGACGGCGGCACCGGTCGATATCTGCGCCGCGTGGTAGCGGACGCCGGTGAGGGCGGCGAGCTGCAGGTCGCGGGCGAGGGGGACAGTCTCGGCTTCGCCGGGGATACCCTTGAGGCCGGAGACGGTCGCCAACGTGCCCTCGTTCATCACGCCGTCGCCGACCAGCGTGTGGTCAGCGACATGGTGGATGATTGGCAGGTCGAAGTTGCGGGCGTAGGTGAAGGCGGCGCGCAGCAGGCCTGCGGACTGGATCGACTCGCGGCCGTCGGTGAGGGCAACGGCGCCGGCTTCCTTGAGCAGGCCGAACTCGGTGATCTCCTCGCCCTTGAGGCCGCGCGTGATGGCGGCGGCGGGGAGGATGTTGACCGACGCTTTAGCGCCGGCGCGACGGAGGACGAAATCGACCAATGCGCCGTCGTCGATCACCGGCGTGGTGTCGGGCATCAGCACGAAGCTGGTGACGCCACCGGCGGCGGCTGCCTCAGCTGCACTGGCGAGGGTCTCGCGGTATTCGTGGCCGGGCTCGCCGGTGAAGACGCGCATGTCGATGAGGCCGGGCGCAACGATCTGGCCCTTGGCGTCGTAGGTTTCGGCACCGTCGGGGATGCCCTGTGGGGCGCCGTTGGTGATGCCGGTGATCTTGCCGTTTTCGACCAGCACGGCGCCGGGGGCATCGCGATTGGTGGCCGGGTCGACCACGCGGGCATTGGCGATGACGATGGGCTTGGTCATGGCTCGTTCCGCTGCGGATCGGCAAGGAGAGTATCGAGCACTGCCATGCGCACGGCGACGCCCATCTCGACCTGCTCGGTGATCACCGAACGCGGCCCGTCGGCGATGGCCGGGTCGATCTCGACGCCGCGGTTCATCGGGCCGGGGTGCATGACGATCGCGTCCGGCTTTGCGTAGCCGAGCTTTTCCTCGTCCAGACCGTAGAAGTGGTAGTACTCGCGCACTGACGGGATCATCCGGCCGTTGGCGCGCTCGTGCTGCAGGCGCAGCATCATCACCACGTCGGCGCCTTCGAGGCCCTGGCGCATGTCGGTGAAGACTTCCGAGGTCAGCGCCTCGATGCCCTTTGGCAGCAGTGTCCTCGGCGCGATGACGCGGGTACGGGCCTGCATGGCGCCGAGCAGCAGGAGGTTCGAGCGGGCGACGCGGGAATTGGCGATGTCGCCGCAGATGGCGACGGTGAGGCCGGCGAGGTAGCCCTTGTGCTGGCGAATGGTCAGCGCGTCGAGCAGCGCCTGCGTCGGGTGCTCATGGGCGCCGTCGCCGGCATTGATCACCGAGCAGCCGACCTTCTGGCTGAGGAGTTCCACTGCGCCTGACGAGCCGTGGCGGACGATGATCACATCCGGCCGCATGGCGTTGAGCGTCGCGGCGGTATCCACCAGCGTCTCGCCCTTGGCGACCGACGAGGTCTTCACCGACATGTTGGTGACCTGCGCGCCGAGGCGCTTGCCGGCGATCTCGAAGCTCGACTGGGTGCGGGTGGAGTTCTCGAAGAACAGGTTGATCTGGGTCTTGCCGGTCAGTGTCGGCAGGATCTTCCGCGGCTGGCGGGAGATCGGGATCATCGCCTCGGCCCGATCCAGCAGATCGACGATCTCGTACTGGTTGAGCTGGCTGATGCCGAGAAGATGGCGATGGCGGAAAGCCGGTCTCGCAGCCCCCTGGCCGCCGGTGACCGATGCTGGCGAGGAAGTAGCCATGCCGCTCCGTTCCGAATGTTCGCGGGGGCATACCGCACGAGGCGTCGGCTGTATAGTTTAACTGTACATTTTCCCCACGGGTGCCAAGGCAGACCCTACAAGGAGCCTCGCCGCAGCCGCTCCAGAGCGCCCTGCAGGATGTAGCTGGCGGCCAGCTTGTCGACGACCTCACGGCGCTTGTCGCGCCGGACATCCGCTTCGATCAGCGTGCGGGTAACGGCGGTGGTAGAGAGCCGCTCGTCCCAGAAGACGATGGGGATGGTGATCTTGGCGGCGAGATTGCGGGCAAAGGCGCGGGTGGATTGGACGCGGGGGCCCTCGGAGCCATCCATGTTGAGCGGCAGGCCGAGCACGATGCCGACCGCGTCGTTCTCGGCGATCAGTTCCTGCAGCCGAATCGCATCCTGAGTGAACTTCAGGCGCTTGATGGTCTCGAGCGGGGTAGCCGAGTAGCGCATGCCATCCGAGATCGCGACGCCGATAGTCTTGGTGCCGAGATCGAGCCCGAGCAGCTTGCCTGCAGGAGGCAGGGCGGTCAGCGGGTTGAGAGCGTCGTCTGTCACGCGCATCCTTTGCATCAGCTTCAGTTCTGGCTACCTGTGGCGCTGACAAGAGGCAAGCGATGAAACTCACCTGGTTCGGCGGCACCACGATCCGCATCCACATCGGCGGCAAGATCCTCGTGGCGGATCCGTCCGGAGTTGGCGGCGTGGTGCCCGAGGAGTTGGTCTCGGGGGCCGATGCGACGTTTGCGCTCGATGGCAGTTTGCCCGAGATCGATCCGGTGCTGTGGCAGCCCGGGCGGGCAGGGACAATGCTCGATGAGGATGTGCTGGGCAAGGTGACGGGGCACGGGCTGGCCGGCGGCGCGCTGATTGCGGCGGTCGGCGAGGCGCCCCTGCTGTTGCTGGCTGGTGCCGTGCCTAAGGCCGGGCGCTGGGCGCGGGATGCAGTGGTAGTGGTGTTTGGCGACGAGGGCGACAGGCTTGCGGCCGAAGTGCTGGACGCATTCGGGCCGCGGCTGATCGCGGTTGCCGGGCCCGATGCGGTGGGGGAGAGGGCGATCGCGGCGCTGCGCGATCGGCTCGCTGGCACGGCGCTGGTGGCGCTGGAGGCCGGGATGGCCTTGGAAGTTTGATGGCGCCCATCAACGCTTTTCGTTTTTCTTCACCGGCTTCCGTTGCTAGAACGCCGGAAATCGTGACGCTCGGAGTGACCCCATGTCGGTAGATGCCGCCACCGTGAAGCGCATTGGGCGCCTCGCCCGCATTCGCATCGAGGAAGGCGAGGTCGAGACCTATCGCAATGAGCTCAATGCCATTCTCGGTTTCGTCGAGCAGCTCGGTGAGGTCGACGTGACGGGCGTCGAGCCGATGACCTCGGTGACGCCGATGACGCTGCGCCGGCGCGAGGACAAGGTCACCGACGGTGGCTACCCGGACAAGATCGTCGCTAACGCGCCGCTGACCGAAGACAACTTCTTCATGGTGCCCAAGGTCGTCGAGTAGCGCCATGGTCACCATCGCCATCGAGACGCCGCTGCAGGATGATGTCCGCGGGTTGGTCGAAGAGTTGAACGCGCACCTGATTCCGCTGTCGCCGCTGGAGTTCCAGTTCAAGATGACGGTCGAGCAGATGGCCGGCGCCGACACCACGCTGTTCGTGGCGCGCAACGAGGTCGGCGAGGCTGTCGGCTGCGGGGCGCTGAAGGTGATCTCGGCCGACGAGGGCGAGGTGAAGCGGATGTACACCCGGCCGTCGGTTCGCGGTCAGCGAGTGGGTTCGCGGCTGCTCGAAGCGATCACCGAGCTGGCGCGGTCGAAGGGGATCTCGCACTTGCTGCTGGAGACCGGGACGGGGCCGGGAATGAGCGAAGCGCACCGGCTCTATACCAACTCGGGCTTCACCGAGCGCGGGCCGTTTCTCGACTATCCCGAGAGCGAGTGGTCGGTGTTTTTCGAGAAGCGCATCGGGCAACCGGCCGTCGCTTGATGCGACCAGTGTTGCGAATGTTGCGATAATCGCGACACAGCTATAGGAACGGCGGTCGACTAATCCCCGCGTCCTTTCCTCGCGAGCCAAGCCTTTGACCGACCTTACCCGCCTGACCCTTGCCGCCGCTCGTGATGGGCTGAAGGCCAAGGATTTCACCTCGAGCGAACTCACCGGCGCCTATCTGACGGCGATCGAGGGGGCCAACCCCAAGCTCAATGCCTATGTGGCGGTGACCGGCGAGCAGGCGCAGGCGCAGGCAAAGGCCAGCGACGCCAAGCTCGCGGCCGGGCAGGGTGGTCCGCTCGAGGGGATTCCGCTGGGGATCAAGGACCTGTTCGCGACCAAGGGCGTCCATACCCAGGCGGCGAGCCACATCCTCGACAGCTTCAAGCCCGAGTACGAATCGAGCGTCACCAGCAACCTGTGGCGCGACGGCGCGGTGATGCTGGGCAAGCTCAACATGGACGAGTTCGCCATGGGCTCGTCGAACGAGACCAGCTACTACGGCCCGGTGATCAACCCGTGGCGGGCGAACAACTCGAACGCGCAGCTCGTGCCGGGCGGTTCGTCCGGTGGTTCGGCCTCGGCGGTTTCCGCCTGGCTCTGCGCCGCGGCGACGGCGACAGATACCGGCGGCTCGATCCGCCAGCCGGCAGCCCTGACCGGCACCGTGGGCATCAAGCCGACCTACGGCCGCTGCTCGCGTTGGGGCGTGGTGGCTTTTGCATCGTCGCTCGACCAGGCCGGCCCGATCGCCCGCACCGTCGAGGACGCGGCGATCATGATGACTTCGATGTCGGGGTTCGACCCCAAGGACTCGACCAGCGTCGACCTCGCCGTGCCGGATTTCGCCGCGGCGGTGGAGCGCGGCGTGAAGGGCCTCGTCATCGGCATTCCGCGCGAGTACCGCATGGACGGCATGCCGGCCGAGATCGAGGCCTTGTGGCAGCAGGGCATCGCCTGGCTGAAGGCCGAGGGCGCGACCGTGCGCGACATCTCGCTGCCGCACACCAAGTACGCCCTGCCGGCCTATTACATCGTGGCGCCGGCCGAAGCGTCGTCGAACCTTGCCCGCTATGACGGTGTGAAGTACGGCCTGCGCGATACCGGCAAGGACATCACTGACCTTTACGAGCTGACCCGCGCCGATGGTTTCGGCCGCGAGGTGAAGCGCCGCATCATGATCGGCACCTATGTGCTGTCGGCGGGCTATTACGACGCCTATTACGTGCAGGCGCAGAAGGTCCGTACGCTGATCAAGCGCGACTTCGAGATCGTCTTCAACGACGGCGTCGACGCCATCCTGACCCCGGCGACCCCGTCGGCGGCGTTCGGCATCGGCGACGAGGACATGAAGGCCGATCCGGTCAAGATGTACCTCAACGACGTGTTCACCGTGACCGTGAACATGGCCGGGCTGCCGGGAATCGCGGTTCCCGCTGGCAAGGACGGAGCGGGTCTGCCGCTCGGCCTGCAGCTGATCGGCAAGCCGTTCGACGAGGAAACGCTGTTCGCGGCGGGCCGTGTCATCGAGCGTTCGGCCGGTATCGACTTCTCTCCTGACAAGTGGTGGTAGTCACCATCAGAGTCGAAACCGCTTGAAGCCTAGCGGTTTCAGCACTATTTGCCGCCCATGCGCAAATTGAGACTTGTCGACCTCCCGGCCAAGCCGGTGGTTTCGTTTCAGAGGATTGGCTCCATGGCCGATGTGTTCACGACCCTCGACTGGTCGGCCCCGCCCAAGGATATGTCCAAGCCTCTGCAGGCCCTGTGGTGGATGAAGAAGGGCGAGTTGCGCGTCGGCCCCGAATGGGAAGAAGCGCATCGCATCGTCCAGGCGATGGAGGGCACGTTCGAGTTCGACTGGGTGCACGCGCTGCTGCACTGGATCGAAGCCGACATGGGCAATGCCGACTACTGGTATCGCCGCGCCGGCCGCAAGCGCGCCACGGCAAGCGTGTCCGCCGAGTGGGAACACATCGCCAAGGAATTGAGCGGCGTCACGCAGCACTAGAAGCCCGACGGCCTTGGGCCTCGGGGTTTCTTGTCAGTCTTGCCGTTTCTTGCGAAAGCGGCATGGGCGGGACTTCGTCCCTGTGGCGGTCGTCCGCCGAACTGTACAAGGTTGGGACTTTCGCCCCGCCCATTGCGAACGGTCTTTTGACCCGATGGTGCGCAAAGCGGACGCTTCCACCAAGCCCTGGCCGGGACGCCTCCCAACCAGCCCGAACCCTCCCCGCGACGCCGCGTAGCGCCTCGCATCGGAAAGGTGGAGGGAAGGTACGAGATGGCCGGAGTGCGGGGATAAGTTTCTTTGCAGGTCGAGAGAGACGGCCCCCTCCCGGCCTCCCCCATGAAGGGGGAGGTGAAGAGGGGACCATCGACGCTACCTGTTGTCGTACTCGCTTCGCACCAGTTCGAGGCCGCGCCGGGTGATGCGGTAGGGGCGGCCGCTGCTGGAGGCGATGGCGTTCTTGTTCTTCAGTTTGCGGAACAGGCTGAGGTTGCATTGCTGCATCAACCAGCCGTCGCGGTTGAGGCATTCGACGCTGACGACCTTGCCGTTCGGGGCTTTGAGCACGTGAATAGCGCCGCCCTGCGCGAGTGCGTGCAGCACCCGCTGTTCCTCGCGGGAAATATCCATGAAAGTCTAGACCTTGGGATGCGTGGAAAGAAGGCCCGGCCAGCATCTCGCCTGGCAGGTCGCCTGGTTCCAAACCCCGTCGCAACGCGTCGTGAGCCCTAGGGCTCAGCGGGCGGACGGGGTACTACGCAATCTCAACTTTGCTAGACATGGGGCAGTCCATTTCTTGACGGCGCCGCGATATCGCCTTGCCGGTGAACGATGGCTGAATAGCTGATGAGCGGATTCTGCGCCAGCGTTGCGGTTGCAATCCCGGTTCCGCCGGTGCAAACCAGCAACAGTGAAAGTCCTGCCAACGAGTGCCTCCCCCGTGACCAAAGCCCCCGCCGAATGCCGGACCAAGGAAGATGTACGCGTCGAGATCGACCGGATTGATCAGGCGCTGCTGACCCTGCTCGCCGAGCGGCACGGCTATGTGACGCGGATGGCTGAGATCAAGACCGATCCGCACGAGGCGTATGATCCGACCCGCATCGAGTCGATCATCGCCAAGCAGCGCAAACGCGCCGAAGAGCTGGAACTCGACGAGGACCAGGCAGAGTTGATCTGGCGCACGCTGATCAACTGGAATGTGAACTACGAAAAGGGCATTATCGCTGCACGCAAGCGCCACGGCTGAGTTAGGCTGGTTGCAGTGGAGACTTCGATGACGTCGCCGGAGATCACGATCCGCAAGGCTGTGGCGAGCGAGGCAGAGCGTCTCGCCGACATCGCGCTGCTCGCCTGGGAGCGCGACCTGAAGCCCTTCCTCAGCGGGGAAGCGGCTAGCCGCCAGAACGAGAAGCGCCGGCTTGGCATTGCCGTCCACGAACTGCTGGACCGCACCATCGTCGCCGAGATCGACAGCTCTCCGGTGGCCTGGTGCGCGCGGGCGCGGAGCCGGCCCTACATCCCGTATCTGTTTGTCACCCCGTCGCTGCAGAACCAGGGCATCGGCTCGCTGCTGCTCAGGCGGATGGAATCGATCATCGAGCTCGAGGGCGCCGACCGGGTGCAGCTCGATACGCTGAGCGACAACGTGCGGGCCGTGAACTTCTACCAGCACCAGGGCTATCGCATCCTGGTGCTGAAGCGCGAGGGCGCCACCGGCAGCGACCCGCAAACCAGCGTGCGGCTGGAAAAGCGGCTCTCCCCGTACCGCGGTCCGCTGACCGACGACGAAGACTGAGAAATCAACGTGAGCATGACGGTGCGGCGCGCCCGGCCGGAGGAGGCCGTGATCCTTGGCGACATTGGCTTTGCCGCCTGGGAGGCCAGCGCCTTTGCCGAGGGCGACGCCGGCAGGGTCGATCGCGACCGGTTGCGCGAGGAGTTCCGTGGCTTCGGGGTCAGTCATGCACCGACCATCCTCGTTGCCGAAGCCGGCGGCCAGGCGCTCGGCTGGGGCGCACGCGAGGATAGCAACCAGCTGATCTCGGACCTCTGGGTTGCGCCTGAGGCGCAGGGGCGCGGTGTCGGCAGTCTGCTGCTGGAAGCGCTGGTCGCCGAGATCAGGGCCGCCCACTACCCATTGGCCGAGCTCGAGACGCTGGCCAGCAACGCGCGAGCGATCGGCTTCTACCAGCGGCACGGATTTGCTGTCGTCTGGCGCAGGGAGAAGTTTTCCGCCTCGCTCGGTTATGCCATAGACAAAGTTGGAATGAACAAGAGCCTTAGCCCATGACCCTCATCGATACCCGCACCCCCAACCCCAAGAGCTTCATCAAGGGAGCCACCGGGGACTGGGAGATCGTCATCGGCATGGAAGTGCATGCGCAGGTGACCTCGGAGAGCAAGCTGTTCTCCGGCTCCTCGACCGAATTCGGCTCGCCGCCGAACTCCAATGTGAGCTTCGTCGACGCGGCGATGCCCGGCATGCTGCCGGTGATCAACGACGAGTGCGTTCGCCAGGCGGTGCGGACCGGGCTGGGGCTCAAGGCCAAGATCAACAAGCGCTCGATCTTCGATCGGAAGAATTACTTCTATCCGGACCTGCCGCAGGGCTACCAGATCAGCCAGTTCAAGGATCCGATCGTCGGTGAGGGCTCGGTATTCCTCGACATGGGTGGCGAGGAGCACATCGAGATCGGCATCGAGCGGCTGCACCTCGAGCAGGATGCCGGCAAGTCGATCCACGACCAGCACCCGAACCTGAGCTTCGTCGACCTGAACCGCTCGGGCGTGGCGCTGATGGAGATCGTGTCGAAGCCCGACCTCCGGAACTCGGACGAGGCCAAGGCGTACCTCTCGAAGCTGCGCACTATCCTCCGCTATCTCGGCACCTGCGATGGCAACATGGAGCAGGGTTCGATGCGCGCCGACATCAACGTCTCCGTGCGCAAGCCCGGCGGCGAGTTCGGCACGCGCTGCGAGATCAAGAACGTCAATTCGATCCGCTTCGCCGGCCAGGCGATCGAGTTCGAGGCGCGTCGCCAGATCGACATCCTCGAGGATGGCGGCAAGATCGACCAGGAGACGCGGCTCTACGACCCCAAGACCGGCGAGACGCGCTCGATGCGGAGTAAGGAAGAGGCGCACGATTATCGCTACTTCCCCGATCCGGACCTCCTGCCGCTGGAATTCGACCAGGCTTTCATCGACGAGCTGGCCAAGCACCTGCCAGAGCTGCCGGACGACAAGGAAGCCCGCTTCATCAAGGAATACGGCGTGACGCCGTATGACGCGATGGTGCTGACGCTGGAGCGCGAGACGGCCGACTACTACGAAGCCGCGGTGAAGTTCGGCGGGACCAAGCGCGACGGCAAGGCGGTGGCCAACCTCGTTACCGGCGACATCGCAGCGTTCGCCAACAGCCAGGGGCTGTCGGCGTTCGAGACGCACATCAAGCCGAGCCAGATCGCCGGCATCGTCGACCTCGTGGCGGCCGGGACGATCTCGTCCAAGGGCGCCAAGGACCTGCTGCAGGTGATCATCGCCGAGGAGCCCGAAGGCGAGCCGGCCGAGATCGTCGAGCGGCGCGGCATGAAGCAGGTGACTGACCTGGGCGCCATCGAGGCGGTGATCGACGAGATCATCGCAGCCAACCCGGGCCAGGTGGCTGCCGTGCAGGCGAAGCCGACCATGCTCGGCTGGTTCGTCGGCCAGGCCATGAAGGCCTCGGGCGGCAAGGCCAACCCGCAGGCGCTGAACGAGATCCTGAAGAAGAAGCTGGGGCTCGAGTAGGAGGGGCCGATGGCCAAGGGCTACTGGGTCGTCAACATCGAGGTCAGCGACCCCGAGACGTACAAGCAGTACCAGGCCTCCGTCCGGCCCTTCCTGGCAGCCAATGACGGCCGCTTCGTCGTCCGCGGCGGCCAGGTGAGCGTCGTCGAGGGCCAGGTCGGCCCTCGCGTCGTAGTGGTCGAGTTTCCGAGCTACGACCACGCGTTCCGCGCATACCACTCGCCGGAATACCAGGAGGCAATGAAGACGCGGCTGAACTCCAGCACCGCCAACTTTGCCATCGTCGAGGGTTTTGACGGCTGACGCACGAATAGGCGCCGGTTTCGGAACCGTCCCCCGCTCCGCATCGTTGACGAGAAACCCCCGTCAAAGGAGCCTGCGATGTCCGTGCTCAACCGTGTCCTGTTCAATGTCCTCTGCAAGGACCTCGCCGACAGTACCAAGTTCTACAAGGAGCTGTTCGGACTCGAGACGATCTACGACAGCGACTGGTTCGTGGTGCTCACGCCGAAGGGTCAGGCGAATGTGCAGATCGGGTTGATCGACCAGATGAGCCAGTTCACCCCGCGCCACGCCTGGGGCATGCACGAGGGGACCTACCTGACCTTCGAGGTGGACGACGTGTTCGAGGTGCTGGACCGGGCGCGCGCCATGGGCGCCGAGGTGGTGTCCGAGGCGATCGCGCTCGACTACGGCCAGACGCGTGGGCTGATTCGCGATCTCAACGGCATGGTGATCGACGTGTCGACGCCAACCGCCCAGCTTGCCATGCGCGAGGACGTGATCATCGAGGATGGCGAACGCCGCACTGCCATCGATCAGCAGCAGCCGGAGGACCGCGGCTCGGCATCGCGGCCCGTCTGGTAGCTAGGTCGGCTTGCCCACCGTCATTGCGGCACGGAACGCCGGATCGGGATCGAGCCAGGTGGATTCGGGCATCGCACCGACGGCATCGAAATATCGGCTCATGAAGCAGCGGTAGGAGGCGCAGAAGGCTATGTCGGCGATCTCCCGGTCGGTGAAGCCGTGCTTGCGGAGCCTTTCGACATCCTCCTCGGTGATGAGGCTGGCGTCCCGCGCAACCTGCTCGGCGTAAGCCAGCATCGCAACGGTCTTGGCCGCGAGGCCGGCGCTGCGGAAATCGTGCTGGATGGCGAACACCTTCTCCTTCGAGCCCAGGTCGTTCACCAGCAGCTTGGCATAGACATGCGAGCAATAGGTCGACGGGATCTGCTTGGCTGCGATCAGGGTGATCAGCCGCCAGCTCACCAGGCCCAGCGAGAAGTTGTTGCGCGCGGCATGCAGCAGATGCTCGACCATCGGGGAGAGGTGCGGCAGCGCTGTCCAGCACTTGGTGCCTTCCATGACGAAGCCAAGCGCCTTGGCCTCATCCCGGTAGATCTCGGCGATCTCGCCGGTGGCATCCTTCTCGTCGATCGTTCCGATAAACACGTCTGGCCTCCTCAGATCATATGATGACTGAGGACACTAAGTCGCCAAGCTGAACCGGACTTGAACGGAAGTGTTCTATCACCGGTTAGGCACGAAGGAGATCAGGCCGGCGCTTTGCGCCAGCCTTTCACCAGGCGGCCATCGATGAATACGAGGCCGAGGAAGATCACGATGATGCCGAGGATATGCACCAGCTCGAAGCGCTCGTGCAGGACCAAGACGCCCAGCAGGATCGCCGAGATCGGGGTGATGAAGGTGTTGAGCGACAGGTTGGTGGCGCCGACGCGGGGCAGCAGCCAGTAGACGAGGAGGAAGCTGAAGCTGGTGGAGAACACCGAGATACCGAACAGCGCCGCCCAGGTCTCGGGCAGGGTGATCACGGGGATGCCGCTGAAGAACAGCGCGATGGGGATCGACACCAGCGCCGCGCCGGTCAGCGAGCTCGAGGCGACCGCATAAGGTTCGACCTTGGCGAAACGCCGGGCATAGTTGAGCGTCAGGGCATAGCAGAGCGTGGCAACGAACGCCGCGAGCAGGCCAATCACCTGCGCCGAGGCGCCGACGCCGAGCGAGGGCAGGGACAGGATGACCGCGCCGGCAAAGCCGATGGCAACGCCCACCACCTTGTTCCAGGTCGCCTTCTCGCCGCCCGGCCAGAGCTGCGAAACGATCACCGTGGTCATTGGGGTCATGCCGTTGATGACGCCGACGATGGAGCTGGCGACGGTCTGCTCGGCGAAGGGGAACAGCGCGAACGGGATGGCGTAGTTGAGAATGCCGAGAATGAGAAACTGCACATAGAGCTTGGGATCGGTGGGCAGCTTCTTGCGGGTGGCGAAGAAGACTACCCAGCAAATTGCGGCGCCGATGGTGACGCGCCCCGCTGCGACCCATAGCGGGCTGATCTCCCGGATCAGCACGGCGTTGAACAGGAACGAACAGCCCCAGACGGCGCCGAGCAGGATGATAAGCAGCCAGTATTGCAGTTTCATGGGGGTGATCCGTTCCGTTGGTCAGACGTCGACCTTGAAGCCGAGTTCTATGTCACTAGCAGCCTTGCCGCCCAGCCCCCAATTTTCGCGCGGCACGTCATGGACGATGACCTTGAGGTCGGACGGGGCGATGTCGAAGGCGGCCAGCTCTGCGACGAGACTGGCATAGAGCCGGCGCTTGGCATCCAGCGACCGCCCGGAAAACATGGCGATCTCGATGATCGTGTAGTGAGGGCCGCGTCCGGGCGGCGGGGCGAAGGCTTCGCCTGAGTATTCGAGGATGCGGATGTCGCGATCCTGCTGCGGGATGCGGATGCCCTCGACCAGCGCCCGCTGGATGGCGGCGATGAACTCGGCGTGGCGGCCGCCGAGCCAGCCGGCTCGGGTTTCGACGCGTGTGGACGGCATGGGCAATTCTCCAAGCCGCCATAGATGAACCCGCAAGAGGAGTCGCGTCGAACCGATTTTGACGATGGGACCCATCGATTCTGGTGATGGGCGGATGCCTCTGGCTCGCATCGCGAGGATATGTTAGTACTTACATATCTCTGCTTCGAGGAACGAAGATGACCTATCTCGGCGACATGGGGCTGCTCTCCCTTGGCAGCCAACTCAAGGCGATCAGCGACCAGCTCTATGCGATGGCGGACGAGATCTATGCGCGCCACGGCATTGAGCTGCAGGGCCGCTGGTTCCCGATCCTGCGGCTGCTGCACGATCGCGGCCCGCTGACTGTGGGCGAGATCGCTACGGCTGTCGGGCAGACGCATTCGGCGATCAGCCAGCTGACGACGCGGCTGGTACGCGATGGCTGGGTCAGTACGTCGAGCGATGCCGACGACAGGCGCACGCGGCGGCTGGCGCTGACCGCAAAGGCCGAGGCGACCCTGCAGGCAGCAAAGCCCTTGTGGCGGGCTATTCGCGAGGGCCTGGCAGAGCGCGTTCGCGGCGCCGGGCTCGATGCGGAGGCGCTGCTCGCCGGGCTCGAGCAGGTGGCGGCGCCGGGCTTGGCGGATATCATTGCGGCCAAGGTGCGCGCGCATCAGCAGGACGCCGTCCGGATCGTCCCGCTGCGACCGGAGTTGCGAGAGCACTTCTACCGGCTCAACGTCATCTGGCTCGAACGCTACTTCGTGCTGGAACCCTACGATATCGAGGTGATGTCGAACCCCGAGGCGATCGTCGAGCACGGTGGCGCCGTGCTGTTCGCGCTGCTCGGTGGCGCGGTCGTGGGGACCTGTGCGCTGAAGCAGCACGCGCCGGGGGAATACGAGCTCACCAAGATGGGCGTCGACCCATCGGCGCAGGGCGTCGGCATCGGCCGGCGGCTGATCGAGGCGGCGATCGCCGAGTTCGAGCGGCTGGGCGGGCGGGAGTTGTTCCTCGAGACCAATACCCGGCTCGAATCAGCGATCCATCTCTACGAACGCACCGGGTTTGAGCACCAGCCGGCGGTCCGCGCGGGCTCGCCCTATGACCGAGCCAATGTCTACATGATCTGGCGCGGCCACTCGGCGACGAAGGCGGCCTAAGGGGCCGACGGAGCGAGGCGGGCGATGATGCGGTCGACCGCATCGGGGGGAGGCTCGTGCGACGTGTCGACGACCAGGGTCCCCGACGGGAATGGCTCGAATGTGATGGCCTCTACCTCGGCCCAGGTCGGCAGCGCGTGGCCCGCGATCTCGGCGGCGCGGGTTTCGACGCGCCGGCGGTGTTCGACCGGGTCGGAGCAATGGACGCCAACCAGTAGAGTGCGGACCGCGAGCCGTCCGCCGAGCTCGTGCCACGCGTCTCGGCTGATGGCGGCGGCGTTGACCGCGTCTGCAACCACGGCGGTACCGGCGCGCAGCGTATCTTCGGCTATTGCGAAAGCGACCGCGTAGCCCTCGACGCCGACGGGTGAGGCCGCCCCGGCCCGGATCAGCGCCTGTTCGATGCTGTCGATGCGCAGATAGGCCGCGCGAAGGCGGGCCGCGACCAGTTTGGCGATCGTCGACTTGCCGCTGCCGGGGAGGCCGCTGAGCGCGATCAGCATGGCTCAGCCCGGCCGGTAGAGGGCTTCGCCGCGCGCCAGCATGGCGAGTGCTTCGGGATAGGCACGGTGCTCTTCGACGAGGATGCGGGCACCCAGCGTCTCCTCGGTGTCGCCGGGCAGGATCGGCACGCGGCGCTGCAGGATGGCCGGGCCCTCGTCCATGCCGGGGGTAACGAAATGCACGGTGCAGCCGCTCTCGCTGTCGCCGGCATCGAGCGCCTGCTGCTGGGGGTGGAGGCCCTTGTGCAGCGGCAGGAGCGAGGGATGGACGTTGATCATCCGGCCTTCCCACTTGGCGGTGAACTCGGGCGTGAAGATACGCATGAAGCCCGCGAGCGCGATGATGTCGGGGCGCCAGAGCTTCAGCACGTCGCTCAGCGCCAGCTCGAACCCGGTGCGGCTGGGATAGTCCTTGTGCCAGCGCCAGGCGGTGGCGATGCCGTGGCTGGCGGCGGACTGCAGGCCTGCTGCATCGGGCTTGTTGGCGAACACGCCGACGATCTGCGCCGGGTAGTCCGGCGCCTTGGCGGCCTCGATCAGCGCGGACATGTTGGAACCGCGGCCGGAGATGAGGATGGCGACGCGCTTCTTGGGTTCAGTCACGAGGCATGGCCTTTGCTGGGGGATCGTAGAGGGCGAGTTCGTCCGGCGTCGACACTTCGAACGCCGCCGCGGCATCTTCTAGCATGGCGCGGCCGATCGGCGGCGATTCCCTGCCGCGCTGGGTGACGCGGCCGAGCAACACGTCGATTGGGGCATCCATATGGATGAGTTCCACCGCGGCACCGAGGGCACGCGCACCCTCGCGCAGGGCATCGCGTTCGGAACGGGCCCAAGTGCCCCACTCGATAACGGCGGTGCCGCCAAGGGCGAGCAGACTCTGTGCCGCCTGCCACTGCAGCGTCTCGATGCCGGCACGCTTCTGCTCATCCCACAGGTTGATGCCGAGGGCATCCATCCAGTCGTCGGGCGAATAGCGGACGCCGTGATGTCGCTCGGCCAGCTCGGTCGCAAGCGTAGTCTTGCCCGATCCGGGCAGGCCGCAGATGATGATGAGGCGACCGCGCGGACCGGCCATTTCTAGAGGGCCAGTGCGCCTTCGAATGTCACGGGTTCGCCAGTGCGGGGGCGGAGTTCACCGACGATTGCGGCGGTTTCGCCAGCTGCAGCAAGATGTTCGACGAGTTTACTCGCGTCATCCTTCGAGACGGCGCAGAGCATGCCGACGCCGCAGTTGAAAGTGCGGAGCATCTCGCGCTCGTTCATGCCGCCGACCCGGGCCAGCCAGCCGAACACCTTGGGTACGGTGATCCGGTTCAGCTCGATATGGGCCGACAGGCTGTCGGGCAGGACGCGCGGGATGTTGTCGATGAAGCCGCCGCCAGTGATGTGGGCGAGGGCCTTGATGCCGATGCCGGCCTTCAGCGCCGAGAGCAGCGGCTTGACGTAGATGCGGGTCGGGACCAGCAGCGCGTCGCTGAGGGACTTGCCGGGCTCGAACGGGGCCGGCAGGTACCAGTCGATGCCTGAGACTTCGACGATCTTCCTAACCAGCGAATAGCCGTTGGAATGGACGCCCGAGGACGCGATGGCGACGAGCACGTCGCCGGCCTCGACATCTTCACGTGGCAGCAGTGTGCCGCGCTCGGCGGCGCCGACGGCGAAGCCGGCGAGGTCGTAGTCCTTGCCATGGTACATGCCCGGCATTTCGGCGGTTTCGCCGCCGATCAGCGCGCATCCGGCAATGCGGCAGCCCTCGGCGATGCCTTCGACGATCGCGGCGCCGGTGGCGACGTCGAGCTTACCGGTGGCGAAATAGTCGAGGAAGAACAAGGGCTCGGCGCCCTGCACGATAATGTCGTTGACGCACATCGCGACGAGGTCGATGCCGATGGTGCCGTTATTGCCGGTCTCGATGGCAATCTTCAGCTTGGTGCCCACGCCGTCATTGGCGGCGACGAGGATCGGGTCGACGAAGCCGGCGGCCTTAAGATCGAACAGGCCGCCGAAGCCGCCGATTTCCGCGTCGGCGCCGGAGCGGCGGGTGGACCGGACGGCGGGCTTGATGGCCTCGACAAGCGCGTTGCCCGCGTCTATGTCGACGCCGGCCTGCTTGTACGAGAGCCCGTTTGATGGCACGTTTTGCGCGTCGGACATGGGCTGTTCGCCAGATTTTCAGGGGTTGCGGAATTGCCGAGCGCTGATAACCGCTCCACCTCGGTGAAGCAAGAGACGCCCGGGACGTTGAGCCTAAGATATCAGGTCGTGATCTGGGCGGGGCTGTTTCTTGCGGCCATCCTGCTGCTCTGGGTCTTCCGGTCGATCCTCCTGCCGTTCGTCGTGGGACTGACGCTCGCCTACCTGCTCAATCCGGTGGTTAACTGGTTGCAGAAGCTGGGGATTGGCCGTTCGTGGGGCTCCATGCTGGTACTGCTGCTGGTGCTGATCCTGCTGCTCGGGCTGCTGCTGGCCCTGGTGCCGCTGGTCGCGGTGCAGGTCGGTGGTCTCATCGCCGGCTTGCCTGGATATGTTGCCGATTTGCAGGACCTGCTGCGGCAATACATGCCGCAGTTCACCGAATGGCTCGGTCCGGAGCGTACGGCGCAACTCGAAAACAGCCTCACCGACCTCATCGGCCGTGGCGTCGAGTTCGCTGGAATCATCACCGCGACGCTGGCGCAGAGCGGGCTGACGGTGATCAACACCATCGCCGTGCTGTTCATCACCCCGGTTGTCGCGTTCTACCTGCTGGTCGACTGGGAGGGCATGGTCAAGAAGGTCGATGACCTGCTGCCGCGCCGTTATCGCGGTGAAATCCGTGGCGTGATCGCCGATATCGACAAGGCGATGGCCGGCGTGATCCGCGGGCAGGGCTCGGTGATCCTCGTGCTCTGCGTGTACTACGCCACGTCGCTGACGCTCGCGGGGCTGAACTACGGGCTGGCCATCGGGCTGATCGGCGGCATCCTGAGCTTCGTGCCCTATGTGGGGTTCTTCGTCGGCTTCGCCCTGTCGATGACGGTGGCCCTGGTGCAGTTCTGGCCCGATCGCTGGGTGTTCGTGCTGATCGTGCTGCTGATCTACATCGTCGGGCAGTTCCTCGAGGGCAACATCCTCTACCCCAAGCTGGTCGGGCAGAGCATCAACATCAACCCGGTCTGGCTGATGTTCGCGCTGTTCGCCTTTGCCCTGCTGTTCGGCTTTGTCGGCCTGCTGCTGGCGGTGCCGCTTGCGGCCATCTCGGGGGTGCTGACGCGGTTCGCGCTGACCAAGTATCAGCAATCGAGCCTCTATCTCGGACCCGACGACCTTCCCGCAGAAGCGCAGGCGGTGGTGGCGAAACCGGCACGGAAGCCGCGCGTTGCGGCGGAGAAATGATCATCGCTGATTCCGCTCAACCGGGGCGCGGCCAGCTGGCGCTGGATCTGGGGCACGAGGCATCGCATGCAGAGGCCGACTTCATCGTCGGCGAGGGCAACCGGCTGGCGCATGCGCATATCCTGGCATTTCCACGTTGGCCCGGACCACTGACGTTGATCGAGGGCGCGGCGAGCTCCGGGAAATCGCATCTGGCACGGATTTGGGCGGAGCGGGCAGGGGCCGAGCACGCCACGCCGCCAACCGCCGAGGCGTTGTCGCGCGATGGCGGCACGCAGCCACTGGTGGTCGAGGATGCCGATCGGGCGGGCTATGACGAGGCGGCGCTGTTCCACCTTCTCAACCAATCGATGCGCGATCGGCGGCCGGTGCTGCTGACGGCGCGGGAGTCGGTTGCAAACTGGCCGTTCGCGACCGATGATTTGAAATCGCGGGCCAGACTCGCGGCGCATTTCACTGTGTCACTGAGCGACGATATCCAATTGTCACAGATGTTCGTGAAGCTGTTCGATGACCGCCAGGTGACCGTTGAGCCCAAGATCATTGCTTACCTGGTGGCTCGCATGGAACGATCGTCCGAAGAGGCGGTTGCGCTTGCGGGGATGATGGATCGCATGGCGCTGGAGCGCGGTACCGCCATCAATCGTGCCATTGCCAGCGAAGCGCTCAGGCACCGCAGCGCGCTGCGCGACGATACTCAACTGGCCCTAGACCTCGGAGCCGACGACGATGAATGAAATGAGCGAAATCGCCGAAGAGCAGGTTGGCGAGGCTCCGGACGTCAGCGAGCTGCGCCAGAGCCCGGCGCGCTTCGTCAACCGCGAGGTCAGCTGGCTGCAGTTCAACATGCGGGTGCTGGAGGAGGCGGGCAACATCAACCATCCGCTGCTCGAGCGGCTGCGGTTCGTGTCGATCTCGGCCAACAACCTCGACGAGTTCTTCATGGTGCGCGTCGCCGGGCTGAAGGGCCAGCTGCGCGCCGGGCTGACCAAGCAGAGCGCGGACGGGCTGAGCCCCGCCGAGCAGCTCGAAGAGATCGCGACGCTGGCCCAGCACCTGCATCTCGAGCAGCAGGACCATTGGCAGCAGCTGCGCGAAGAGCTGTTCGCCAAGGACGTGGTGATCCATGAGGCCGACGATCTGACGCCGGAGCAGGTGAAGTACCTGCAAAAGCTGTTCCGCGAAGAGATCTTTCCGGTGCTGACCCCGATCGCGGTCGATCCGGCGCACCCGTTCCCGTTCATCCCCAATCTGGGCTTCACGCTGGCTTTCGAGATGGTGCGCGAGGGAACGGCCCAGACGCTGACCGCGCTGGTGCGCGTGCCGTCCAATCTCGACCGCTTCGTGACGCTGCCGAACGAGCTGGCGGCGCCGAACCGGGTCGAGGTGGTGACCATCGACACCCTGATCAACCGGTTCATCGACAAGATGTTTCCGGGCTACACCGTGTCGGGTTCGGGCGCCTTCCGCATCATCCGCGACAGCGAAATCGAAATCGACGACGAAGCGGCCGACCTGGTGGTGGAGTTCGAATCCGCGCTGCGGCAGCGCCGCCGCGGCATGGTGATCCGCCTCGAGATCGAAAAGAAGATGCCGCGGGCGCTGCGCCGCCACATCTCCGAGCGGCTTGGCGTCGGGCCGACCGACACCTTCGAGGTCGAAGGCTTTCTGGGGCTCGCCGACGCATCGAAGATCTGCGACATCGACCGGGCGGACCTGCGGTTCCCGCCCTACCAGCCGCGTTTCCCGGAGCGCGTCCGCGATTTCAATGGCGACATCTTCGCCGCCATCCGGGCCAAGGACCTGTTGGTCCACCATCCGTTCGAGAGCTTCGACGTGGTGGCGCAGTTCCTGATGCAGGCAGCGCGCGATCCGGACGTGGTGGCGATCAAGCAGACGCTCTATCGCACGTCGCGCGACAGCCCGATCGTCAAGGCGCTGGTGCAGGCCGCCGAAGCGGGCAAGACCGTGACGGCGCTGGTGGAACTGAAGGCGCGCTTCGATGAGGAGGCCAACATCCGCTGGGCCCGGGACCTTGAGCGCGCCGGCGCACAGGTGGTGTTCGGCTTCATCGAGCTGAAGACACACGCCAAGATGAGCCAGGTGGTGCGGCGCGAGGGTGGGAAACTGGTGAGCTATTGCCACCTCGGGACCGGCAATTACCATCCGATCACCGCCAAGATCTACACCGACCTCAGTTACTTCACGACCGAGCCGTCGATCACCCGCGACGTGGCACGGGTGTTCAACTTCATCACGGGTTATGCACGGCCCGCGGAGATGGAGGCGATTGCGTTTTCGCCAGTGACGCTGCGGCAGACGCTGCTCGATCACATCGCCCGCGAGATCGAGTTCGCCGAACGGAACGAGCCGGCCAATATCTGGCTGAAGATGAATGCCCTGGTCGACCCGGAGATCATTGACGCCCTCTACGACGCCAGCCGCAAGGGCGTGAAGATCGAGCTGATCGTGCGCGGCATCTGCTGCCTGAGGCCAGGTATCCCGGGCTTCTCGGATAATATCCGGGTGAAGTCGCTGGTCGGGCGCTTCCTCGAGCACAGCCGCATCTTCTGCTTCGGGCAAGGGGCGCTGCTGCCTTCGCGCAAGGCCAAGGTCTACATGAGCTCGGCTGACATCATGCTGCGCAACCTCGATTGGCGCGTCGAGGTGATGGTGCCGATTCTCAACACCACGGTGCACGAGCAGATTCTCGATCGCACCATGGTTGCGTATTTGAAGGACAACCAGCAGAGCTGGGAGGTGCTTCCCGACGGCAGTTCCGATAGGATAAAGCCCAGGGAGGGCGAGGAGCCCTACAATGCGCACGACTACTTCATGACGCACGCGAGCCTCTCCGGACGCGGCACGGCTCTGAAGCGCGACAACGAAGAGAGAAGCCAGTGAACCAATACTGGGGCGTCGACGCCGACCCCACCGCGCAGGGCCGCCTCAAGGGCGCACGTCCTGTTGCCGTGCTCGATATCGGGTCCAACTCGGTTCGTCTCGTGGTCTACGAACGGCATGCCCGCTCGCTGACCCCGCTCTACAACGAGAAGACTGCCTGTGCGCTCGGCCGTGGCTTGGCGCAAACCGGCAAGATTGCCTACGAGAACATCGACCGGGCGCTGACGGCGATCCAGCGCTTTGCGCTGGTGTCGCGGCTGATGCGGGTGGGCACGACGCATATTCTCGCGACGTCCGCTGTGCGCGAGGCCTCCAATTCCAAGGCCTTCGTCGACGCGGTCGAGGAGATCATGGGCGCCAAGGTGATGGTACTGTCCGGCGCCGAGGAGGCGCATTTCGCGGCGCTGGGCGCGATCTCGGGCATGCCCGGATTCGTCGGCGTGGTCGGCGATCTCGGCGGCGGCAGCCTCGAGCTGTCCTCGATCGCCGACGGGACCGATTCGACCGGCGAGACCCATGAGCTCGGCGTCATCCGGCTGCAGGACGATTCGGAGAACTCGCCGGCAAAGGCGCAGGCCGTGGCCAAGCGCCGGCTGAAGAAATCGGCGCTGTTGACGGCGAGGGGCGGCAGTTTCTGCGCCATCGGCGGTACCTGGCGGTCGCTCGCCAAGGTGCATCAGGTGCTGCGCGACTATCCGCTCCACATGGTGCAGCACTACGAGGTCGCGGCGGCAGACATGCTCGAGCTGTGCGAGCAGATCGTTGCGGCGACGGCGGCGGGCAAGCCCTACACGGGCTCCGAGCATGTCAGCTCCAGCCGGCGCGAGCTGGTGCCATACGGCGCCGCGGTGATGATCGAGGTGCTGAAGGCCGGCAAGTTCGACACCGTGGTGTTCTCGGCGCTGGGCGTCCGCGAGGGCTATCTCTACGGCCTGCTCGGCGACGCCGAGCGATCGGTGGACCCGCTTATGCAGACCGCCGAGCAGATGAGCGTGCTGCGTTCGCGCTCGCCGGCGCATGCCGAGGATCTGATCGAGTTCACCGCGGAGTTTCTGACCACGGTGGGGATCACCGAGACCGAGGAAGAGCTGCGGCTACGCAAGGTTGCCTGCTACCTTGCCGATATCGGCTGGCGCGGGCATCCGGACTATCGCGGTGAGCAGGCGGTCGACATGGTCGCCTACGGCTCGGCTACCGGCGTCGACCACCCGGGCCGGGCGTTCCTCGCCGAGGTGCTGGCGGTGCGCTACATGGGCCTGAAGCAGAAATCGATGAGCCAGAGCCTGCTGGCGCTTTCCGGAGCGGGGATGAGCGCCCGGGCGCGGCTGCTGGGCGCGGCGTTCCGCGTCGCCTACCCGATGTCGGCGGCGATGCCGGGCGTGCTGCCGCGTGTCAGCTTCTCGGTCGACAAGGGCATCCTGAGACTGCACCTGCCGACGGATCTGGCGTTCCTCGACGGCGAGCACCTGCGCGGCCGGCTGGATCAGCTGGCGGGCGTGGTGGGCATCAAGTTGACGGATGTGGTGGCGGGGTAGGGCCTGAGCCCTACTCCTCGTCGTCCAGGATCTCGATCTCGATCACGCCCTGCTTGCTCGCGGCGAGCCCGAGTTTTCCGTGCTTGATGGCCAGCGCCTTGTCGCCGAACAGCTTGCGGCGCCAGCCTTTGAGCGCCGCCACATCTGCGTCGTCGTCGAGCACCAGGGCGTCGATGTCGTCCGAGGTGGCGATGATGCGGGAGGCGACACCGTTGTCTTCGGCGACGGACTTCAGCAGCACGCGCAGCAGGTCGCCGACGGCGCCCTTGGGCGAGGGGCCGCGGTAGCGGTCCGGCAGCTTGGGAAGGTCGGTCTTGTTGAGGGCCTCGACGTCCTTGAGGATCGAGACGATCTCGCCGGCGGCGGACGAGCGGCCGTAGCCGCGCTGGACGGCGCGCAGCTTGTCGAAGCTCTCGGGGTTGAGCGGGCGCTGCATGGCCAGTTCGATCAGCGCGTCATCCTTGAGGATGCGGCTGCGCGGCTGGTCGGTGTCCTGGGCGCGCTGCTCGCGCCAGGCAGCGAGCGCCTTGAGGGCCGCGACGTCGCGCGGCTTGGTGAGGCGCGCCTTGAGCCGCTCCCAGGCGTGCTCGGGCTGCACCACGTAGGTGTGGATGGATTCGAGCACCGCGAGCTCGTCCTCAACCCAGTCCCAGCGGCCGGTGTCGTCGACCTGCTTGACCAGCGCGGCGTAGACATCGCGGAGGTGGGTCACGTCGGCGAGGGCGTAGGTTTTCTGCTTCTCGGTGAGCGGCCGGGCCGACCAATCGGTGAAGCGCGAGGACTTGTCGAGTTCGACCTTGGTTATCGAGCGGACGAGATTGTCATAGCTGACGCTGTCGCCGAAACCGCAGACCGAGGCCGCGACCTGGGTGTCGAAAATGTTGACCGGAACCTTGCCGGTCAGCTTGACGAAGATTTCGATATCCTGGCGCGCCGCATGGAAGACCTTGCGGACCTTGTCGTTGGCGAGGAGCTTGAAGAACGGCGACAAATCGAGGCCGGGGGCGAGCGGGTCGATCAGGACCGCTTCGTCGAGAGTTGCCGCCTGCAAGAGGCAAAGCTTCGGCCAGTAGGTTGTTTCGCGCAGGAACTCGGTATCGACCGTCACGAAATCATAACCGGCGGCGCGCTTTGAAAAGGCAGCGAGCACGTCGGTCGAAGTAATGAGCTCCATCAAGACTCTTTCAAGGGCAGCAAGACTAGAGCCCTTGCATAACAGGCGAATCCAGCACCTGCCAGCGTCGAATCACAGCTTGGTTGCCAGCGGTGGCCCTCAACTTGACAATTGCGCCCTCGCGTGCGCTTGTCCGGCCCCGAAATCCGCCTGCCTCAGAGACAAGAGATGAGTGAAATGCACCGCTATCGCACCCATACCTGCGCCGCCCTTCGTCAGGGTGACGTGGGCAATAATGTGCGGCTTTCGGGCTGGGTGCATCGCGTCCGCGACCACGGTGGGCTGCTGTTCATCGACCTGCGCGACCATTACGGCCTGACCCAGCTGGTCGTGGATCCGGATTCGCCTGCGTTCAAGGACGCCGAGCGCGTACGCTCGGAATGGGTGATCCGCGTCGATGGCGAAGTGAAGCAGCGCACGCCCGAGACGGTGAACGGCAAGCAGCCGACTGGCCAGGTCGAAGTGTTCATCCGCGAGCTCGAAGTGCTGGGCGAGGCGACCGAGCTGCCGCTGCCGGTGTTCGCCGAGCCGGACTATCCCGAAGACATCCGGCTCAAGTACCGCTTCCTCGACCTGCGCCGCGAAACGTTGCACGCCAACATCGTCAAGCGCACCAAGGTGATCTCGTCGATGCGCCGACGCATGGGCGATATCGGCTTTGCCGAATACTCGACCCCGATCCTCACCGCGTCGTCGCCGGAAGGGGCGCGCGACTTCCTGGTGCCGAGCCGCATCCATCCGGGCAAGTTCTTCGCCCTGCCGCAGGCGCCGCAGCAATATAAGCAGCTGCTGATGGTGGCCGGGTTCGATCGCTATTTCCAGATCGCGCCGTGCTTCCGCGACGAAGACCCGCGCGCCGACCGTCTGCCGGGCGAGTTCTACCAGCTCGACCTCGAGATGAGCTTCGTCACCCAGGAAGAGATCTGGGACACCATGCAGCCTGTCATCACCGGGCTGTTCGAGGAGTTCGCCGACGGGAAGCCCGTGACCAAGGAATGGCCGCGCATCCCGTATGACACGGCGGTGCGGACGTACGGCTCGGACAAGCCGGACCTGCGCAACCCGATCGAGATGCAGGAAGTCACCGAGCACTTCCGCGGCTCGGGCTTCGGCGTGTTCGCCAACCAGATCGCCAGCGATGACAAGGTCGAGGTCTGGGCCATTCCGGCCAAGACCGGCGGCAGCCGCGCCTTCTGCGATCGTATGAACGCCTGGGCGCAGTCGCAGGGCCAGCCGGGCCTCGGCTACATCTTCTTCAAGGACGGCGCGGGCTCGGGCCCTGTGGCCAAGAACATCGGCGAAGAGCGCACGGCGGCGATCCGCACCCAGCTCGGTCTCGCCGACGGCGACGCCGTGTTCTTCGTGCTTGGCCGGCCGGACAAGATGTACAAGTTCGCCGGCGAGGCGCGGGTGAAGGTCGGTCTCGATCTCAACCTGACGCAGCTCGACCAGTTCAAGCTGTGCTGGATCGTCGACTTCCCGTTCTACGAGTGGAGCGAGGAAGAAAAGCGCGTCGACTTCGCGCATAACCCCTTCTCGATGCCGCAGGGCGGGATCGAGGCGCTGAACTCGCAGGACCCGCTGACCATCAAGGCATACCAGTACGACGCGGTGTGCAACGGCTTCGAGATCGCGTCCGGCTCGATCCGTAACCAGCTGCCCGAGACCATGGTCAAGGCGTTCGAGCTGACCGGCAAGTCGCGCGCCGAGGTCGAGGAGCAGTTCGGCGGCCTCTACCGCGCCTTCCAGTACGGCGCCCCGCCGCATGGTGGCGCGGCGTTCGGCATCGACCGCATCGTCATGCTGATCTGCGGCGCCCAGAACCTGCGCGAGATCACGCTGTTCCCGATGAACCAGCAGGCCGAAGACCTGCTGATGGGCGCCCCGAGCCCGGCGGAGCCCAAGCAGCTGCGCGAGCTGCACGTGCGGGTGATCGCGGACGCGAAGTAGCCGGCGGCGAATTGGGTATTTCAAAGGGCGCCTTCGGGCGCCCTTTTCGTTTGCGTCCCATTCCGGCACGCCGACGCCATCAGCGTTAACACTCTCTTAAAGTCCGCCCGCTAGGCATTTGTTGCCTATCTCCGTCGGGGGCGGATTCGCTCGGTGAAGTCCAAGTATTCCCATGCGCTGATGCTGCTCGCGGCCATTGCTGCGTTTCTGCCGGTCATGGCGGTGGATTTCGTGCTCGATTCCTACGTGCGGGTGCGCGAGCGGGCGCTGCTGCAGCAATCGGTCGACGCAGTGGCGGGGAGGGTACAGGCGACCGCCTACGACACCATCGCCTCGCTGCGCCGCATCCTCGCGGAAAGCCCATCGCTCTGCACGCCGAGCTTCATCGCCAATGTGCACCGGCAGATGGAGCAGAGCCTGTATCTCAAGCAGGTGCTGGTCGAGAACGCGGACGGCGTCCAGTACTGCGACGCGCTCGGCAAGGACGTGAAGTACTCGCCGCTGTCCCGGCCGCTGTCGGTGCCCAACCAGACCGAGACCATCGAGGTGGCGAAGTATGCTGACCTGCGGATGCCCGTGCTGAAGATCACCCAAGCCTTCGGGACGGCGCGCCGCGTCTCGGCGTTCGCGCCGATCCTCGCGGCGGAGCCGGACAGCCTGCTGAACGGACTGAAGCCCACGTCGATGGTCCGTGTCTCGCTGACCGACGGGGCCGAGATCGTGACCGTCGGCGACCCCAAGGCCTACGACAGCCGGGGCGAGATCGAGTTCGTCACAGCCGAGAGCTTTGCCGGTGAGTTGCCGATCCGCGTGACGGCCGCAGTCCCGTTCGCCATGGTGCGGGCCGACTACGGCGATCTCGACGCCAGCTTCACGGTGGTGGCGGCGCTGATGTGCGGGGCGTTCCTGATCCTCGCGCTGCAATATGTGCGGCGCTCAGACCTGCCCGCCTTCGACCTTGAGCGGGCGATCGCGGCGGGCGAGTTGAAGCCCTACTACCAGCCGGTGATCAACCTCAGGACCGGCGCGCTGGCCGGGTGCGAGGTGCTGTGCCGGTGGGAGAAGAAGAACGGCGAGGTGGTGCCGCCTGGGGCCTTTATCGAATATGCCGAACTCACCGGCCTGGCCCTGCCGATGACGGTGAGCCTGATGCAGCAGGTGAAGGCCGATCTTGGCGGCATCTGTCGCGACATGCCGGACATCAAGATCTCGATCAACCTCTTCGAGGGGCACTTCCGCGACGGCAATGTCGTCGACGACGTGCATACGATCTTTGCCAACTCTTCGATCAATTTCCGCCAGCTGGTGTTCGAAATCACCGAGCGCAAGCCGCTCGAGAAGATGGCCCAGGCGCAGAGCGTCATCGCCGGGCTGCACGCGCTGGGCTGCCGGCTGGCGATGGACGATGCCGGCACCGGGCACTCCAACCTCGCCTACCTGCAGACGCTGGGCGTCGACGTGGTGAAGATCGACCGGGTATTCGTCGACATGATCAAGGCGGACGGGCCGGCCGTGCCGGTGCTGGACGGCCTTATCTCGATGGCGCGCGACCTTGGCACCGAGATTGTCGCCGAGGGTGTCGAGACGGAAGCGCAGGCGCTCTACCTGCGGGCGCGCGGCGTGGTGCATGCGCAGGGGTACCTGTTTGCGCCGGCGCTGAAGGCCGGCGCGTTCCGTGATCTGGCGCGGGCGCTGAATGCACCGGTGGCGTTGCCGGGGCTGGCGCAGGTGAGCGCGGCGTAGCCGAAGAGCCGGTGCGAGCCGCCCCCACAGCCAGCAGCCAGGGAAACACCCCCGACAGTTTCCTCTGCGCACCGCCTTTTCATCGCCCTCGATTAGTGGCACTCCACTCTGAGTTTCCGGAGGGTTTCGATGTCTGCCGACGTGACCGAACAGAAGAAGGCGCTGCGCGAGGCTGCGCTGCATTTTCACGAGTTTCCGAAGCCCGGAAAGCTGGAGATTCAGGCGACCAAGCCGCTCGGCAACCAGCGCGACCTGTCGCTGGCCTATTCGCCCGGCGTTGCAGCGCCCTGCGAGGAGATTGCGGCCGATCCGGAGGCGGTGACCAGGTACACGTCGCGCGGCAACCTCGTGGCGGTGATTTCGAACGGTACGGCCGTGCTGGGGCTGGGCAATATCGGGGCGCTGGCGTCGAAACCGGTGATGGAGGGCAAGGCCGTCCTCTTCAAGAAATTCGCCGGCATCGACGTGTTCGACATCGAGATCGACGAGACCGACCCGCAGAAGTTCATTGAGGTGGTGCGGCCGCTCGAGCCGACTTTCGGCGGCATCAACCTTGAGGACATCAAGGCACCGGAGTGCTTCGCCATCGAGGAAGCGCTGCGCGAGCGGATGAAGATTCCGGTGTTCCACGACGACCAGCACGGCACGGCGATCATCGTCGGCGCGGCGGTGCTGAACGGGTTGGAGCTTAGTGGCAAGAAGATCGAGGACGTGAAGATCTGCACGTCCGGGGCAGGGGCGGCAGCAATCGCCTGCCTCAACATCCTGGTCGCCCTGGGAGCAAAACTCGAGAACATCTGGGTGGCCGACAAGGATGGGCTGCTCACCGACAAGCGCGACGACGTCAACGACAAGTGGCGCGGGCGGTTCTGCCGCCAGTCGAATGCGACGACGCTGGCCGAGGTGATCGATGGAGCCGATATCTTCCTCGGGCTGTCGGCGGCCGGGGCGCTGAAGCCCGAGATGCTGGCGAAGATGGGGCCGAGCCCGCTGATCCTGGCACTGGCCAATCCGAACCCGGAAATCATGCCGGAGGTGGCCAAGGAAATCCGCCCCGACGCCATGGTCTGCACCGGGCGCTCGGACTATCCCAACCAGGTCAACAACGTTCTCTGCTTTCCCTTCATCTTCCGCGGTGCGCTGGATGTCGGCGCGACGACGATCAACGAGGAAATGAAGCTGGCGGCGGCACAGGCCATCGCTAAGCTGGCGCATGATCCCGGCCTCGAGGTGTCGCCATCCGGGCAGCCGGCGGTGTTCGGGCCCGAGCACATCATTCCCAACCCGTTCGACCAGCGGCTGATCCTCCGCATCGCGCCGGCGGTGGCGCGGGCAGCGATGGCGTCGGGGGTGGCGAAGCGCCCGATCACTGATTTCCAGGCCTATCACGACAGCCTCAACCGCTTCGTGTTCCGTTCGGGGCTGGTGATGAAGCCGGTGATCGACCGGGTGGTGGGGCAGGCCAAGCGCGTCGCCTTCGCCGATGGCGAGGATGAGCGGGTGCTGCGCGCCGCGCAGGTGATGATCGAGGACCGCATGGCGCAGCCGATCCTCATCGGCCGCCCGCAGGTGATAGAGAGCCGGCTACAGCGCTTCGGGCTGACCATCAAGCCGGGCCGCGACTTCGAGGTGGTGAACCCCGAGGACGACCCGCGCTACCGCGACTATGTCGAACTTTTCCACTCGCTGGTCGGCCGCAACGGCGTGACGCCGGATATTGCCCGCACCATCGTGCGCACCAACACCACGGTGATCGCGGCGCTGTCGGTGAAGCGCGGCGAGGCCGATGCCATGCTCTGCGGCTTCCAGGGCCGCTTCATCAAGCATGTCCGCGACATACGCTCGATCATCGGGCTGCAGGAGGGCGTCAAGGACGTCTCGGCCCTCTCCATGCTGATCATGCCGCGCGGCGTGTTCTTCCTTGCCGACACTTACGTCAACGTCGATCCGACGCCGGACGAACTGGTGGCAATCGCGCTGCAGGCCCGCGACCATCTCAAGCGCTTCAATATCGAAGCCAAGGCCGCGCTGCTGAGCTACTCGAACTTCGGCTCGCGCGACGGCGATACCGCCTACAAGATGCGCGAGACCTACCAGAAGCTGAAGGCGGTGGCGCCCGAGATGATCCTCGAGGGCGAGATGCAGGGCGACTTGGCGCTCAACGAGGAGTTGCGGAGCCGCTATATCCCCGACTCAATGCTGGGTGGCGAAGCGAACCTCCTGCTGTTCCCCAACCTCGACAGCGCCAACCTGTCGATGACGCTGCTCAAGGAAATGAACAACGCACTGGCCGTCGGCCCGATCCTGATGGGACCGCGAGCGCCGGCCCACATCCTTGCCCCCTCGACCACCAGCCGCGGAATCGTCAATATGACGGCAATTGCCGCCAGCGAAGCGGTTGCATTGGGGGAGAAGGTTTAGTGATCAGACATACTGTCGTCTTCAATTTGAAGCACGCACATGGCTCGCTGATGGAGAAGGCCTTCCTCCGCGACGCCTTGGTGCTGAAAGAGATCCCGGGCGTTAAGAAATTCGAGCAGCTGCGACAGATCTCGAAGAAGAACGACTACGAGTTCGGCTTCTCGATGGAGTTCGCCGACCAGGCCGCATACGACGTCTACAACGCGCACCCCAAGCACGAGAAGTTCGTCAAGGAACGCTGGGAGCGCGAGGTGGAGCGGTTCCTGGAGATTGATTACGTGCCGGTGTGACGGCGGCAAATCAAGGCATGTCGATTTTGAGCGGGGCGGAGCGACTACTCCGTACTGACGCGCGAAATGAGGAAACATGACATGCGCTACGCTTGCCTCGTCTACTTTGACCCCACTACGGCTTTCAACGGTTCAGCCGACAGCAATGCCGTGCTGCAGGAGGCGGAGATGAACCGCCAGAGCCTGCTCGCCGACGGCATAGCCGCCGAAGCGCTGACCCTGCCCAGCGAGGCCATCACGGTCCGGGTGCGCGGTGGCAACATGTCGACCACTGATGGCCCGTTCATGGAAACCAAGGAAGTGCTCGGGGGCTTCGTGCTGATCGAAGCGGACGACATCCACGCGGCGATCCGGATCGCGGCCACCAATCCGATGGCGAAGATCGGTTCGGTCGAAGTGCGGCCGTTGGTGGATTTCAGCAAGCCGCGGCCGGTGGTTTAGGGGTGCACTTAGGGAAGTTTCAGCCAGCATGATCCTCACCGAGCCCCGCGACCCTCGATTGGTCACCGTTCGCCGCGGCGGCTCGCTGAGTGATGCCGACCATCACCTCCTCGCACTGTGGGCCGCCACGTGCGCGGAGCATGTGCTGCATCTCTTCGAAGAAGCCGCACCAAGCGATGATCGTCCGCGACGCGCGATCGAGCAGACCCACGCATGGGTTCGTGGCGAGATACCAATGCGGGAGGCCCACAAGACTGCGTTTGTCGCCAATGCCGCGGCCAGGGAGCTGTCCGGCGCGGCGAAGTTCGCGGCTCTCGCGGCTGGGCAAGCGGTGGCGGTGGCGCATGTGGCGGCGCACGAACTCGGCGCGGCCGCCTATGCGATCAGGGCGGAACAAGCCGCTGCGGCAGAGGATGAGCGCGAGGCGGCCGGTCGCCGGGAATGCCAGTGGCAGCGGGAACAGCTCCCTGACGCGATCCGCGAACTCGTGCTCGATGACCAGCGGCTGCGCAATCACGCCTGCTGGAATGTGTTCAGCTAATCGCTACTGGAACGCCGTCTCCGCAAAGCTCCTGAGCTTCCGCGAGTGCAGCCGCTCCGGCGGCTGGTCGCGGAGAATCTCCATCGCACGAAGCCCGATCTGGAAGTGCCGGTTCACCTGCGTCCGGTAGAAGTCCGAGGCCATACCGGGCAGCTTCAGCTCACCGTGCAGCGGCTTGTCGCTTACGCATAGCAGTGTGCCGTAGGGGACGCGGAAGCGGAAGCCGTTGGCGGCGATGGTGGCCGATTCCATGTCGAGGGCGACGGCGCGCGACTGGCTGAGCTGGCGGGTGATCTCGGCCTGGTCGCGCAGCTCCCAGTTGCGGTTGTCGAAGGTGGCAACGGTGCCGGTGCGCATGATGCGCTTGGTCTCGATGCCCTCGAGATGAGTGATCTCGGCGACGGCCTGCTCGAGTGCAACCTGCACTTCCGCTAGCGCCGGGATGGGCACGGTGACCGGCAGGTCGGCGTCGAGCACATGGTCTTCGCGGAGGTACGCATGGGCGAGAACGTAGTCGCCCAGCTCCTGCGAGTTGCGGAGGCCGGCGCAGTGGCCGAGCATGATCCAGGCGTGCGGGCGGAGCACCGCGATGTGGTCGGTCGCGGTCTTGGCGTTGCTCGGGCCGACGCCGATGTTGACGATGGTGATGCCGCGGTTGCGCGGCATGGTCAGGTGCAGCGCCGGCATCTGCGGGGTACGGGTGGCGCGCTGGCCGGTGGTGCCGCCGCCGAGGCGCTCGTTGCGGGTGGTGAAGCCGCCGGGCTCGACGAAGCTCTCGTATTCGGGATGGCCTTCTTCCATGTAGCGCTGCGCCACGCGGGCGAACTCATCCATGTAGAAGCCGTAGTTCGTGAAGATCACGAAGTTCTGGAAATGATCCGCCTCGGTGCCGGTGTAGTGGCTGAGCCGCTGCAACGAATAGTCGACGCGCGGCGCGGTGAAATGGGCCAGCGGGTAGGGGCCGCCGGGCGGCGGCACGAAGGTGCCGTTGGCGATCTCGTCGTCGGTATCCTGCAGGTCCGGCACATCGAACAGGTCGCGCAGCGGGATCGGCAGGGCGTTGATCGCCTCGCCGTCAATCCGCTCGGTCGAGGGAATGGCAAAATGCAGCGGGATGCGGGTGGCGGACTCACCGACCTCGATGGCGCCGCCGTGGTTGCGCAGGATCACCTCGAACTGCTCGATCAGATAGTTCTTGAACAGGTCCGGCGCCGTGATCGTGGTGCGGTAGATGCCCGGCGTGTGGAGATAGCCATAGGGCAGGGTGCTATCGGTCTTGCCGTAGCTGCGCGACGTGACCTGCACCTCCGGGTAGAAGGCGCGCACCCGGCCCTTGGGAACGCGGCCGCGCGTCAGCCCGAGCAGCTGTTCGCGGATGAAGCCGGTATTGCGGTGATAAATCTCGGAAACGTAGGCCCAGGCGGCGTGCGGGTCGGTGAAGGCCTTTTGCGGCAGCGCCTCGGGAGTAATGGTGTCCATGTTCTTCTCGTTGGCAAGGCGGTGCGCGGCACCGCTTTGCAGCCCATCCTTAGGGTCTTCCGGCCGGTTCGGCAATCGCCGCACCTTACCGGCTGTTCATGTACTTCACCTTCCAGTGAAGGCACTTTTCATGCCGCAAAGGGCACCCATCTTTAAAGGGAGTTCACTGGACTACTGCAAACGACCCATGCACCGGTGAACCAGCGAGGAGTTGCCTGCCGCTGCCCCCAAGCCCTCAACAGTGCGGCCGGCGCTTCTCAGGGCCACGAAACCAGAAATGGTTTCGTGGCCCTCTTATTTTGTGCCGATGACGCCCCGATGTCAGTCGATCCGGCGCGCCGTGATCTGCATCGGCCGCTCACTCTTCACCGACGGCGAATAGGTGCAACGCAGCGTCTGCAGCACCGGCAGGTCCGGCACGATGATCCGGGCGAGGAAGGCCGGCAGCAGGCCACCGCCTCGGCAGACCATGCTATCAGCGCTCCAGGCTACCCCATTGCCGCACGAGGTGCGCTTGAGCTGGATGTTGATGTCCCGGCCGCGCGCATTCCAGGTGAGGCGCCCATCGCAACGCACGCCACCACCGCGCACCGAGTAGGTACCGCGCTGCTCGAGGCAGAAGCTCATGCGATATGGGCCATAGAGGCGCTGCTGCACGTTGTAGCAGCCGGTAAACAAGGCACCACCAGGCACATCGGGCACGATGACCCGGGTGCTCATGTCCTGCGCGTAAGTCGGGCTGATGACAGTCAGAATGATCATGAGGCCGGCCAGCAGACCGGCAAAGTATCGAACGACGCTCATAAGGGTTCTCCCAATGCGCTGCCGGCTCTCGGCAGCGTCCGCAATGGTGAGGCTAACACCTTGAAACAGGTGGCAATATGACTGACCTTTCCACATTGCATCAATGCTTACCGAATGGTTCGCCGCCACTGCGTATACTGCTCTTTGCATGCCAACGGGTGGTGCCTCGGCTCGCCCTCCGGCCGTCAAATCCACTTCCGATGCGAGTGGCGGCGGGCTAAGGTCCGGCCGAAGATTGAGAGGGAAGATGCGGCTGAGAATACCGGTTCTTATGGTCCTGCTGGCATCCGGCGCCGTTCCTGCCGGGGCGGCGGAGCTTGCCGATTCGGTTTTCCAGGTCACCTTCCACTACGCCGGCACCGACGAGGTGCTCAACGACACCGTGGTGCCGTTGCTGCCCGGCAACGCCTGCTACAACTGGTATGTGAAGCTCGGCGAGGGGCCGGCGCCGGCCAGTGCGACTGAAACGCTGAGCCTGCCCGTGGCGCTCGCCGATTGGGGCACGCTGGCCACCGATCCCGACGACGGCATCGATATCTCGGCCGATGGCAAGGTGGCGACCCGGACGTTCACGCCCGAACTCGACGAGGAGGGCTGGTTCAGCCACAGCTGGTGCGTCGCCGCCGGCGACCCCGTCGGAGCCCATTCCATCGCCATTGCCGTCGACGGCAAGCCGCTCGTTACCTATGACTTCCAGGTGGTCCTGCCCGAGGACTATTACTGGCCGACAATCATCCAGCCGACGCCGCGCGAACGCTCCGTCGATCACAGCTGGTAGGACCTACCCGCCTTACGACCAACCCCCGAGGACTATCGATGTCGCTTTCCATGTACGCGGTCACCGTGCCGGTGTTCACGCGCTATCTCAACAATCTCGACGCCATGCTGGTGAAGGCCGAGGCCAACGCGGCCGAGCGCAAGATCAAGCCGGAAGTGCTGGTGGCATCGCGGCTGGCGCCGGACATGCATCCGTTGGCCTTCCAGGTGCAGTCGAGCACCGATCGCGTCAAGTTCGCGCTGTCGCGCCTGACCGGAAAGGCGGCGCCGAGCTGGGAAGACAATGAGGTGACGCTGGCCGATCTGCGCGCCCGGGTGAAGAAGGGCCTCGACTTCGTGGCAAGCTTCTCGGAGGCCGACTTGGCCGGCGCCGAGAACAAGACGCTGACGCTCAAGGTGCGCGGCGAGGATACGCAGGTGCCGGCGATCGAGCACATCACGCTCAATGCGGTGCCGCAGATCTTCTTCCACATCACTGCCGCCTACGCGATCCTGCGCCACAACGGCGTGCCGCTCGGCAAGCGTGACTATACCGGCGCCTGAGCCACCCGATGACGAACCGATCCGGCCGCCAAGGCGGCTGGATCAGGAATAGCGCTCTTCCTTCCAGGGATCGGCGTGGTTGTGATAGCCGCGGACCTCCCAGAAGCCGCGGTGGTCGCGCTGCGCGAACTCGATCCGCCGCAGCCATTTCGGGCTCTTCCAGAAGTAGAGGTGCGGCACCACCAGCCGCACCGGGCCGCCATGGTCGCGGGTCAGTGGCTCACTTTCCCAGGTGTGGGCGATGAGCGCATCTTCCGAGGCGAAATCCTCGATGGCCATGTTGGTGGTGTAGCCGTCGTTCGAGGTGAACAGCACGAAACGCGCCTCGGGCTTCACCCCGACGGCGTCCATCAGCTGATGCGTGGTGACGCCCTTCCAGTGGTTGTCGTAACGCGACCAACTGGTGACGCAGTGGATATCGTTGAGCTTTTCGGTCTGTGGCTGCTGCATCAGGTCGTCGAACGACCAGGTCTGTGGGTGCTCGACCTCGCCGGCAATATCGAGGCGCCAGACCTCCTTGGGGACGTTCGGGGTCTGGCCGAGATCGAGGATCGGCCAGTTCTTCACCAGATGCTGCCCCGGCGGCAGCCGGGCATCCTCGGGCCGCGTCTGCTGACCGGTCAGGAACTTGCCGAGCTCGGCCCAGCGCGACTTGGTCTTGGTAAGCTTGCTGTCTTCGGGCAGGTCGTCATCGCTGGACATAAGTGGCCTCGCTGGCTTGGTGCGGGAGAGCTTCGCCGACCGGCGAGGCAAGTCAATGGACATTCCTGCTGTTCTCGTCGGCGCCGGGTGCATGTCCAATTTAGCCCGCCGCGACCATTGTGAGGGTCAGCGATGGTCCCCATGTGTTCCGCATCGTTCAACATTGGAGACCGAAGATGCTGAACCCTGAAGATCGCCGCGCCATCGAGGGCCTGTTCGACCGGCTCGCTGATGTAGAGCGCAAGAACCCCGAGCGCGATCCTGAAGCGCAGGATCTGATCGATCGCGAAATTGTGAGGCAGCCGGGCGCGCCGTACTACATGGCGCAGACCATCCTCGTGCAGCAGCACGCGCTGGAGGTGGCGGAGCGTCGTATCCAGGAGCTGGAGCGCGAGGGCGACGAGCGTGGTCGCGGTGGGCTGTTTGGCGGCCTCTTCGACGATGGCCGCGGCCGGCAGAACCGCTATGAGGATCGCCAGCAGGTCCAACGCAACCGCGGACCGTGGGATCGTGCGGACGACCCGCCGCCGGCGGGCTATCAGCGCGGGCAGATGGGGCAGGGCGGCGGCTTCCTGGCCGGCGCGGCGCAGACGGCGCTCGGCGTTGCTGGCGGTGTTCTGCTCGGCAGTGCCATTGGCTCGCTGCTCGGCGCCGGTGGGGCGCACGCCTCCGAGGCGCCTGCCAACGACCAGCCCAATGACACCGACAACCAGCAGGACCAAGGGCAGGATTCCGGCCAGGATCAGGCCGCGGATAACGGCGGCGGCGATGACGGCGGCTGGGGCGACGGCGGTGGTGGCGACGGCGGCGGTTTCGACATGGGTGGGGATTTCTGACGCAGCCCTAAAGGGTTGCGGCAACGAGGAATCGTTGGGCATGATCGCGGCCGATGGCAGAGCATGATCCCGAAATCGACCTGAAGCACGTGGACAAGGCCGAGGGCGCCGACAGGCTCTCGGCCATTTTGACGGCGATCGCCGAAGCGGAGGACAAGGACCGGATATCGGTCGGCGACCTGCTGGAGGCGCTCAAGCGGCGGGCGTTGGGCGCCCTGATCTTCATCTTCTCCGTGCCGACGGCCCTGCCGATGCCGCCGGGCGTCTCCGCGGTGCTGGGTGCGCCGCTGCTGTTCCTCACCGTGCAGCTGATGCTGGGGATGAAGCCCTGGCTTCCCAAGCTCATCACCGACCGATCGCTGAGCCGGGTGGATTTCCGCCGTGTGGTGACCACAGTGGCGCCGTGGCTGGCGCGAGCCGAGAACATCATGCGGCCCCGGCTGACTTTCCTCGCCACGCGCCCGGCGATCTATCTCGTCGGGCTGGTCAGCGCGGTGATGGCGATCATCCTGTTCCTGCCAATTCCCTTGGGCAACATGCTGCCCTCGGTGGCGCTCTGCATCATGGCATTGGGGATCCTGGAACGGGACGGCGTCTGGATCCTGATCGGCTTCCTCGTGGCGATCGCCTCGGCAGTGCTCGTCTGGGGCGTGTTCTGGGCCATCATCTTCGGCAGCGTGTTCGTGCTGACGAATTGGTTCGGCCTGAGCCTCTAGCCTACCAGTAGGCGAGCGCCGAGAACGGGTCGTTGGTGAAGGTGCCGGCCTTGCGTTTCTCGTAAAAGTTGTTCCCGCCGGCCTCGAGCACGTAGAACATGTTGTTGTACGAGAACCGGTAGCCCGCCGTGTGGAAGTGCTTCACATCGCGCGACAGCGTCGGGTGGCGGGCGCCACGCAGTACCCTGTCGGCGACGCTATAGGCCAGGGCCGCCGAGCGCTTCTCGGTCATCCGCTTCGACAGCACGCCTGGCGCGAACTGGTTCTTCTGCCCGACCACGCCGCACACCGAATGCGGATAGCGCTTGTCGGACACGCGGTTCATCACCACGGTGCCGACCGCCAGCATGCCGTCCTCGCTGGAACGGTTGGATTCGAAGTACATCGCTCGCGCCAGGCAATCGCGCGAGGAGAGACCGCCGAGTGAGAAGGTGGCGCAACCGGCGACGAGGCTCAATAGCATCGGCGCCGCGAACAGCAGCTTGAGTGACCCTGCCAACGATGACTCCAGAACGCAAACACAACTAAGGAGCCGGGCTGACGCTGCCCGTGCTCCCTAGAATGCACACTCCGGAGTTAAGAGTGCGTTGAGGATGTCAGTGCCGGCGGCGATTGCCCGATGCCATCACCAGGCTGACTAGGCAGGCGACGCCAACGAGCGCCGCCATGGTTGGCGCAGGATCACGGCGCACGGCCTTGCCCGCCTTCCATGCCTGTTTGCCCAGTACTCGCGCCGCGATGGCACCCTGGTGCAATGCCTCATCGGCGACATCATGCGCCAGGTGGCCGACTTCATGCCGGGCGTCGGCGCTGTAGCGGCGCAGGGCCTCGGAAAGGTGTCCGGCATCGCGCGCCAGGCTCGAGAACTGCCGGCCGAAGCGGTCTTGGGCGTCATTGGAGAAATGGGACAGGTCGAAACCGCGCGAATGGGCCATAGCCAAGTGCTCCTCAATGGTTCTGAGGGCTAACGCGGCTGCGGGTTTCGGGGTTCCTGAAACTGGTCGAGGGCAGGTCCACCGGCCGGTGGAAACGTCCTGCCCTCTACTTAAGCCCGATAAAATTGACCCTATTCCATTAACGAAAAGTTAACGGGCGCCGGCTGGAACGACCGCCCGGCGATAGAGGTGCCAGGTGGCGTGGCCGAGCACCGGCACGACGATGCTGAGGCCGACCAACAGCGGAATCGAGCCGATGACCAGCAGCGCGGCGACGATCAGGCCCCATGCGGCGATCTGCACCGGGTTGCGAAGAGTGACGCGGATGGAGGTCTGCACGGCAATGGCCGTGCCGAGGTCGCGGTCGAGCAGCAGCGGGATCGACACCACCATGGTGGAAAGCACCACGGCGGCGAAGATGAAGCCGATGAGATTGCCCCAAATCATCAGCGACTGGCCCTGCGGGGTGGTGAAGACCTCGTTGAAGAACGCCATCAGCGTCGGCGGCGAGCCCGGCCCGAAGAACGACTCGTAGATGAACTGGGCCGTCATCAGCCACACGGTGAAGACGATCAGCATCATCACGCCGAGGGCTGCGATGGAGGCGAAGGCCGGGGTGCGAAACACGTCGAACGCGGCGCGCCAATGCGTATCGAGGCCTTGTTCCTGCCGCCGGCTCATCTCGTAGATGGGCAGCGCGAGAAACGGGCCGACCAGTGCAAAGCCCGAGATCAGCGGGAACAGCAGCGGCCAGGAATTGTTGCCGGACGTCCAGACGGCGAGCACAGCGCCCATCAGCGGATAGATCAGCCCCAGAAAAGCCAGGTGGGACGGCTTCTGCCAGAAATCACGCCAGCCTTCTGCCAACGCTCCAGTAAGGTCGTTGAAGCCGAGCGTGCGGATCTCGGGAACTTCGAGCCGCTCGGCATTGGTGAGCACGTGAAAACCGGCCATCTCCATCCTCCTCAAAATGGGAGCCAGGAACGGCCGCCGCTTGGCGTGTAGTACGCCGGCGGAAACCGCCACTGCGCCTCAGAGTGCCAGTCTAGCCCGGATTTTCGATCCTGTCGAAATAAGCATTTCGTGCGTTGCGGTGGGCGGCACGACGATTTCAAGGGTGATCGCGGCCCAAAAAGCCGACCGGGTAGGTTTGACGACCGGTCGGCAGTACCCAAATGCGTTGCAGCAACTGGGAAAAAGGGGACTTCGATGACAGGCAAGGAAGGCGCGCGGCTGCACCGGCAGTTCGACAGGATCGGCAGGGCGGTCCCCGCTTCGACCGGGTTCCTCGCGTGGATCCGCAAGCCATCGTCGCGCATCGTGCGCATTCCGCTGGGCATCCTGCTGATTCTGGGCGGCGTGTTCAGCTTCCTGCCGCTGCTCGGTGTCTGGATGCTGCCGCTAGGCCTGTTCCTCCTGGCGCTCGATCTGCCGTTCCTGCAGGGGCCGCTCAACCGGCTGAGCTTCTGGGTGCAGCGCAAGTGGACCAACTGGCAACGCAGCCGGAAGAAGAAGTAGCTATTCCAGCGTGCCGTTGGCGATCGCTGCCTCGAGCAGGTCGACGGCATGGGCCAACTTCTCGTCGACGATGTGGAGGTACCGCTTCCAGTCGTCGAGATGGCCCAGCTCCTCGTCACCATCGGAAACGCCGCGCAGCGCAATGAGCGGCACCCTGAACCGCTGGCAGGCGCGCAGCACGGCGTAAGTCTCCATATCGACCATGTCCGCCTTCACCCGCTGGTACGCCGCGCCGGACACGACGTTGGCGCCGGTCGAGAGCGTCGCCTTGGCGATACCCGGGACGAACAGCCCAAGCGGGATGACAGCCGGCTGGTCGAGCAGGGGTGTCACGCCCGGCTCGAACCCGAGCGGCGAAGCGTCCATGTCGCGGTACTCGACCGAGGTCGCCTGGTAGACGCCGGTCTGCTCGAGCTTGGCCGAACCCGCCGAGCCCAGCGAAACCACCAGCGCCGGGAGCTTCCCCTCACCATCCAGCTTTGCCAGCGCGTGGGTGACGACGATCCCGGCCTCCACCGGGCCCACGCCTGTCATCAGTGGCGTGATGCGCGAGCGCAGATGCGGGCCGTACTCGTTGTCCAGCGCCATGACGTAGAGAATGTCGGCGGAGCCGGGCGTTCGGGTGGCGAAGGGCATGGCGATTCCGGTGGGTTGTTCTCGGTGTGAAGGGAGGCGTAAGCTCCACTGGGGGCCTCTGCAATGGAGGAGATCATGCTTCTTTCCGATCACCACGCCTACCCGACCATCGCAGCCTCGAACCTGCAAAGAGCCAAGAGCTGGTACAAGGACAAACTCGGCCTGGAGCCGGCTGAGGAGATGCCTATCGGCATCGTCTATCGCCTGGCCGACGGCACCGGCTTCCAGCTCTACGAGTCGCAGTTCGCCGGCACAGCCAAGAACACCGTGATGGGCTTTTCATCCACCGACCTTGCGGCCGACATGAAGATGCTGCGCGACCGCGGCGTGAAGTTCGAGGAATACGACATGCCGGGGCTGAAGACCGATCATGGCATGGCGACCATGGGGCCGTATCACGGTGCCTGGTTCAAGGATTCCGAAGGCAACATCCTCGCCATCGGCGACGAGCCGCACTAACGGGCCACTGCTGCCGCATTGACAGCACGCGCGGCGGGCAACAGTCTGCCGCGCCATGACTATTGCATCTTCCCTCCCGCCTGACGTGAAGCGCCGCCTCACCGCCGAGATCGACGCCCGGCGCGACGAGTTGATCGCCCTGACGCAGGACCTGATCCGCATCCCAACGGTCAATCCGCCGGGCAACAATTATCGCGAAATCTGCGACTACCTCGCGCGACGCTTGAGCACACGCGGCTATGCCGTTGAATTGATTCGCGCTGATGGAATGCCGGGCGACAGCGACAAGTACCCGCGGTGGAACGTCGTGGCGCGCCGTGAGGGCGCGCAGCCGGGTGAGACCGTGCACTTCAACTCGCACCACGATGTGGTCGAGGTCGGCCGCGACTGGACCTTCGACCCCTTTGGCGGCGAGCTGAAGGATGGGCGCATCTACGGCCGCGGCACCTGCGACATGAAGGGTGGGCTGGCCGCCTCGATCATCGCCGCGGAGGCGTTTGCCGATGTGGTTCCGAACTATCGCGGGGCTATCGAAATCTCCGGCACGGCCGATGAGGAGACGGGCGGCTTCGGCGGCGTCGCCTACCTCGCCGAGAAGGGTTATTTCTCGCCCGATCGGGTGCAGCACGTCATCATCCCCGAGCCGCTGAACAAGGATCGCATCTGCCTCGGGCATCGCGGGGTCTGGTGGGCGGAGATCGAGACTTTCGGGCGGATCGCCCATGGGTCCATGCCGTTCCTCGGCGATAGCGCCATCCGCCACATGGCCGAGGTGCTGCGCCAGTTCGAGGATGTGCTCTATCCGGCACTGAGCCTCAAGCACACGGCGATGCCGGTGGTGCCGCCCGGAGCGCGGCAATCGACGATGAATATCAACTCGATCCACGGCGGCCAGGCGGAGCCGGAAGGCGGCTTCACGGGTTTTCCGGCTCCAGTGGTGGCGCACTCGGCGCGGATTGTCATCGATCGGCGATATCTCATCGAGGAGAGCCCGGCGGCGGTGCGGCAGGAGGTGGTGGACCTGCTGGAGAAGCTGAAGGCCGAGCGACAGGGTTTCAGCTACGAGATCCGCGACCTCTGGACGATTTCGCCGACCATGACGGAGAAGGATGCACCGGTGGTGCGTTCGGTGGCCAAGGCCATCGGCGAGGTGATGGGGGTTTCGCCGGAATACGTGGTCTCGCCGGGAACCTATGACCAGAAACACATCGACCGCATCGGGCGGCTGAAGAACTGCATCGCCTACGGCCCCGGCATCCTCGACCTGGCGCATCAGCCGGACGAGTGGGTGGGCGTCGATGACATGCTGGATTCGGCCAAGGTGATGGCGTTGACGCTGCTCGACTTGCTCGGGCCGGATCGCGCGGCGTGAAGGATGCGTGGAAAGCCATTTCCCGCGAGCTATGCGCTACGCGCAATTCACACCAAGGGATCGGTTCACCTGAAGCCGGAAGCATCCTAGGATCGCCTCAAGGCCGCGGGGGTAAGCGGCTGCATTCAGAAGGGATAATCATGCGCAAATCACTGGTCGTGCTGGCTCTTGCCGGCGCCCTGGCAATGACCACCGCGATGACGCCGGCATTCGCGCAGGCGCGGACCGACGTGAAGGTCGGCCTTGTGCTCGAGCCGCCGAGCCTTGACCCGACTGCGGAAGCCGCGGCGGCCGTCGATGAAGTCGTCTATGCCAACGTCTTCGAGGGCCTCACCCGCATCACCTCCGATGGCAGCGTGATCCCGGCGCTGGCCAAGTCCTGGGATATTTCCGAGGATGGGCTGACCTATACGTTCCACCTCGTCGAGGGCGCCAAGTTCCACGACGGCACTGACTTCAACGCAGACGACGTGAAGTTCTCGCTCGATCGCATCAATGCCGAAGGCTCGCTGAACGCCCAGAAGGCGCTCTACGCGTCCATCGCCTCGGTGGAAGTGGTCGACCCGGCGACCGTCAAGGTGACGCTGAAGCAGCCCGACGGCAACCTGATCTACAACCTCGCCTGGGGCGATGCGGTAATCGTGGCGCCGGAAAGCGCCGACGCCAACAAGACCAATCCGATCGGCACCGGTCCGTTCGTGTTCAAGGACCGCGTCGAGGGCGACTCGATCACCCTTGAGAAGAACCAGAGCTACTGGGGCACGCCGGTGAAGCTGGAAGGCGCGACCTTCAAGTTCATCGGCGACCCAACGGCTGCATTCGCAGCGCTGCAGGCCGGCGACATCGACACCTTCCCGAACTTCCCGGCACCCGAGACCGTGGTGCAGTTCCAGAACGATCCGCGCTTCCGCGTCGTGGTGGGCTCGACCGAGGGCGAGACCGTCCTCGCCATGAACAACGCCAAGCCGCCGCTGGACAACGTCAAGGTGCGCGAGGCCATCGCCCACGCCATCGACCGCAAGGCCATCATCGATGGCGCCATGTTCGGCTACGGCCGGCCGATCGGCACGTTCTTCCCGCCATCCAACAAGGACTATGTCGACCTTACGGCGCAGTCGAACTACGACCCCGAGAAGTCGAAGGCGCTGCTCGCCGAGGCCGGCGTCACCGACCTGACGCTGTCGCTGAAGCTGCCGCCCGTCGAGGGCTATGCCCGCCGTGGTGGCGAGATCATCGCCCAGCAACTGTCGGCGGTCGGCATCAAGACCGAGACGACCAACCTCGAATGGGCGCAGTGGCTGAGCGAGGTGTTCACCGACAAGAACTACGACCTGACGATCGTCTCGCATACCGAACCCAACGACATCGGCATTTTTGCCCGCGACGGCTACTACTTCAACTACAAGAACGCCGACTTCAATAAGATCATCGCCGACCTGGCAGTGACCGCCGACCCGACCAAGCGCTCGGAACTGACCAAGGCGGCCCAGCAGAACCTCGCGGACAACTACGCCGCCGGCTTCCTGTTCGAGCTCGCCAAGGTCGGCGTAGAGAACGCCAAGCTCAAGGGCATGTGGGAGAACGCGCCGACCCAGGCGACCGACCTCACCGGCGTGTCCTGGGAAGAGTGAGTGTTTTGGGAGGCGGGCAATGCTCGCCTCCCAACTCCGATTGGCGTTTGATCACTTCCGCTCCCCAAACACTCGGCGTCATCCCCGCGAAAGCGGGGATCCATTTCTCCGCCCTCGTCGGTGGCGAGATGGATCCCCGCTTTCGCGGGGATGACGCGGGTGTGTGGGACAAGACCGGCAGCCAGCAAGTGACCGGGGGCATTCGCTGATGCCCTCGTTCATCCTCGGCCGCGTCGTTTCCCTCGTGCTGAGCCTCATCGCGGCCAGCATCGTGATCTTCCTCGTGCTCGAGGTGGTGCCGGGCGATCCGGCGCAGTTCATGCTCGGGCTGAACGCCACGCCTGAAGCGGCGGAGGCGCTGCGCACCTCGCTCGGTCTCGACGGGCCGGTGCTGGAGCGCTACTTCACCTGGGTCTTCGGCCTGCTGCACGGCGATTTCGGCATCAGTTACACCTACAAGGTGCCGGTATCCGGGCTGATCGCCGACCGCATCTGGATCTCGCTGCCGCTGGCGATCTACGCGCTGGCGCTGTCGACGCTGATTGCTTTTCCGGTCGGCATCCTCGCGGCGGTCAGGCGCAACTCGGCGGCCGATGTCGGCATCATGGGGGCAACGCAGGTGGGCCTCGCAGTGCCGAACTTCTGGTTCGCCATGCTGCTGGTGCTGCTGTTTTCGATCACCTTGCGCTGGTTCTCGGCTGGTGGGTTCCCGGGCTGGCAGGATCCGCTGATGGCCCTGAAGGCGCTGACGCTGCCGGCCATCGCGCTGGCGCTGCCGCAGGCCTCGATCCTCGCGCGGGTGATGCGCTCGTCGCTGCTCGATACGCTGGGCGAGGACTATATCCGCTCCGCACGGGCCAAGGGGCTGAGCCAGGGGCAGACGCTGTGGCGGCATGCGCTGCGCAATGCGCTGATCCCGGTGCTGACGATCATCGGGCTGCAGTTCTCGTTCCTGCTTGCCGGGGCGATCATCATCGAGAACGTGTTCTTCCTGCCCGGCCTCGGGCGGCTGGTGTTCCAGGGCATCACGTCGCGCGACCTGATCGTGGTGAAGTCCGTGGTGATGCTCCTGGTGTTCGCGGTGATCCTCGTCACCTTCCTCGTCGACGTGACCTATGCGCTGGTCGACCCGCGGCTGAGGAGGGCGACGCGATGAGCGCCATTGCCGCCGCTGCCGCCCGCGACAGCCTGCTGAAGGCAGCGCTGCGCTCGCCGAACTTCCTCATCGGGGCGGCAATCACGCTGGTCTTCGTGCTGGCGGCGCTGATCTCGTTCGTCTGGACCCCCTACGACTATCTGCTCCAGAACATCCCCAACAAGCTGAAGCCGCCTTCGGCCGAGCACTGGTTCGGCACCGACCATTTCGGCCGCGACATCTTCTCGATGATCATGGTCGGGGCGCGCACATCGATCGCCGTGGCCTTCATCGCGGTGACAGTGGCCATGGTGATCGGCGTGCCGATCGGGCTCTGGGCCGCGGCGAAGCGCGGGACGCTGCTCGACGACGTGCTGATGCGCGCCAACGACCTGGTGTTCGCCTTCCCGGCGCTGCTGATCGCCATCCTGATCACGGCGGTGTTCGGGCCCGGGGCGATCAACGCCATCATCGCGGTGGGGCTCTACAACATGCCGGTGTTCGCGCGGCTGGCGCGAGCCGGAGCGCTGAGCCTGTGGCAGCGCGAGTTCATCATGGCGGCGCGGGTTTCGGGCAAGGGCGCGGCTCGGATATCGTTCGAGCACATCCTGCCCAACATTCTCAATACGCTGGTGGTGCAGGCGACGATCCAGTTCGCGCTCGGCATCCTGGCTGAGGCCGCGCTCGCCTATGTCGGCCTGGGCGTGCAGCCACCGACGCCGAGTTGGGGCAAGATGCTGGCGGACAGCCAGACCATGATTTCGCTCGCGCCGCATGTGGCGCTGGTGCCGGGGCTGACCATCGTACTGATGGTGCTGGGCGTGAACCTGCTCGGTGACGGCCTGCGCGATATCTTTGATCCACGCCTGAGGCGGAACCGCTGATGGCGCTGCTCGAAGTCAAAGACCTCCAGCTATCGATCGGCAAGTTCCCGATCTTGAGGGATATCGATCTCACGGTGGATGCCGGCGAGATCCTCGGGGTGATCGGCGAGAGCGGCTCGGGCAAGTCGATGACGGCGCTGAGCGTTATGCAACTGCTGCCCACGGGCGCGAAGACCGCCGGCTCGGTGAAGCTGGAGGGTCGGGAAGTGCTCGGGCTGCCCGATGCCGAGATGCGGAAGATCCGCGGCGGCACCGTGGGCATGGTGTTCCAGGAGCCGATGACGGCGCTGAACCCGGTCAAGACCATCGGCGACCAGGTGGCCGAAACCGCCATGGTGCACGGTGGGCTGGGGCGGCGCGAGGCGCTGGAAGTGGCGCGGCAGACGCTGGAGCGGGTGGAATTGCCGACGGCACGTTTCCCGCTCGATCGCTATCCGCATGAATTGAGCGGAGGGCAGCGCCAGCGCGTGGTGATCGCCATGGCCATCGCGATGCGGCCGAAGCTGCTGATCGCCGATGAGCCGACCACGGCGCTGGACGTGACGACGCAGGCGCAGATCCTGAAGCTGCTGCAGAAGCTGGTCGACGAAGACGGCATGGGGCTGATGTTTATCACCCATGATCTCGGCGTGATCGCCGGGCTCGCCGACAAGGTGTCGATCATGCGGCAGGGCGAAGTGGTGGAGGCGGGGTCGACCGTCCAGCTGTTCCGCAACCTCACGCATCCCTACTCGAAGGCGCTGTTCGAGGCCTCCTCGCACGTGCCGCCGCGCATACCGCCGGTCGTCGTTGGCGGTACGCCCGTGCTGGCGGTCGACGATGTGGTGCGCGAGTACCCGTTGCCGCGGCGTGGATTGTTCGAGAAGCGCAAGGTGCTGCGTGCCGTCGATGGCGTCAGCCTCCGCATCGAGAAGGGCGAGAATGTCGGGCTGGTGGGCGAGAGCGGCTGCGGCAAGTCCACGCTGGCCCGCGCCATCATGGCGCTGGAGCCGACGCAAGGCGGGCGCATCGCCATCGCGGGTGAGCCGATCGATCCGAAGCGGGGTGCAAGTTTCGCCACCCGCCGGCACCTGCAGGTGGTGTTCCAGGACCCCTATGGCAGCTTCAACCCGCGGCATCGGGTCGACCGGCTGGTGAGCGAGCCGTTCCACCTGCTGGGTTCGGCCGCGCCGACCGGGGCGGAGCGTGACAAGCGGATCGCGCGGGCCCTGACTGAGGTCGGGCTGTCGGCTGCCGACGGCGAGAAGTATGTGCACGAGTTCTCCGGCGGGCAGCGGCAGCGCATCGCCATCGCACGCGCGCTGATCATCGAGCCGAGCCTGATCATCCTCGACGAAGCCGTGTCTGCGCTGGACGTCTCGGTACGAGCTCAAGTCCTTGATCTGCTGGCCGATCTCTCCGACCGGCTGCAGCTGAGCTACCTGTTCATTTCGCATGATCTTGCCGTGGTGCGCTCGATCACCGACCGGGTGCTGGTGATGCGCGCGGGCAAGATCGTCGAAGAAGGCGCGACAGAAGAGGTGTTCCAGGCGCCCAAGCATCCCTATACCCAGGAATTGCTGGCCGCGACGCCGAACCTCGAGGCGGCTCTTGCCTCGCGTGAGGCTGCGGGCGCATAGCCACGGCAGCAGCGCCCGGCCAGGGCAGATAGTCGAGTTTGATATGACCGAGCTGAACCTGTTCTTCGATCCGACCAAATGCTTCATCGGCGGCCGCTGGGTCGCGCCACAGGGCGGCGACTACCTGCCGATAGAGAACCCGTCGACGGGCGAGATCATCGGGCGGATCGCGCGCGGCAAGGCGGCTGATGTCGACGCGGCAGTGGCGGCGGCACAGGGGGCCTTGAAGGGCGACTGGGGACGGACACCGGCAGCTGAACGCGGGCGCATCCTCACCCGCATCGGGCAGAAGGTGCTGGAGCGGGTCGACGATCTGGCGCGCATCGAGGCGCTGGATGTGGGCAAGCCGCTGAAGCAGGCGCGGGCCGATGCCGTGGCACTGGCACGCTACCTCGAGTTCTACGGTGGCGCCTGCGACAAGATCCACGGCGAGACGATTCCCTATCTCGACGGCTACACGGTCTACACGTTGCGCGAGCCGCATGGCGTCACGGCGCATATCATCCCGTGGAACTACCCGATGCAGATCATCGGCCGCTCGGTGACCGGCGCGCTGGCGATGGGCAATGCCGCGGTGCTGAAGCCGGCGGAGGAGGCGTGTCTCACGGCGATCGCCTTCGCCAAGATCGCCGAGGAGGCGGGGCTGCCGGCCGGGGCGCTGAACGTGGTGCCGGGCCTGGGCGAGGAAGCTGGCGCGGCGCTGACGGCGCATCCTGGGGTGAACCACATTTCGTTCACCGGCTCGGTTGGGGTGGGGAAGCTGATCCAGCATGCGGCGGCCGAGAACGTGGTGCCGGTGACGCTGGAGCTGGGCGGGAAATCGCCGCAGTTGGTATTCGCTGATGCGGACCTCGATCGGGCGCTGCCGTTCCTGATCAATGCGGGTATCCAGAATGCTGGGCAGACCTGCTCGGCGAGTTCGCGGATATTGGTGCAGCGGTCGATACACGACGAGGTGCTGGGCCGGATGGCGGAGCGTTATCGCGCTCTGAAGGTTGGGCCGGCGGTGGCCGATCTCGATCTCGGGCCGCTGGTTTCGGAACGGCAGAAGGAGATCGTCGGCGGGTTCCTGGGCGATCTGGGCGGGGCCGAAATAGCCGGGCAGGGCAGCATCGTCGGCGATGCGCCGAGCGGGGGGCACTATCTGGCGCCCACGCTCCTATCGCGCGTGTCGTCGGACAACCGGCTGGCGCAGGACGAGATTTTCGGGCCGGTGCAGGTGGTGATCCCGTTCGAGGACGAAGCCGAGGCGGTAGCGATCGCCAATGGCACGGATTTCGGGCTGGTGGCAGGTATCTGGACTGCCGACGGCGGGCGGCAGATGCGGATGGCCAAGGCCATCAAGACCGGGCAGGTGTTCCTGAACAACTACGGCGCGGGCGGTGGCGTCGAGCTGCCGTTCGGCGGCGTCGGCAAATCCGGTCATGGCCGGGAAAAGGGTTTCGAGGCGCTGTACGGCTTCTCGGTGTTGAAGACGGTAGCCGCATGGCACGGGTGATTTTATGAGACTAGAGGGCAAGGTCGCCATCGTTACGGGCGGCGCATCGGGGTTCGGCGCCGGCATCGTGCGGAAGTTCGCCGCCGAGGGTGCGCGGGTGCTGATCGCCGACATCAATCTCGAGGGCGCGGAGGCACTGGCGCGAGAGCTCGGCCAGAAGGCGGGCCATGTCGACGTCAGCAAGGATGCGAGCGTCAATCAGCTTGCAGCTGCGGCGCTGATGGCCTTCGGCAAGGTCGATATCCTCGTCAACAATGCCGGCGTATCGCACCTGCCGGCAGCGCTGGACGAGATTTCCGAGGCCGATTTCGACCGGGTGTTCAACGTGAACATGAAGTCGGTCTACCTGACGGCGCGCCACCTCGTGCCGCACTTCAAGGCGCGGAAGACCGGGGCCATCCTTAATGTCGCGTCCACCGCCGCAGTGAGCCCGCGGCCCCGGCTCAGCTGGTACAATGCATCGAAGGGCTGGATGGTGACCGCGACCAAGTCGATGGCGGTGGAGTTGGCGCCGTTCGGCGTGCGGGTGAACGCTATCAACCCGGTGGCCGGCGAGACGCCGCTGCTGAAGACCTTTATGGGAGAGGACACGCCGGAAATCCGGGCCAAGTTCCTCGCCACCATTCCGTTGGGGCGGTTCTCGACGCCCGAGGACATGGGCAATGCCGCCTGCTTCCTCTGCTCGGACGAGGCCTCGATGATCACCGGCGTGGCGCTCGAGGTGGATGGCGGGCGCGTGATCTAGCGCAGGAACGCGTTGATCTCGCGGGCAACGGATGCCGGCGCCTCCCAGTGCAGCGAATGGGCGGCGTTGGCGATGGGCTCGTGGGTGAAGCGTGGCACCTTGCCGTGCAGTTCCTCGACGGCGCCGAACGGGGCCAGCAGGTCCAGATCGCCGGAGAGAGCCAGCACATCGCAGGCGATGGTCGAGAGGTCGACGATCATGCCACGATCGAGCGCCACCACCTGCCGCGCGAAGTCGCCGGGCGACTGCCGGTGGGCGTAAGCAGTGGAGGCCGCCGCTGCCGCTGCGACATTCGCCTCGTCGGCGAAGAACGGCGTCGAGAACAGCCATTGGTAGAGCAGACGGAACCAGTCGGCTGGCGGCTCGGTGAAGTAGAGCCGAGACAGATCGTGGAACAGCACGCGGGCCTTGGGGCTGATGGTGCCGGCGCCCAGCGTTACGAGGCGGCTCACCCGTGTTGGATGAAGCGCCGCGAGGGCGAGGCCGAGGAAGCCGCCGAGCGAGTGACCGACCACGTCGACCCGATCAAGACCGAGGTGATCGAGCAGCGCCGCGCAATCGGCAACCATCTCCGCGATTTCGATCGGTCCTTCGACGCGAGTCTGGCCGGAGCCGCGATTGTCGATGAGGATCAGCTGTCGGCCGGGCAACAGCGGCAGCAGCGGACCCCAACTGGCGCCGTCGCTGGCGGTGCCGGCGATCAGCAGCAGCGGCTTGCCCTCGCTGAGGATTTCGTAGTGCACGGAGGCGGGGCCGTTCTGGAATTGCGGCACGTGGCAATCTCGACTGTTTTTGCTAGCGACCGGCGTGGACAGGCTCGGCGCGAGGTCTATATTTGACCGGTTGGACAAATGGTTAGTACGAACATGGCACAGGATGCCCTCGGAAATGAAGTGAGCCGCGCGAGTAGCGCGACGCTCCAGGGGATCGACGACTTTGTCACCGGCTTCCTCAGTTACGAGAAGAAGGCCGGCAACATCATCGCCGCCGCAGATGGTGAGCCAGATGCCGTGCTGGCCAACACTTATGCCGGGTTCACCTGGATGTTCCTCGAGGCCGAGGGCGCCAAGAGAGTGGCGTCGAAGTATCTTGCGCGGGCGCAGGCGTCGGCAGAAGGGGCAAACGAGCGCGAGCGGATGCTGGTCACACAGCTTAAGCGCTGGATCAGCGACGACATCCCCGGCGTGCAGGCGATCGGCGACGAGATCGTAGCGCGCTATCCGCGCGACCTCGCCTCGGTGAAGCTGCATCAGTATTTCAGCTTCAACCGTGGCGACGCGGCGAACATGCTGCGCATCGCCCGGGTGGCCGAGGCGGCGAATGCCGAGAACCCGCACATACACGGTATGCTGGCCTTCGGCTACGAGCAGTTGCACGACCTCGAGACTGCCGAGCGCGAGGCGCGCCTGGCGCTGAAGCTGAAGACCAAGGAGCCGTGGGCGCAGCATGCCCTGGCGCATGTGATGCTGGGCACCGGGCGGGTCGAGGAGGGCGTGCAGTTCCTTGCCGAGGCGCAGCAGACCTGGGTCGATCTCAACTCGTTCATGTACACCCACAATTGGTGGCACAAGGCGCTGTTCCACATCAGCCAAGGCGACAACGCCGCGGTGTTCGACGCCTATGACAACCACGTCTGGGGCATCGAGCCGGATTACTCGCAGGATCAGGTTGGGGCGGTGTCGCTGCTGGCGCGGATGGAAGTCGCTGGCATGGATGTCGGTGGCCGCTGGGAGGATGTGGCTGATCACATGAAGGGCAGGGGGCGGGACACCATCCAGCCGTTCCTGACGCTGCAATACCTCTACGGGCTGGCACGGGCCGAGCGTGCCGAGGCCGATGAGTTGATGCGGGCGGTGGAGGAGAAGGCGGCCACCTCCGCTACGTTCGATCGCGTGGTCTGGCAGGAAGTGGCGCTGCCAGCGGCGCGCGGCGTCCTCGCCCACGCCCGCGGCGACCATGCCGCAGCCGCCAAGTGGCTTTCGGTGGCGAATCCGCGGATGACTGAGATCGGCGGCAGCCACGCCCAGCGCGACCTTTTCGGACAACTGCTGCTCGATGCGCATCTGAAACTCGGCAATTGGGCGATTGCCCAGCAGATGCTGGAGATGCGCCGCACCTGGGACCCGGACGGAGTGCCGGTCAACCAGGCGCTGGCGCTGGTGAACGAGCGGCTGGGAGCGGCCGCCTGAGACAAAGGAGCCCGGATGAAACCCGGACCGCGCAACCTGATCACCGACGTCGCGGGCCTGCGCGTCGGGAACTCCGAAGACCACAAGATCAAGACCGGCACCACGGTGCTTGTGGCGGACAAGCCGTTCCGCGCTTCGGTCGATGTAATGGGCGGCTCGCCCGGGTCGCGTGAGACGGAGCTCCTAGCGCCGGACAAGCTGGTCGAGGAGATCGATGCGCTGGTGTTGTCGGGTGGCTCGGCCTTCGGGCTCGATGCGGCTTCGGGGGTAAGTGACGGGCTCAGGAAAATGGGCCGCGGCTTCAAGGTGGAGCGGGCGACGATCCCGATCGTGCCGGGCGCCATCATCTTCGACCTGCTCAACAATGGCGACAAGGACTGGGACGAGAACCCGTACCGGGCCCTGGGTCTGGCGGCGCTGCGCAACGCCGGAGAGGACTTCGCGCTTGGCACTGCCGGCGCGGGTGTTGGGGCCCTGACGGCTAACCTCAAAGGTGGGCTCGGCTCGGCCTCGCTGGTGATCCCGGGTGGCTTCACCGTCGGTGCATTGGTGGTGGCGAACCCCACCGGCAGCGTCACAATGGGCGACAGCAGGCATTTCTGGGCCGCGCCGTTCGAGGCGGACGGCGAGTTCGGTGGCCTCGGGCCGCTGACGGCGCCGATGCCGTTCGAGCAGACGGCGCGCTCCAAGCGTGACTGGGTGACGCCGATCTCCAACACCACCATCGCCATCGTCGCCACCGATGCTGATCTTACCAAGGCGCAGCTGAAGCGCCTCGCGGTGGCGGCACAGGACGGCATTGCCCGTGGGGCGAGCCCGGCGCACACGCAGGTGGATGGCGACCTGATCTTCTCGGTTTCGACCGGTGCGCGTCCGGTGACCACGCCGGTGCTGAACGTGTTGCAACTGGGCCATGCGGCAGCCGTTTGCCTCAGTCGCGCGATGGCCCGGGCGATCTACCTCGCCGCGCCAGCGCCTGGTGATCCAGTGCCGACGTGGCGCGAGAAGTGGGGTAGCTAGGCTGCGGGTTGCTGCGTTTTGACGTGGTAGCAGAAGTTGCACATGCCATCGCCGTTCATGCAGGTCTTCGTTCGCTCGAGCTTCAGCCCCAGCTCGTCGGCCATGGCGAAATCGCCGTTGCAGATCAAGAGCTCGCCGAGGTCGCGGGCGCCGATCTGCTCCATGAACTCGGCATAGTCGCAGTGGTTGACCTGGTTGCGCAGCAGGGTGTCGGTCTGCTCCAGGGTTTCGAACTCGTAGCGCACGCCCTCGCCGAAGCCGGCGAACTCGGCGGACAGCGTCGGGATATCGAGCAGGGAGCCGCGCTGCGCGACGATGGCGCGGTTGGCCTTGTCGAGGGCCTCGCGGACCAGCGCGTGCGCCCGTTCCTTGCCGAGCGCGGCCTCCATGGCGCGGACCAGCGGAATCTGGGCCCGAACCTCCGTGGTGATGCGCTCGAATGGGGTCATGCGAAGCGGAAATCGTCCACGGTGACGCCGGTGAAGCCACTGAGTGTGATGCTGATGTCGTCGACACTGATGACGGTGGAGCCATTGGCTTCGCGGATGGCAAGGTCGGAGAAATCGACGTCGGCGAGCTGGGTGAGGTCGATGCGATCGACGCCCTGCTCGAAATCGTAGATCTTGTCGTGGCCCGCGGAGGCCGCGAACACAAAACTATCCGCACCAGCGCCGCCCCACAGCTGATCGTCGTGGACACCGCCATCGAGCGTGTCGTTGCCGTTGCCGCCCCAGAGCTTGTCGTGCCCATTGCCGCCGTAGAGCACGTCATTGCCAGCTTCGCCCCAGATGCGGTCGTCGCCTGCTTCGCCGTAGAGTACGCTGTCGTCGCCGGCGCCGCCCCAGAGTTTGTCGTCTCCCGACCCGCCGTAGATCTTGTCGTCGCCGTCGCCGCCCCAGGCCTTGTCGTCCCAGTAACCGCCGACGACGTAGTCGTTCCCGGCATCGCCCCAAAGCTTGCCCGGCGCGTTGCTGCCGTTGACGATGTCGTTTGCCGCCGTGCCGCGATGGCTGATGCTGCCCGGGTTCCATACGAACTCGGCCAGCATGTAGTCGGCGGGGCTGGAGCGGTCGGAATCGAGGCCGAGCCGGTAGTCGATCTCGACCACTCCATCGGCGATGATGGCGGCCCAGACATCCTGTGGAATGACCGCGACGTGCCGACCCGGGACGTCGCTATCGGCATTGGGATCGTCGAACAGGTCATCGGCCGGGTTGAAGTTGTAGAGCGTGCCGAGGTCGTAGCCCTCAATGCTCACCTGCAGCGAAGCGTCCAGCGTGAACTCGCCGAGATCGGTGATCGGGAAATGGCCGTGCGGCTCGAAAAAGAAGATCGCGTCGCTTGCGGCAACTGTTGTCGGGACGGCTACCACCTGACGGTAGGTCTGCGTGTAGTCGAAGAGGATGCCGCTTGCTGTTGTCACGATAAGCTCCCACCTACCTGATCCCAAGGGCATCTGAGAGCAATCGAGCGGTGGCGTCCAGTGGGCCGATAAAGTTCGAGGCAAACTGGGCGGCCGCGGGCGGAGGGAAACTCTGGCGCCGCTACCGCGTTGAGCCACGATTTCCAAAACGGAGGAATACCTGATGTTTGCCAACCGCAACGCTACCGCCATGCTGCCAGCCAAGGACGTGCAGCGTGCCGTCGCCTGGTATGCCGACAAGCTCGGGCTGAAACCTGACAAGCAGGACGAGTATGGCGCCAACTTCGCGCTGCACGGCGTCAACGCCTACCTCTACAAGTCGGACTACGCCGGCACGGCAGAGCACACGCTGCTCTCGTTCGACACCACCGACCTCACCGGCGACATGCAGGCGATGCGCGGCAAGGGCGTGTCGTTCCTCGACTACGACCTGCCGGACCTCAAAACCGAGAATGGCATCGCAACCTTCGGCCCGGTGAAGAACGCCTGGGCCAAGGACTCCGAGGGCAACATTCTCGGCTTCGTTCAGGGCATGTAGGCTATTTCGAACAGCGGAACACCGTGCTCGATTTGTCGCCGGCCGCCACCCGGATACCTTCGCCGGTTGGCCCGAAAATCGGCGTCAGCTTCAGGTCCTGCTTGCCGCAGGTGGCGCTGAACGTGCCGTCCTTGTTGTCGGCGAGCGCGATATCGCAGCTCTTGCCACCCACGGCGTAGCTGGTGGCGGAAACCACTGTGAGCGCTGCGGTATCGGCGCAACCGGAGGCATCCGCGGCCCAACTGCCGATCAGCGGACGAGCGCCAGGCGGCAGCTTGGCGGTGGCAGCGGCAGTTGCCGGCGTCTTGCCGGTGGCCGGAGCCTTCGCGGGGGTAACCGCTGCCGGCGCGTCGGCGCCGGGCGCCTTGGGCGTATTGCTGTCGCAGGCGGCGAGCAGCGGCAGGACGAGGAGCAGGGAGAGCGGCAAAAGGCGCATCGGCGAATCCGGTGTCATTGCTATTGTCGTGGCATGGGTGCGCCGTCATTGCGGCGCGATTGTGCAGCGGAGTGATCAAGTTTGGCCTTGCCGCAGATCTTTGTGGATGCCGACGCCTGTCCTGTAAAGGACGAGGTGCTGCGCGTAGCTGAGCGGCACGGCATGGTGACGACGTTCGTCGCCAATTTCGGGCTGCGGCCGTCGCGTGATCCGATGATCCGCAACGTAATGGTGCCGCAGGGTGCTGACGCGGCCGATGACTGGATCGTCGAGCATGCGGGAGCCGATGATCTCGTGGTGACATCTGACATTCCGCTGGCGAGCCGGGCGCTGAAGAAGGGCGCGATCGTCCTCGGACCGACCGGCAAGCCCTTCACCGAGCACTCGATCGGCATGGCGCTGGCGATGCGCGAACTGAACCAGCACCTCCGCGAGACTGGTGAGAGCAAGGGCTACAATGCCGGCTTCACCGCCAGGGACCGCTCGAACTTCCTCCATGAGTTCGACGCCGCTGTGCAGCGCGCCAAGCGGCAGGGGTGAGCGTCGCGTCATCAGCACAACTGAAGATAGACATTCGTCGGACCGCCTGAAGTTTAAGCTGTATGCTCTTGAAATAGGCAGCAAACTGCGCTTCAAACGTGCACCGTTTTCCTGCCTGAGTATCTCCCTTGAGCCGCCTTCTCGATTTCATCCACCGGCACGAGCCGCGCGGCCAGACGTTGTCGCATCTGAAGTCGGGCACCGGCGCCGTGGTGGCGATGACGCTGGTTGGCGGGCTGGCCGCCTGGACCGGGCTGCCGATGCTGCTGGCGCCGTTTGGTGCGACGGCGGTGCTGCTGTTCGGGCAGGCCGAGAGCCCATTGGCCCAGCCCGCCAACATCTTCGGCGGCTACCTGGTGGCGGCAGCGATCAGCGTCGCCATGCTGACCTTGGCGCCGGCAGCGTGGTGGGTGGCAACGATTGCCGTCGGTCTGGTGATCGCAGCGATGCTGCTGTTGCGGGTGACGCATCCGCCGGCCGGCGCAGTGCCGCTGGTGGCCTTCTCGACGCACATGCCGATCGAGATGCTGTTCCTGGTGGTGACAGCGGGTGCGGCATGCCTGATCGGCGTGGCGCTAGTGCACCATCGCCTGCCGCCGCGGATCACCTATCCGCGCCCGCCCAGCCGGCCTACCTGAGACCTAGTTCTTGGCGGCCTCGATGGGCAGGCCGATGGTGATGATGTCGCGGATCTCGCCGGCGACAAAATCGAGCACCACATGGATGGCAGCCGCCGCCGCATCGGGGTCCCCGGCGACGATTGCATCGGCGAGGTCCCGGTGCGGCGGGAACGAGGCGAGGCCGAAGTCGTCACGCCCAAACGGCGATTCATTCGAGCGCTCGAGGGCATCGTCGAGCTTGTGCAGGATCTCGCCGAACATCGGGTTGCCCGACGCTTCGTAGATGGCGCCGTGGAACGCCGCGTCGGCCTTGTGCCAGTTGCGGCGGGCGGCAACTTCGACGAGCAGCACGTCGCATAGCCGTGAGATCTCGGCGCGCTGCGCGTCGGTCGCATTGATCGTCGCCTTGCGGACGACGTCGTTTTCCAGAGCACGGCGAACCTCGATCAGGCGGATCAGAGCCTCGCCTTCGAGCCGGATCATCGTCGGCACCAGGCCGCGGGAGGTCTGCACCTTCGCGGCGAGATAAGTGCCGTCACCACGTCGGCGGCGAATGATGCCGAGGCCCTCCCAGCGGTTCAGGGCCTCGCGAATAGTGGAGCGTCCAACCCCGAGTGTCGTGGCGAGCGAAATTTCCGGCGGCAGGCGGTCGCCGATCTTCAGCCCGGCACGCTCGATCATGTCGGCAAGCGCATCCAGCACGGCAACGCCGCGGGTCCGCGTCTCCAGCGGTTCGAGGTAGCTCAGTGCTCCGTCCTGTGCCACGCCTGTTCCTCCCGGCCCAAATGGCCGCGCCGGCACCACCATCACAGTTCGGCGGATTTGTCAGCCATGCTGACGCGCCAGCTCCGGCTTCCCCTGCAAATCCAGCAGGTCTGTCAGTGCCTCGATCAGAATGTCCATCTGCGCTTTCGAGTTGTATCCTTGCACCGAAACCCGGACGATCGAGTGGTCCTGCCACTTGAAAACCGGGATTTCTATCGAGTAGCGCGCCATCAACTGCTTGGCGAGTTCCACTGTATCGGTGTCCGGGATCGGCATTGCCACCATCTGCGGCGCGCAGAATTCCGGCGTGCTGAGCGGCGCAAGGCCGGTCAGCGCCTGTAGCCGGCGGGCGGTGTCCTGCGCCAGCACCCGGCAATCGGCGGCGACGCTGGTCCAGTCGTGGTCCTTACGGAACTCGATAGCGGCCGGCACAGTCAGCCAGGCTGCCGGGTCGCGGGTGCCCTGCATTTCAAGCTCGTCGATGAACGGCGAGTTGCCAAAGGCGCCCTTGGCGTCGGGTTGCTTTGAGTCCGCGGTCCAGCCGTGGCTGATCACCAGCGGGTTGATCATGCCCTGCAGTTCCGGCCGGACGTAGAGGAAGGCCGAGCCCTTCGGCGTCATCAGCCATTTGTGGCAGTTGCCCGAGTAGAAATCGACGCCCATCGCGTCGAGGTTCAGCGGGATGTGGCCGGGGGTGTGAGCGCCGTCGATCACGGTCCAGATGCCGCGCTTGCGGGCCTCGGCGATCGGCCGTTCGATCGGGAACACCAGTGCGGTTGGCGAAGTGATGTGGCTGAGGAACAGCACCTTGGTTCGATCGGTCATCGCCGCCAGCAGCGTGTCGGTGAACGCCGCCTCGGAGACGAAGGGCATCGGCACCTTGACCGTGACGATCTTCGCTCCGGTCCGTCGAGCCACATAGGCCCAGGTCTTTTCCAGCGCAGAGTATTCGTGGTCGGTCGTCAGGATCTCGTCGCCTTCCTTGAGGTCGAGCGACTGGGCGACGATATTGAGACCCTCGGTGGCATTGACGAGGCCGACGATGTTCTCCGAGGTCGTACCGAGAAAGGCCGATAGCGCGACGCGGGGGACACGCATCCGCTCCGTCAACTCGCGGCCGAGGAAGGCCACTGGCTGACGCTCGAGCTCGAGCTGCCACCCTTGGTAGGTCTCGAACACCGGACGCGGGCAGGCGCCGAACGAGCCGTGATTGAGAAAGACGACATCGTCCCGAAGGAGGAAGTGCCGCGCGAGATTGGAGGACAAGTCAGCGCCCTTTCAGTGTGGGATCGAGTGCATCGCGCAAGCCGTCGCCGAATAGCGTCGTGGCGAGCACGGTGATGGCCAGGGCCGCCGTCGGGAAGACGGCCATGTGCCAGTAGAAGAACATGAAATTCATGCCGACGTTGATCATCTGCCCCCAGCTGGGAGTCGGCGGCGGCACGCCGATGCCAAGGAAGCTCAGGGAGGCCTCGAGCATCATGGCGAGCGGAATGGCCAGCACGAAGCCGACGATGATCGGGGAGATCGCGTTGGGGATCAGGTGTCGGCGGATGACGTACCAAGGCGACGCCCCGAGCGCCTGGGCTGCCCGGATGAACTCCTTCTCGCGCAGGGATTTCACCTGCGCCCGAACCAGCAGGCAGACGTTCACCCAGCCGAACAGAGCCGCAATGGTGATGATGGTGAGAAAGCCCCCGCCGGTGAGCGCCCCCAGCAGCATGGCGGCGAGCAGCGATGGAACCACCGAGAAGAGTTCGATGATACGCATGATCACCCAGTCGGTCCTGCCGCCGAAATAGCCGGCGAGCGCACCGAGCGGGATCCCGATGACGACGCTGAACGTGGCCGCCGCGAACCCGATGGTGAGCGAAACGCGGGCGCCGTAGACGATCCGGGTGAAGAAATCGCGGCCGAGGTCGTCGACCCCGAACCAGAACTCGGCGGACGGGAAGGCGAGGGACTGGGTGAGGAAGGCCTGAGCAGACGGATCCGTCTTGGTGAAGAGCGGCGCAAGGATCGCGGCGAGGATCAAGATGACGAGTACGATGCCGCCGGCAACCGCCGCCTTGTTGGCGAGGAACCGGCGCAGGGCGAAATAGGCGGGGCTGCGCTGCTTGGCGGTTGCCGGTACGGCCAGTTCGGCGGCGACGTCGATGTTGGTGCTCATCGCGGCTGGTTCCCGAAACGGATGCGTGGGTTAAGCCAGGCATAGGCAATGTCACTGATGAGGTAGGCGAAGCAGAAGGCGACCGTCACCATGAGCACTAATGCCATTTCAAGGGGATAGTCGCGGTTCTCAATGGAAGACACGAAGTAGGAGCCGAGGCCGGGAACGCGGAACATCGCCTCGACGAAGATCGAGCCGGTGGCGGTGCCGATGAACATGGGAAGGAACACCGCCACCATCGGAATGGCCGAGTTGCGCAGAACATGCTGGAAGATCACGCGGTTCTCGCTGAGCCCCTTGGCGCGGAGCGCCGTGACGAACGGCCGGTTCAGGTTGTCGAGCATCGCGGAGCGTGTGTAGCGGGCATAGGTCGCCACCGGGATCGCGGCATAGGCGATGATGGGTAGGATCCAGCGTTCGGGTTTGCCCCAGCCGCTGGCGGGCAGCCAGTTGAACCAGACTGCGAAGACGAGGATCAGCAGCATCGAGATGACGAACACCGGAATGGTGAGGCCGAGTGTCGCCAGCGCCGAGGCGAAATAGTCGATCCAGGTGTTGCGATTGAGGGCTGCGGCCATGCCGAGGAGGATGCCAAGGGGTGCGCCGATGAGGACCCCGAGACCGCCGAGCAAAAGGCTAGGGGGCCAGGCGTCGGCGAGGAGGCTGATCACGGTTTCGCCGGGGGCTTGGTACGGGTAGCCGAAATCGAAGGTCAGCACCCCCTTCATGTAGTTGACGTACTGCACCCATAACGGCTGATCGAGGCCGAGCTTGGCCATCAACGTGTCGCGGACGGCCTTGGAAACCGGCATATCGTTGCCGTCAAAGGGGCCGCCGGGGACGGCGTGCATCATCAGGAACACGATGACCGACACCACGAAGAAGGTGAAGGCAATCGAGACGAGCCGTCGGAGGATGTAGAGGGCCATGCTCGCGCTCCCTAGTTGGTGACGATCGCTTCGACCAGGTGGCCGGGAGCGATGCTCACGAGTTGCGGGGTGCTGCCAGGGGTGGCGGCTTCGGCGAGGGAGGCTGCAGCGAGCCGTGGCACGGCGGCCTCGATGTCGGCGGCCTTGAGGAACGTGCGCTGCCGGCGGTTGCGCGGATTGGTGGCGGGAATCGCATCGAGCAGGGCGCGCGTGTATGGATGCCGCGGGTCGGCGAAGAGCGCGCCGGTAGGCGCCTGTTCGACGACGCGGCCGCGATACATGACGACGACCGTGTCGGTGAGCGAACGCACGACGCTGAGGTCGTGACTGATGAACAGCATCGACAGGCCCATCTCGCGCTGCAGGTTCTTGAGCAGGCCGATGATCTGGGCCTTCACCGAGACATCGAGCGCGGAGGTGGGCTCATCCGCGACGAGCACAGACGGGCCGAGAACAAGAGCGCGGGCAATGGCGACGCGCTGGCGCTGCCCGCCCGACAACTCGTGCGGGTAGCGAAGCCCGAAGCTCTTATCGAGACCGACCTTCTCCAGCCACTCCAGCGCCAGGTCGTCACGTTGCCGCTGGTTCATCAGGCCATGGATGTGCAGCGGTTCGGTGATGATCTCGGTGAGGGTCATCATCGGATCGAGCGCTGAGTAGCTGTCCTGGAAGACCACCTGCATGCGGCGGCGGAAGGATTTGAGAGCAGCCGTGTCGAGCGTGCTGATATCCGAGCCATCCACGAAGATGCGGCCGTTGGTCGGCTCGATCAGGCGCATCGCCATCATGCCGGTGGTGCTCTTGCCCGAGCCGGACTCGCCGACGAGGCCGACGATCTTGTTGCGCGGCAGCGTCAGACTGACTTCGCGTACCGCGTGGTGATCGGAGTAGGTCGCAAAGATCCGGCCCTGGCGGCGGAGCTTGTAGACCTTGCTGAGGTCGCGCAACTCCAGTGCGGGCGCGACTGGCGGCTCGTCGCGGGCGGCTTGCTTGGTCGACCCCGCGGTCAGGCTGGCGAGCAGTTGCTGAGTGTAGCTATGGGTGGGTGCATCGAAGATCTGCTGCACCGGGCCTTCTTCCATCACCCGGCCGCCATACATGACGACGACCCGATCGACCGTCTCGGCGATGACGCCGAGGTCATGGGTGATCATGATCAGCGCCATGCCGAACTCGGCTTGCAACTGCTTGATGAGCTGGAGGATCTGCGCCTGGATGGTGACGTCGAGCGCCGTAGTCGGCTCATCGGCAATCAGCACCTTGGGCCGGCAGGACAGCGCCATCGCGATCATCGCGCGCTGCAGCATGCCGCCGGAAAGCTGGTGGGGGTAGTAGGCGAGAACCTCCTTGGCGTTGAGGATCTCAACGCGGCGCAGGAGCTGCTCAGCCTCGGCGAGCGCCTCGCGCTTGCTGGTTCTGCGGTGCGTGCGGATGGTCTCGACGATCTGGTGCCCGATGGTGAACACCGGATCGAACGCCGTCATCGGGTCCTGGAAGATCATCGCGGCGGACCGCCCACGGACGCTTGCCATTGTGCGCTTGTCGGCGTCGACGACGTTGACGTCGTCGAGGATCATGCTGTCGGCGGTGACCTTGGCCGTCGGAGGCAGCAAGCGCATCAGCGCCATGCAGGTCACGGACTTTCCCGAGCCGGATTCGCCGACGATGCCGAGGCTCTCGCCCTCGTTCACGTGCAGGCTGACGCCGCGGACGGCTTCGATTGTGCCGCCATGCTGGGCGAAACTGACCTTGAGGCCCTTGATATCGACGAGTGTCATGCGCTGCCCTGGCCCTTGGGAGGGTGTCCCCCGGCGTCGGCCGGGGGACACGAGGTTGGTTCGACTACTGCTTTACCGAGATGTGCGAGTAGAGGAAGTTGCCGATACGATCGAGCGGGGTGAAGCCCTTCGAGTTGGGCGAGACGCCCGCACCCGAGATGTCCTCACTGACCGCGGCCATGATGATCGGATGCACCAGCGGCACGATCAGGCCCTGGTCGATCATCACCTGCTCGGCCTGCTCGTAGAGCGCCACGCGGTCTTCCCACTTGGGAGCCTTGTCGGCTTCAGCGACGAGCTTGTCGTATTCAGGCACGTGGTAGCTGTGGCGGCCGCCATTGTAGAACAGGCCGTAGAAGTTCGACGGATCGAGATAGTCGTACTCGTAGGGCGCCAGGTAGATGTTGTTCTTGCGCGCCAGCATGCCTTCCATCCAGTCCTTGCCCGGCATCACCTTGATATTCATGGTGATCCCGAGGATGTCCTTGAACTGGGCCTGCAGGTACTGGGCCATCGGGGGCAGGATGGCGCCGTTATAGCCGCCTTCCTCGCGGAACCAGACCTCGATGGTCGGGAAGCCTTCGCCGTTCGGATAACCGGCCTTGGCAAGCAGGTCCTTGGCCTTCTGCGGGTCGAACACGGCCTCGGCCGCGATCTTCTCGCTGTACCCAGGATAGCCGGGCGCGAGGATCGAATGCGCCGGGATAGCGATGTCCTTGAGTACCGTCTGGGTCAGCTCGTCACGGTTGACGGCGTAGTAGAGGGCGCGGCGGACGTCGACATTGTCGAACGGCGCCTTCTCGAGGTCGAACGCAAGGTACGAGGTCGCGAACACGGTGTTGGTACGGATCGCGTCGGGGAAGCGCTGCTTCACCACCGGGATCTGACCGGCGTTGAGCCATGTGTAGCCTACATCGCCGGCGAGGAAGGCCGGCATGCCGACTTCGGGGGCGCCGAGCGAGGGGTCGATCGTGAGTTCATCGACCTCGGCCGGCCATGGGCCGGTGTAGGTCTCGTTCTTCACGAGCGTCACCGAGTTGTTCGACTTCTCCCAGGCTTGCAGCTTGAACGGGCCGGAGGAAACGACGTTCTCGACGGCGGTGGACCAGTCATCGCCGAACTTGTCGAACTGATGCTTGGGCACCGGATACCAGAGGCTGACCACACTCGGCATGTAGGGTTTGGATGCGGTCGAGGTGATCTCGAGGGTCTTGTCGTCGACGGCCTTGAGGCCGAGGGTCTCGGGACCGGCCTTGCCTTCGGTGACTTCCTTCCAGTTCTTGATGCCGCCGGCGAAGTCCCAGTACCAGGCGAAATCATAGCCGCTGGTGGCAGCGTGCTGCAGGGCGAAGACGTAGTCGCCGGCCGTCAGCGGCTGCCCATCGCTCCAGACGAGCCCGTCACGCAGCTTGAAGGTCCAGGTGAGGCCATCGTCCGACTGGGTCCAGCTTTCGGCCGCGAGCGGGGTGAGCTGGTACTCGTTGTCGAAGCTGGTGAGCGGCACCTGCAGGAGCTCGGAGCCCGATGCGCGTGCATAAACCGTCTTCATGTAGTCCATGTAGGTGCCGGTTGTAGAACCGCCTGGCACCGTGAGCTTTGTCTGGGCCAGCGCTGGTGCCGCGGTCAATCCCGCAGCGAGCGCCAGCGCGCCGACAAATTTCAGCAACGCGTTCATATAGCTCCCTCCTTGTTGCAGAGCCGATTTGACGTCCCCTGTGCCCCGGACGAAGCGGTGCATGATGGCTGCTCCGCTCGGGGGTGGCATGCGCGGCGGCCGGGTATAGACGCCTCACCCGGCAACCGGTCTTGGGCAGATCGATTTCCCCTCGAAATCTGCCGTATGACATATGTCTGACAACTCCGGATTGGCTTGGCAAGGCGAATGTCAGGGATTCGTGGACAACTCTCGCGCCCGGTGCGCGACTGCCGAAAACTTGAGCGATCTCCGGTCATCGCCGCCCTCCGAAGAGGCTCTGCGCCGCGTTGGCAATGGCGGCCGCGTCGATGCCGAAATGGCGGTAGAGATCGGTCACCGTGCCGGTCTGGCCGAAGTGCTCGACGCCCAGAGTGATGGCGCGATGCCCCCTGACGCTTCCGAGCCAGCCGAGCGTTGCCGGGTGGCCGTCGATGGCGGTGACGAGTGCCGCCGTGGCGGGCGCATCGGCCAGGAGCGTCTCGATGTGGCAGGTGGCCGAGAGGTCGCCGTGGAGGCGGGCACGCTGCGCCGCGTGCCAGCCGGCATTGAGCCGATCGGCGGAGGTAACGGCCAACACCGCCACGTTGCGCCGGTCGCCGCCGACGGTGCCGGCCGCGGCAATCGCCTCGCTGGCGAGGACGCCCTGGTAGGCGATGATCACTTCGCAACTCGGGGTCGGCGGCACCAGCCAGTAGCCGCCGCGAATGATGTCGCTGGCCAGCTGCGGCGTGACTTCGCGGGGCGGCTGCTCGATCGAGCGGGTGGAGAGCCGCAGGTAGACCGATCCGCCGGAGACGTCGCGCGGCCAGTCGGCGAGATCCGCCCGGTCGCTGCCGTCGCGCTGCATGTAATCGAAGCCCCAGTCGATGATGACAGATAGCTCATCGGCAAAGGCCGGTTCGAACGAGGCCAGCCCATCCTGTGCCATGCCGATTAGCGGCGTGCCGACGGATTGGTGCGCGCCACCTTCGCCGGCCAGCGACACCCCGGAGGGGGTCGCGACCAGCAGGAACCTGGCGTCCTGGTAGCAGGCATAGTTCAGCGCATCGAGGCCGCGGGCAATGAACGGGTCGTAGAGCGTGCCCACCGGCAGAAGCCGCTCGCCGAACAGCGAATGGCTGAGGCCGGCGGCACCGAGCAGCAGGAACAGGTTCATTTCGGCGATGCCCAGCTCGATATGCTGGCCATCGGGCGTGAATTGCCACTTTTGCGCGCTCGGGATCCGCTCCTTCTGGAAGATGTCGGCCATTTCGCGGTTGGCGAACAGGTGCCGGCGGTTGACCCAGGTGCCGAGGTTGGTTGAGACCGTAACGTCGGGCGAGGTGGTGACGATGCGGCGCGCCAGTTCGCTGTCGGTCTTGGCGATGGCGTCGAGGATCTTGCCGAACGCCGTCTGCGTGGAAGTGGCGCCGGGGCCGACGAATTGCGGCCCCAGCGCCGCGACGGCGGGGGAGGAAAGCCGTCGAGACTGTGTGGTGTTGAATGGGACGGCGTCGAGGAAGGCCTGCAGCTCGCGTTCGGACTGCTTGAGCCCCTCGAAGCGCTCCCACTCGTGCCCCTCACGAACCCCCATCGAGGCCTTGAGGCTCTCGATCTGCGCCCCGGTCATCTGCCCGGCGTGGTTATCCTTATGACCGGCGAGCGGGGTGCCCCAGCCCTTGACTGTATAGGCGATGAACACCGTCGGCTTGTCGGTGGTCTGGGTCTCGAACTGCTCGAGCAGGCTCTCGATGCAGTGGCCACCGAGATTGGCCATCAAGTCGGCCAGCTCGGCATCGGTCCGGCGCTCGAGCAGGGCGGTGACCGCGCCCTGGTCGCCGATCTCGTCGGTCAGCCGTTCGCGCCAGGCCGCGCCGCCACGGAACATCAGCGCGGAGTAAAGCGCGTTGGGGCAGGCGTCGATCCATTCGCGCAGCCGCTCGCCGCCCGGCTCGGCAAAGGCGCGGCGCTGCTTGGCGCCGTATTTCAGCGTCACGACGTTCCACTCGAAGGCGCGGAAGATCGCCTCGATCCGGTCGTAAAGACCCTCGCGCACTACGCCGTCGAGGCTCTGGCGGTTGTAGTCGATGATCCACCAGGTGTTGCGAAGGCTGTGCTTCCAGCCCTCGAGCAGGCACTCGTAGACATTGCCCTCGTCGAGCTCGGCGTCGCCGACCAGGGCGATCATCCGGCCCTCGGCGCGCTTCTTCGCCCACGGCTTGGCGCGCACATAGTCCTGGATCATCGAGGCGAAGGCTGTGAAGGCGACGCCGAGGCCAACCGAACCGGTGGAGATATCGACGTCGTCGGTGTCCTTGGTGCGCGATGGATACGACTGCGCCCCGCCGTAGCCGCGAAAGGCCTTGAGCTTATCGAGGCTCTGCTTGCCGAACAGGTACTGGATCGCGTGGAACACCGGCGCCGCATGCGGCTTCACCGCCACGCGGTCCTCAGGCTTGAGGATGCCGAAGTAGAGAGCGGAGAGGATCGCCGTCATCGACGCGGAGGAGGCCTGGTGGCCGCCAACCTTCACCCCGTCCGGATTGGCCCGCAGATGGTTGGCGTGGTGGATCATCCAGTTGGACAACCACAGAGCCTTGCCAGCCAGCGCCTCAATCAGGGCGATCCGCTCCGTCGACGACATATCCCCTCCCAAATGTCTGACATTAACGGTGCACTAGGCTTTGGGGTGTTTCCCGCCTATTGTGACTGCTCTGTCACCGAGTTGCGCAGGTTTTTGCACGAAATGCTGACAAGAGTGGTGAATTCTGCCAAATCCGACCTGACGGCCATCGACCGCCGTATCCTCCGCGCATTGCAGGAAGACGGACGGATGACCATCCAGGCGATCGCCGACCGGGTGGGGCTCTCCGCTTCTCCCTGTCTGCGGCGGATTCGCCAGATGGAGGATGCGGGGATCATCGCGGCTTACAGCGCCGTGATCGACCAGAAGGCGGTTGGCCTGCCGGTATCGGTGTTCATTTCGATCAAGCTGGAGCGCCAGCGCGCCGAGGAACTGGACCGCTTCGGCGAGGCGATCGCTGGTTGGCCCGAGGTGATGGAGTGCTACCTGATGACCGGCCAGTTCGATTTCCTGCTCCGCGTCGTCTGCGCCGATCTCGCCGCCTACGAGGCATTCCTGCGCGAAAAGCTGACCCAGGTCGCGGGTGTCAGCTCGATTGAATCGAGCTTCTCGCTCGGGCAGGTGAAATACTCCCGCGTACTGCCCATCTGACGCAGTTACGGCGGCCGCGAACACCGCTAAAGCTGTCCGCCAAGAGAGACTTTCCGGGTTGAGTCATGCAGGCCGATAGCATCGTTCTGGGCGCGGGTATCGTGGGCGTCAGCGTCGCGCTGCACCTGCAGATGCGGGGCAGGGCGACCGTGCTGGTCGATCGGCGTGGAGCCGGCGAGGAAACCTCCTACGGCAATGCCGGCCTGATCCAGCGCGAGGGGGTGATGCCCCACGCCTTCCCGCAGGGACTGGGCGACCTGTTCCGCTACGGGCTGAACAACCGCACGGACATGCACTACCACCTGAGCGCACTGCCGCGGATAGCGCCGTTCCTCGGCCAGTACTGGTGGCATTCCCGTCCCGACCACTATCGTCGCGTCGTGGAGACCTACGCCCCGCTGATCGCCCATTCGATCAGCGAGCACGCGCCGCTGATCGAGCGGGCAGGGGCCGGCGACCTGATCCAGAAGAAGGGTTGGTATCAGCTCTTCCGTGACACCGCGAAGCGCGACGAGGCCTATCGCAAGGCGGAAGCCGTGCGGCGCTTCGGCATCGGCAGCGCTGCGCTCACAGGCGCCGAGATGCACCGGCTTGAGCCGGGGCTGGGCGTGCCGCTGGAAGGTGCGCTACACTGGACGGACCCGTGGAGCATCCGCGATCCGGGCGGATTGGTGGTGAAATACCGCGAACTGTTCGAGTCGCTGGGTGGCGTCATGGTCACCGGCGACGCGATGCAACTGGAGCAGCATGGCGCGGGCTGGCGTCTGCCGGTTGCCGACGGCGTGCTCGAGGCAAGGGAGGCCGTGATCGCACTCGGGCCATGGGCCGGCGACCTCACGGAACGGCTCGGCTATAACCTGCCGCTCGGGGTCAAGCGCGGCTACCACATGCACTACGGCCAGCCCGACGCGCGGCCGCTGACCAATTGGGTGTTCGACGCGAGTTACGGCTACCTGCTGACGCCGATGGTCCGCGGCATAAGGTTGACCAGCGGCGCGGAGTTCGCCCTGCGCGACGCACCGTCCACCCCGGTGCAGATCGACCGCGACGAGCCATTTGCTCGCCAGTTGTTCCCCGGTTTGGGACAGCGCATCGACGCAGAACCCTGGCGCGGTGCGCGACCGGCGACGCCTGACATGATGCCGATCATCGGGCCGGCGCCGCGCCATCGCAGCCTTTGGTTCGCCTTCGGGCACGCTCACCATGGCATCACGTTGGGGCCGGTGACCGGGCGACTGATCGCGGAGATGGTGACGGGCGAGGTGCCGTTCATCGATCCGAGCGCATTCTCGGCGAAGCGCTTCCTCTAGCCGGCGAGCGAGCGTTCCAGTGCATCGATGATCGGCCGCTGCCCTTTGTGCAGGCGATGACGTGCTGGCTCGAGCCCCATCCATTCGGCCCGGTCGACTTCAGGGAAACTCTGCCGCCGGCCCGAATGCGGAGGCCATTCCATCTCGAAGCTGTTGGAAACCAGCGTGCTCGGGTCGAAATCGGCCTCGAGGGCAAAGGCGATGACCAGCTTGCCGCTGGACTGACGGAACTCGCCGAGCGGCACGAGCGGACCATCGGGTACACTGCCGACCTCCTCGGCAAACTCACGGCGAGCCGCAGTGATGACGTCTTCGCCGGGATCGCAGACGCCCTTGGGGATGGACCAGGCGGCTTCGTCCTTGTTCGCCCAGAACGGACCGCCTGGATGAACCAGCAGGACCTCGCGGCCGCCGGTGCCGGGACGATGTAGCAGGATGCCCGCTGAGCGTTCCGGTGGCCGGGTCACGGCCGCACCGTCACCACCTCGAGCGTGCCGGCGGGAAGCGGCTTCAGCAGCTCCTCCTCGGGCTTGGTGAGGAACAGCCAGTGCGCCCAGTCCTCGGGCAGGATAACGCAGACCTGGCGATCGTGGATCGGGGCGATATCCGGACCGGGCTCTGTGGTGAGCATGGTGAAGCTCAGCGCGCCATCGCTGTCTTCCGACCACAGGCCGGCGATCCCCATGACCGGCGAACCCTTCAGGCTGAACCGGTGCTTGGTCTTGGGGGATTTGCTGCCGGTGAATTCGAAGAAGCCCGACAGGATAATGAGGCAGCGCTTCGACTTGTCGAAATGCCGCCCGTCGGATTTAAAGTTGAACACCGGCGCCGCCTTGGGTCGCGGTGGCGGCCAACCGAAGCGCATCGAGACGATCTCGACGCCGTTGCCGGCAGCACGGAGCACCGGCCCCGTATCACCGATGCGGATGTCATCGGCCTGCGGCAGCTCGGCGGCAGTGCCCGCGGTCTCGAGCTCGAGGGCCCGAACCGCTTCGAGATACTGGGCGTGGCTGACGTGCTGTTCGTAGTCGTTGCACATGCGCCGAGCTTAGCTTGGAAATTGCTGACTGGTCGAACTTTTCGAGCAGGGCCGGGCGGTTAGGTCAGGCGCTCGTGTACTCGAAGTGCTCCAGATAGAGCGCGAATGCGGTGACACCTCCGACCTCGGTCTCGATGGCCCAGGCGTTGTAGTGCTCGCCGTTGCGGATCATGACGCCGACCGGCATGACGTCGACCACCTTTGCGGTAGGGGCGATGGCCATGCAGAGCGGCTCGTCGCGGTCGTTCGTGGTGAGGAAATAGTTGGCGTAGATGTCATCGGGCGCATCGGCCGTGGCGATCGCCCACACTTCGTCAAGCGTGTCGCAGAAGATGGTGCCGCGGAACACTGGGTCGCGGAACGTATGGGTGGTGCCGGCGAGGGGCGGCGCGGCCATGGTGGCTGCTGGAGCCGCGATGCCGGCGAGCAGCACCAGCGCTGAGAGGAGGGGTACCCGACGGCGGTGCGTCCAAGCCATTCGCGTGGTCTCCTGCGAGCCACCGCGCTGCGGCGGACTCAGTTGTGTGACGCTGCGATGACAGTATGACTGCAGTTCGGTGACAATGAACAGGGTTTTCGGCAACTTCCGTTACTTGGGAACTGTCACGGCTCGGTCATCGGGGCTCGCTAGGAGGCGGCAACCGAAAATGGGGGCCTCCGCCGTGACACTGAAGATCATCGTGATGAGCGACTTGCACCTGGTACCGGAGGGGGAGCTATCGATGACACTCGACACCGCCGCGCGGCTGGAGATTGCTGTCGACGCCATCAACGCCCGCTATGCCGATGCCGATTTCTGCGTGCTAGCCGGCGATCTTGCCGATCTCGGCCAGGCAGAGGCCTACCGCCGGCTGCAGGCGATCCTCTCGAAGCTGACCGTCCCCGTCCACATCACCCTGGGCAACCATGACGACCGGCCGACCTTCCTCGCCGTGTTCGGGGATGAGTATGCCGGCGAGACCGGCCACGTGGACAAGGTTATCGACGTCAAGGGCTACCGGGTGATCCTCCTCGATTCGTCCGAGCCGGGGCGGGTGGACGGGGTGCTCGAGCCCGGCCAGATCGACTGGCTCCGTCGCAACCTGGCGGAGGCCGTCGAGCGGCCAGTGATCGTCATCCTCCACCACAACGCCAATGCGCTGCATATCAACTCCGACACCATCCGCATCCTCGAGGACGGTCCGTTCCTCGACGCGCTGCAGACCCATCCCGACATCCGCCAGGTGATCGCCGGGCACGTCCACGTCACCTCGACCGCCACCTATCGCGGCATCCCCTTCACCACGCTGGCCGGTGGCCACTATTCGGTGAGCTTCAACGTCGACCAGCCGCAGGTGCCGTTCCGTCGCCTGACGGGGCCGGGGCAGATGGCCGTGGTGCTGGGCACTGAGGACCGCACCACGGTGCTGTTCGAGGATTTCGTGGATGGCAATGCCGAGATCTTGCTAGGCTAGCAGCCCTCACGAGGGAGCATCGCGAGCGTGGTCGAGTGGCAGTTCAAGGCACCGGTGATCTACTGGCGGGGCCCGGCGCCGTTCTTTTACGCGCGGATCCCGCCTGATATCGCCACCGAGATCGGCAAGATCAAGAAGGCTGCCAGCTATGGCTGGGGCGTGATCCCAGTGCGGGCGACGATCGTCGGCGTTGAGTTCGAGACCTCGCTGTTCCCCAAGGATGACACCTACCTGCTGCCGCTGAAGGCGGCGGTGCGGCAGCGGATCGGTATCACCGTGGATGATGAGGTCGCGGTCGAGATGACCATCGGCGGCACTATCCGCGAACCCGACCTCTAGCCTCACGCCGCGAGCGGCAGCGTGAGGCCCCGGATCTCCTCGGCCACCAGCGCCTGCAGCGCCCACAGGTTCCGGTCGCGGATGCCGTGCGCTTCGAGCCGCTCGACCGTGTTGTAGAGGTATTGCGCACCCGAACCCCAGTGGCCCGCAGCCCGGGCGAGAGTGCCCGCCACCGCCTCATGCGGCAGACGACCGGCATAGATGGCCCCCTGCGGCGAGGCGACGAAGGCGAGCGCCACGAGCGGGCCATCGGGGGTCACCAGCCGAATCCAACGCGGCACGTTCGTGGGGCGTGCGCTATCCGTCTCCCGCGCCAGGAGGCGCATCAGCTGGCCGTGCGGATCGGCATCGGGCAGCCGGTAGGCGAGGCCGGCGCAGCTGCCGCCGCGATCAAGCGCCATCATTAGCCCGGGCACCTCGCGGGTGCCGCGCCAGCGCGTCAGCCGCAGGCAGAAGCGGCGGTGCCAGCCGCGCGCCAGGGCAGGGCGCGTCTCGAGATGCTCGAGCTCGGGCTTCCAGATCAGCGAGCCATAGGCGAAGAGCCAGAGCGGGCCCGGCGGACGGGTGGCCAGCAGCCGCGTTGCGGCGTCGGCGAGATCGGCTTCGGTAGGTTCGGGCAGGCCGGGCGCGGGGCCCGAATCGGGCTCGGTGCGCTCGACCAGCGCCACCAGCTCGGCGGTCAGTTCCATTTCGGGACGCAACGCAGACACAGGTCCATCTCCTTGCGGCGCCCCCCGCTAAGGTTGGCGCGATATGCCGGCGGATCGGCGGGGGATCAAGTGGACTCGTGGTACGGAAATCGGTTCGGGCGGGCGACCCGGTTTCAACCTTTCCGGGCCTTTGCAAACGGCGGCGGTTGCGAGGGGCAGGACGAACAGATGCATCCGACAGCCCCACGGGCTTCGGAGGTTTCAAAGAGCCGTTCCCCGTGGGGAACGAAGCGGGACCGGCGAGGCGTTTGCCCCGTAGCGGTAGTCCGCAGATGAAAGAGGCTCACGCCTCGCCGGCCGATCGGAGTTTTGGGCCTATGCCACGGTACGGTTCGGGTGCATCCCGTGCCGCATCGCGGGAACGAAGGGCTTTGCACGTCGGCGACCCAATGGGCCCGGCTCGTCCGCCTGCACTCGCTGCCCTTGCCCGGCAGCTTTCGTCCCTTGGTGAGATCGGCAAGACCTCACCTCGCGTGCATAGCGGCTTCCCCGCGCTACCGGGGCGATCCGTCGTGGTTTCCGCCTGAGGTGACACGACTGCCACCCCACCCGGTCTCCTCCGCACCAACCACTCGTCATGATCTCGCTTCCGTGCAGCGGATGGGGGGAGAATCGCACGGGGGCGGAGCGGGGGGATTAGTTCTCGCCAGTGAGTAGCGGCGGCGCTTAGTCGTAGGCCTTCTCGTACTTTTCGAGCGCCCGGATGGCCTTGGTGATGCCGCCGGCGGCGCGACCGCGCACGTAGGTCAGCGCCGACTTCAGGGTGAAGGCGTCGCCTGAATCGTGGGCGAGGACCAGTGCCTTGTAATAATCAACCTTGAGGCAGGTGACGCCCATGATCATGCCGTGCATGTAGAGCTGGGAAGCGTCGCGCCTGCCGATCGCGGAGGCTTCCTGGCGCTCGATGATCTCGGCGCAGATCGCCTTGATCTCGTCCTTGGTGGACGTGGTGCTCACCTTGTAATAGAGCGAGCTCTTGGGCAGCAGCTGCGCTCCGCCCTTGGCGGATACTTCGCTGATCCCGGCGCCGGTGGCGAGGACCAGTGCGGCGAGGAGGATGGACGGGAGTGCGTTGCGTCGCATGACGATGCTCCTGTTGGCTGATGAGGTGTCGGCCGGGGATCAGTTGACCCGCTTGCTCAGAGCCTCGATGGTGGTGCGGCGCTTGGAGAGGGAGAATGGCGGCTTCTGGCGCTTTGCGAGCCCGAACACGTCGCCCGCGGCGCGCTCCACCACGACGCTCTCGAAGATCTTCAGCGGCTGGCATTCCCAACTCGCGCCGGTGTGGCCGGTGACCGGGTTGTAGCTGTTGGGCGTGTAGCCGAAGCAGATATTGCCGCGCTCGGTCTTCCAGCGGCCGGGCAGCACGACCTTGTTACCGGGATACCAGAGCCAGGTGCCGCCCTTTTTGTCGTAGTATTCGACCTGCGTGCCGTGGCCGGGGCTGTAGGTCATGACGGTCTGGTCGGCGAGCTTTGGCGCCGCGAGTGCAGCGCCGGCGCCGGCAAGGACGACGAGGGCGGCAAGGATCGATCGCACGCAGCCGGCCGCTAGTATCAGATGTTTCATATTATCTCCCAAAGGCGTGAAATGACTTAAGTGCGAAGTATCGCTAGGGGGTAAGACTTGGCCTTGCCAGTGCATCCTGCGGGTAGGGTAAATTCCGGCGGCGGAATATGGGCCGGAGCGGCGGCGGCCTAATCCTCGCTGCGCCCGCCGCCCTCGCGGTTGCGCTCGTAGTGGTGCTTGAGCGGGAAGGGCGGCAGCCAGGCTTCGCGGCGGATGGTCCAGAGCTCGTAGCTCGGCCGCACCTGGTCGGGTGCATCGAACGCCCCCGCATGCACCTCGATCTCGTCATCGCTTACCGAGAACACCGACGACCCGCAGCGGGGGCAGAAGTGTCGCCCGGCATATTCGTGCGTGATGCCTTCGATGGTCACGGCCGCCGCTGGAAAGATCGCAAACACGCCGAACAGCGACCCGGAATGCTTGCGGCAATCGAGGCAGTGACAAATCCCGGTGCGGTACGGGTCGCCGGAGGTGGTGATGCGGATGTCGCCGCAGAGGCAGGAGGCGGTGGAACTCATGGTCGGCTCATCCCCTCGATGGGTGTCACGCGGCCGTCATGCCGGTTGGGCAGCGCAACGTCGCCGCGCTGCTTTTACCCCAAAGGCCATCCGATGAACTACCGGGGGACGACCTTTTGAGCCGTGAGCATGGCGGCGGCCCCTTCCTTGACACCCATTCTCGTCCGCTGTAACTAACCAATCAGTTAGCTAACCTACTAGTTAGGAACGGACGTGCAGACCGACCAGCTCAGCATCACCCTTTCGGCGATCGCCGATCCCACCCGCCGGGCCATCCTGATGCGGCTGATGGATGGCGAGGCGTCGGTGAAGGAGCTCGCGGCGCCGTTCGAGATGAGCATCCCGGCGATCTGCAAGCACCTGAAGGTGCTCGAAGGGGCGGGGCTGATCAGCCGCGGGCGCAACGCGCAGCTGCGGCCTTGCCGGCTCGAGGCGCAGCCGTTGCGCGAGGCGGTCGGCTGGATCGAGGAGTTTTCGAAACACTGGGATACGAGCCTCAACCGGCTCGACGGGCTGCTCGAGCGGTTGCAGGCGGCCGATCCGACGGCGAGGAAGAACTGAGCCATGGAGCGCGATCCGCTGGAACAGCGCGAACTCGTCATCACCCGCCGCCTCAGGGCGCCGCGCGCGCTGGTCTGGCGCACGTTCGAGGACCCGTACCTGCTGGCCCAGTGGTGGGGGCCGGAGAATTTTACCTCCACCATCAGCAAGCTCGAGTTCCGCGCCGGCGGCGAGTGGCACGTCATTATGCACCGGCCCGACGGTGGCGAGCATCCGGTGCGCTACCAGTTCGTCGAGATCGTCGCGCCCGAGCGCATCGTCTACCGGCCGTTTCGTCCGCCCGGAGTGGTCGGCGCACCGCCTGGCTATCTCGCGACGCTGACTTTCGAGGCGCTGGGGGACGAGACGGTTTTCACCATGCGGGCCGAGTTCGAGAACGCGGAAAGCCTCGCTGTTGCGATGAGCGGCGGCTTCTACGAGGGCACCAAGCAGGCCCTCGACAAGCTCGAGCGGCTCCTCGCTGCGCGCTGATTTCTGGAGGGAGTGATCATGCTGAGACGAAGCTTCGTGACCCTCGCCTTTGCCGCTGCGGCCCTTGTCGCAGCGCCCACTATTGCCCAAACCGCAGGAGACAATTCGATGAGCACCCCCTCGAGCAGCGGAAAAGTCCCGGTCGGCGGCGCCGAGATCTACTACGAGATCCACGGCGACGGCCCGCCGCTGGTGCTGCTGCATGGCGGCGTCGACCCGTCCCAGACCTTTGGCGCGCCGCTCGCGGCGATGGCGAAGACGCACCAGGTGATCGCCATCCACATGCGCGGGCACGGCTTCAGCACGGATACCGACGCGCCCTGGTCGGCCGAGCTGATGGCGGATGACGTCGCGGCGGTGCTACAGCACCTGAGCATCGGCAAGGCGCGCTTCATGGGCTATTCGCTCGGTGCGGGCGTGGCGCTGCAGGTGGCGTTCCGGCACCCGGAGCTGGTCGAAAAGCTGGTGTCGGTCGCTGTGGACTACCGCACCGACGACGACTATCCCGAAGTCCGCGAGGCCTTCCGGCAATTGCCGGCCAACGCGGCGGCATATGGGCAGCAACTCGCCAGTTCTCCCCTCGGCGAGCTCTATCCCGACGTCGACTGGGAGAGTGTGTTTCGCAAGTCCGGCGAAATGAACGAGGCCGCGTACGACTGGACCGAGAGCGTCAAGGCGATCACCGCCCGGACGCTGCTGGTCTTCGCCGACGCGGATTCGATCCGGCCCGAGCACATGATCGAGTTCTGGAAGCTGCTCGGCGGCGGCCAGCGCGACGCCGGCTTCGACGGCTCCCAGCGCCCCAAGGGGCAACTCGCCATCATTCCGGGCAGGACGCACTACGACCTGATCGCCTCGCCGATGCTCCCGGAGGTGGCGACGGCGTTCCTCACGCAGTGAGCGGCGGGCGTGCCGATGCATCCGACAGCCGGATGGCTTCGGAGGTCTCAAAGAACGCACCTCCCCTTGTCGGGGAAGTGAAGCGAAGGACCGGCGAGGCGTTTGCCCCTCGCGGGTAGTCCGCAGGTATGTGTGAGGCTCACGCCTCGCCGGCCGATCGGGTTTTTGGGCTTGGTCGCAGCGGATCCGGGGGCTTCCCCGGCGCCATTCGCCCGACCCGGAACCTTATCCCCTCGGTCCAGATCCACGGTGTGTCGCCACACCGGACGTTTCCAAGCAGGCAGTTCCTCTCCCCGAGGGGAGATGGTCGTTGACCGGGGGATGGTCTCCCGGTCGTGGCGATGTCTTTCGGCGCGCCCGCAGCCGGACAGGGCTACGGCACAACCGGCTGCAACTTGGGCCTGGGCCGGCACGACTGCCAACCCACCCAACCTCCACCACACCAACCACTCGTCATGATCTCGCTTCGGTGCAGCGGACGAGGGGAGGATATGATGGGGTGAAGGGGCGGGGATAAGTTGGGTGGGGGAAATGCGTCAGATTGGTCCCAGCAGCGGGTCAGGCGACAAACTTCGCGATTCTGGAGAACGCGTCTTCAAATCGGGCGAGCGTTTCCTGTACAGGTTTGCCCTTTCCTTTGAGCAGGGCGGGATGCTGAAGCAGGTAAAGCGAAGGCGTAAAGTGGCTGTATGTCGGGTAGCTGTCAGGCAGCAGGCGAAAGTATGCCTCTGCCTTCTTCACGATCCTTTCGGTGGTGGTGTCTGCCTCGTCGAGCTTACCTACCGTTAATAGGTGCTCCTCTTTGAGAGCGTATGACTTGTTGACCAAGTCCACGAATACCTCGGGATGAAAGAAATCTTCGATGTCAGCTTCGCCTTTTCCAGCGATGTCGGTTGCCAGGACGATACGCTCATGCTCCAGCAGTTCGGCCTTATGCAGATCCTCCAGCTTGCGCTTTTGTCCCCGATCAAAGTCAGTCAAGACCGCTACGTTGAGATTGTTTCCGTAAAACAGCCGCACAAAGGGAAGTACCTTATCGATACCGCCTGACGGGCAGATGGCCCACCTTGGGGACAGATGGACTCGGCCCAAGGCCTGCAGGGCGGCCGAGGCGGCCTGCAGATATAGAATGTCGCTTGGCCCTTCGACGAGCAACGTGTCTGTTCCGATTACCAAGGTCTGTGTTACCTCAAACCCCATCGCGCCAAAGATCGGGAAATTCGTTTGAGGGTCCGTGGTAAGGACGTCGGCACGTATCTTTGTTCCGATTGAGACTTTGCGGCTTCGCTTGTCTAGCTCAACCACATCTTCGACGGTCCTCACGCTTGCAAGGTCGTTGGCAGGCACCATGAATGGTGAATGCGTGGACCAGATTACTTGATGCTTGGTGGCAATCTCCTCACCAAAGAAACGCAGCAAGTCCTTTTGAGCGGTACCGTGCAGTGTCAAGCCAGGCTCGTCGAGCAAGAGGATGACGTTGCCCTGCTTCTTTCTTATCTGGGCGAATTTGACCAAGAACGAGAAGAACCAGATGAACCCCGCCGACCGTTCAGAGAATGGTACTGACACGCCGTGCAATCCGTTTTCTACGCGGGCGCGAGCAACTGCGCCGGAGTTGAAGGGCGGTTTGTCGGCAGGCTTGCCCTCCGAGAAAACGACCTTGATCTTTAGCTCGTCGTTCTGAGTCCAATATTCAAATATCTGGTCCGTTATCCGCAGGGCCGCTGCCTCGCATTTCGCGTTCAGCTCCTCGAAGTGCTGGGTAGCAATCAGTTCCTCCAGCGTAGTTCCTGCGTATTCAAGAAAATCAAGGAAGACTTGGTCGCCACTGGAAATAGTGTTCGCCTGCCGGTCCTGCTGAAGCTTGTTTACTGAGAGCTCGCCACTCATTCGATCGTAATGAGAGAAGTACATGAACTTAGGAGTGCGGAGATCGAGGATGTCGATCGCCTTCAGGATTGCCCTGTGTTCCCTGAATTTTGACAGCTGGGCATGAAGCGCCTCCTGACCGGGTGTCCTGGTCATGGTCTCAAGGGCTTTGTGAAGATCAGCCGTCGTCTTAATCGTTTGAAGTTGCGCGGCTTCGGTCGTACTTAGCCGGTGCTTTCCGAGAAGAGCCGCTACGATCTTCTCCTCTGAGGCAATGGGCGGCACCCACGTTGTTGTAGAGCCGTTGTAGGATTTCGAGATCTTCAGGATCCGACCGGATACGGTATTCGCACCAAACTCGAGTTCCAGGGCTTTGACGTCCTGATCCTCAAGCTGCCATTCCGTCTGGATGACATCGGCCTCGTCGCCTCCGTGACGCTCTTCATAGTCCGCCAAATGTCGCCGAGGGTAGTTCTCGATCTTACCGTAGTCTGCAAACGACTTGTCAGTAGACCGCAGCCCTTCTAGTGCCTTCAAGAACGCAGATTTTCCGGCCTCGTTCTTGCCGACGAGGCAAGTCATTTGGCCGATCTCGACAACGTTAGAGTCGATAATGTTCCGATAGTTGGTCGCGTGCGCCTTAACTAGCTTCATCGCCGTCCTCCAAAATCGAGGTAATGTGTAGGCTTATTTCGCAGTAGTCTAGCCGCGCCAGTTATTGGTGGAGCGCGATCGTCTGCGCGGAAAAGGAGGCCGCTGCTTTGGTCAGGCAGGCGGTTCGGGTCTCCAAAAGAACTAGGCCCGCCGTGGCGGGCCTTCTCGTTGCAAGGAAGCTGTAACAGCCTCTTTGAGGCCTTGGCGGCAGCGGTGGCAGTAGTAGACAGATCGGCGTGGTCAGCTGCAGCCCGTCGTCGTCCCGCAGTCCTCGCACACCATGCAGTGACCGCTCACCTTCATCCGCATCGAGTTACAGTTGGAGCACTGGTCGCCCGTATAGCCCTGCATCAGTGCCTGGGCCCTGAGCTGGCCCGCGTCCTGCTGGGTCGGCGGGGACGGGATGGGGTTGAGTTCGGCCTCGTTCAGCACCGTGGGGCTGGTCTCGATCTTCAGCGCCGTGGCGGCCTTGAGGGCCGTGACGGTTGAGGTCTGCATCGAGGCGACGGGGTTGTAGGCCGCCGCGGCGGTGAGGCCGCCCGAGACCAGCATCAGGTTCTGGTCCTTCACCTTGCCGCGGGTCATGCCGCGGGAGACGAGGTTCTGCGCCGGGATCGGGGCAGGGCGCTGGCCTTCGCCACTCTGCGACAGCGCGGTCGGCGTGTCGGTGTGGACATGGGCCAGATCCTCGCGGTCGAGATAGGAGACGGCGAGCTCGCGGAAGATGTAGTCGAGGATCGAGGTGGCGTTCTTGATCCGGTCGTTGCCCATCACCATGCCGGCCGGTTCGAACCGGGTGAAGGTGAAGGCCTCGACATACTCGTCGAGCGGCACGCCGTACTGCAGGCCGAGCGAGATCGAGATGGCGAAGTTGTTCATCATGGCGCGGAAGGCGGCGCCTTCCTTGTGCATGTCGATGAAGATTTCGCCCAGGCGACCGTCGTCGAACTCGCCGGTGCGCAGGTACACCTTGTGCCCGCCGATATTGGCCTTCTGGGTGTAGCCCTTGCGGCGGTTCGGCAGCTTTTCGCGTTCGCGGCTGACCCGCTCGACGATGCGCTCGACGATCTTCTCGGTGATCTGCGGCACGCGCGCCATCTGGTTGGCGGCGAGCATGGTCTCGGCCGCATCGTCCTCGTCCTCTTCCTCATCGGCGAGGATGGAGGCGTTGAGCGGCTGGCTGAGCTTCGAACCATCGCGATAGAGCGCGTTGGCCTTGAGCGCCAGGCGCCAGCTGAGCGTATAGGCTTCCTTGGCGTCGGCGACGGTCGCGTCGTTCGGCATGTTGATGGTCTTCGAGATCGCGCCCGAAATGAACGGCTGCGCCGCGGCCATCATCAGGATGTGGCTCTCGACCGAGAGGAAGCGCTTGCCGGTCTTGCCGCAGGGGTTGGCGCAATCGAACACCGGCAGGTGCTCATCCCTGAGGAACGGCGCGCCCTCGAGGGTCATCGAACCGCAGACATGGATGTTGGCGGCCTCGATGTCCTTCTTCGAGAATCCGAGGAAAGCCAAGAGGTCGAAGCTCATGTCCGAGAGCTGCGCGTCGGTTACGCCGAGGCTTTTGAGGAAGTCAGCGCCCAGCGTCCACTGGTTGAAGATGAACTTGATGTCGAAGGCCGACTTGGTGGCGGCGTTGAGCGCGGCGATCTTCTCGTCGGTAAAGCCCTTGGCGCGCAGCGTCGAGGGGTTGATGCCCGGCGCCTGGTTCAGGTTGCCATGGCCGACGGCGTAGGCCTCGATCTCGGCGATCTGGCTCTCGGAATAGCCGAGGGTACGGAGCGCCGGGGGCACGGCGTTGTTGATGATCTTGAAGTAGCCGCCGCCGGCGAGCTTCTTGAACTTCACCAGCGCGAAGTCGGGCTCGATGCCGGTGGTGTCGCAATCCATCACGAGGCCGATGGTGCCGGTCGGGGCAATCACCGAGACCTGCGCATTGCGGTAGCCGTGCTTCTCGCCGAGGGCGAGGGCATCGTCCCACACTGCCTTGGCGCGGGTGCTCAGCGTCGCGTCGCCGATCGAGGCGTGGTCGAGCGCCACCGGGTTGATCGAGAGGCCCTCATAGCCGTCGGTCTTGCCGTAGGCGGCGGTCCGGTGGTTGCGGATGACGCGCAGCATATGCGGGGCGTTGCGCGGATAATCCTGGAAGGCGCCGAGCTCGCCGGCCATCTCGGCCGAGGTGGCATAGGAGACGCCGGTCATAACGGCGGTGATGGCGCCGGCAATGGCGCGGCCCTGGGCGCTATCGTACGGGATGCCCGAGGTCATCAGCAGGCCGCCGATGTTGGCGTAGCCGATGCCCAGCGTGCGGTAGACGTACGAGCGCTCGGCGATGGCCTTCGACGGGAACTGCGCCATCATCACCGAGACTTCGAGGACGATGGTCCAGAGGCGCGTCGTGTGCTCGAACGCCGCGACATCGAAGCTGCTATCGGCGTTGCGGTAGGGCAGGAGGTTGATCGAGGCGAGGTTACAGGCGGTGTCGTCGAGGAACATGTACTCCGAGCACGGGTTCGACGCGACGATCTCGCCGGCTTCCGGGCTCGTGTGCCACTCGTTGATGGTGGTGTGGAAATGGATGCCCGGATCGGCCGAGGCCCACGCGGCGTAGCCGATCTGCTCCCACAGGTCGCGCGCCTTGACGGTCTTGGTGACCTTGCCGGCCTTGGTGCGGCTTAGGAGGTTCCAGTCGCCATCGGTCTCGACGGCCTTGAGGAAATCGTCGGTGACGCGGACGGAATTGTTCGAGTTCTGGCCCGAGACGGTGAGATAGGCTTCGGAGTCCCAGTCGGTGTCATAGACCGGGAAATCGATGTCGGTGTAGCCCTGACGCGCAAACTGGATGACGCGCTGGATGTAGTTCTCGGGCACCAGCGCCTTTTTCGCGGCGCGAACCTCGCGCTTGAGGGCGGGATTCTTGTTCACGTCGAAGCAGTCGTCGCCGGAACCTTCGCAGTTCACGGCGGCCTTCATGATGGCCTTCAGCGACTTCGAGACAACCTTGGAGCCGGTGACGAGAGCGGCAACCTTCTGCTCCTCCTTCACCTTCCAGTTGATGTAGTCCTCGATATCGGGGTGGTCGATGTCGATCACCACCATCTTGGCGGCGCGGCGGGTGGTGCCGCCCGACTTGATGGCGCCCGCCGCGCGGTCGCCGATCTTGAGGAAGCTCATCAGGCCCGACGACTTGCCGCCGCCCGACAGCTTCTCGCCTTCGCCGCGGAGCTTGGAGAAATTCGAGCCGGTGCCCGAGCCATACTTGAACAGCCGCGCCTCGCGCACCCACAGGTCCATGATGCCGCCCTCGTTGACGAGGTCGTCGCTGACGGACTGGATGAAGCAGGCATGCGGCTGCGGATGCTCGTAGGCGGACTTGGACGAGGTCAGCTTGCCGGTGAAGGGGTCGACATAGAAGTGGCCCTGGCCGGGGCCGTCGATGCCATAGGCCCAGTGCAGGCCCGTGTTGAACCACTGCGGGGAATTGGGGGCAACCCGCTGCGTGGCCAGCATGAAGCAGAGCTCGTCGAAGAAGGCGCGCGCATCTTCCTCGGTGGCAAAATACTTGCCCTTCCAGCCCCAGTAGGTCCAGGTGCCGGCGAGACGATCGAAGACCTGGCGGCTGTCGATTTCCGAACCATAGCGCTCAGCCTCGGGGAGCTTGGCCAGCGCCTTCTCGTCGGGGACCGAGCGCCACAGCCATGAGGGAACGTCGTTCTCCTCGACCTTCTTCAGGATCTTGGCGACACCGGCCTTGCGGAAATACTTCTGCGCGATGATGTCCGCCGCGACCTGCGACCAGGTACTGGGGACCTGCATGTCCTCGAGCCTGAACACGACCGAGCCGTCGGGGTTCTTGATCTCGCTCGTGGTCGAGCGGAACTGGATCCCCGCATAGGCGCTTTCGTTGGCTTTCGTGTACCGGCGTTCGATGCGCATCTCTATATATTCCCCAATATTGCGGACAGGAAAGCCCGCGAGCCGCCACTGACGGTCTCTGCCTCTTTGTATGACGCTGTCTAACTGGCCGCCAAAAGCGGCCTAGGAGCCCCGTTTGGGACCTTCGGCGAACTGCTGTCGCCGCGTGGTCCCGGTCGTCCGTCGTGCCGTCTGAACAAGCCCGGCGCAACCTCAAAAGGATGGGCCTTTCTGTTCGAGTCGGTCAATGCCGAGGCATGATCACAACATACAACTGGTAGTGGCATTGCCCGTATCCGACGGCTAAATCCAGTATCTCATATGTGGATTGCGGGGAAAAGTTCCAAGCTCGATTCGACGGAATCGATGGTCAATTTTCCGTACCGCGACCTCTGGGATCGCTGACGAAACCGGCCCTAAACCACGGCAAACCCGCCACTCTTTGGCCATCTTTGAGCATCGCGCGAAGGTGAGGAGGTGGCGCTAAGTAAGGGGCGGTTTTTGGTGCGAAACCTGTCAAGTGCATTATTTCCTTCACAAATGCCCGACCATACACAGCGCCTCCTGGTGGGTCGGTACACCATAGGTAGAGGGCACGCTGGCCTCGCCTTACCCCTAGGCGTGTGCCCCCCGGCATGTTAGAGCCATCGGCGGAAACGGCGGACGATTTGGTCCGCCCACAACGGGTTAGACGGTATGGAACGCGGCGGCTGGAAGGACTTCCTGATCGAGATCTTCGCCTGGTGGCGGGGCAACACCTGGGGCACGCGCCTTTGGACGGCCTTGCACGGCGAGTATGTCGGCGCCGACGAAGCGGGCAACCGCTACTACCGCTCGAAGAAGGGCGCCAAGCCCGGCCCGAACGGCTATGAGCGCCGCATGGTGGTCTATGCCGGCGGCTATGCCGAACCGACCACCATTCCGCCCGGCTGGTATGGCTGGATGCACTATCGCACCAACACTCCGCCCACCGAGCAGGAATATGCCGCGCGCACCTGGCAGCAGCCGCACCAGCCAAACCTCACCGGGACGGCACTGGCTTACCGCCCGGATGGCAGCCTCCTCAGCAAGGGCGAGCGTCCGCGCGTCACGGGCGACTATGACGCCTGGTCGCCTGACGCCTGAGCTGACCACCATCGGCGCGCCCATACATCGGGTCCTCAAGGGACTGGCCACGGCATTCGCTTGCGCCATGCTGGTGACGCCAGCGCTGGCCGATACCATCGCCAATCCGGTGGCGCAGTTCTCCGGGCTCGACAAGATCACCGGCCGCATCACCACCTTCGACGTCTATATCGACGAGACGGTGCAGTTCGGGGCGCTGCAGATCACGCCGCGTGCCTGCTACACCCGCCCGCCGACCGAGACACAGCGCACCTCGGTGTTCGTCGAAGTGGACCAGGTGAGCCTCAAGGGCTCCATTGAGCGCATCTTCACAGGGTGGATGTTCGCCGACAGCCCGGCGCTCAATGCCATCGACCACGCCGTGTACGACATCTGGCTGCTCGACTGTAAGCAGAGCTCGGACGTGCCGCCCCCGTCGGCGGATGCCGGCTCCGGCGGCTGACGCACCGCAACTACGATCAAATCCGGCGCTGTTTTTGTGGTTTAGCTCTTCCCGTCACGACGAGAGGAGACCAGACCATGCTCAGCGAACCCCAGATCGTTACCCGTCCGGACCAGCCGTTCGCGGCCATCCGCATCAGCCTCGATCGCAACGAAATCCCCTCCAAGGCACCGCCGTTGATCGGCGAGGTGGCCGGCTGGCTCGGCTCGAAAGGCGCTGCGCCGACAGGGGCACCGTTCTTCAGCTATATCGCCATGCCCGAGGATGGGCCGATGGTGATGGAGGTTGGCTTTCCAACCGGGTCGCTGCTTACTGGCGACGGCCGGGTCAGGACTGGCACCATCCCGGCTGGCCGCTTTGCGACGCTTGTTCATACGGGCCCCTATGACGGCCTCTACGACGCCAACGTCGCGCTCGGTGAGTGGTTGGGCAAGCAGGGCATCTCGCACGCGATGCCGGAGCAGGCCGCTGGTGAATACGACGCGGCGCTGCTCGAGATTTACGGCACAGACCCAGCTACGGAGCCCGATCCGCAGAAGTGGGAGACGGAAGTAGCGTTTCGGTTGGGGCGCTGATGCTTTCGAATCCGCGATGCTATGGCGGCGTCGGTGGTGGGGGGAGGGCGAGGATATTGACTCCGAACTCCATCTCATATTTAACAGGTGTGTTATTTAACACATGTGCGAAATATGACGACCGACCCCCTCAGCCTCACCCTGTCTGCACTCGCCGACCCAACGCGGCGGGCGATACTGCAGCGCCTGAGTGAAGGTGAGGCGTCGGTGAGCGAACTCACCGCACCCTTCGACATCTCGATGCCGGCCATCTCCCGGCACCTCAAGGTGCTGGAGCTGGCCGGCCTCGTCGCACGGACCAGGCATGCCCAGTGGCGGCCAGTGCAGCTCAACGCAGCGCCGCTCGCCGAACTGGCCAACTGGGTCGAACGTTACCGGCGGCACTGGGACGCCAATTTCGCGCGCATGGATGCGTATCTCGCCGAACTGCAGAAGGGGAACCCGAATGACCCAAAGCAATAGCGTCACCGCCGAGCAGGCCGCGTTGGTGCTGGAGTTCGATCGGCTGTTCGACGCGCCGCGGGCCCTGGTCTGGCTGATGTTCAGGGAGCCCGAGCACATGGTGCGCTGGCACGGGCCCGAGGGCTATGCGCTGCTGAGCTGCGAGATCGACTTCCGCCTCGGCGGCAAGTGGCGCCGCTGCATGAGCAACGGACCCGGCCACGCCCACTGGATCCGCGGCGAATACCTCGAGATCGACGAGCCGGGCAGGCTGAGCTTCACCTACATCAACGAGTACGACGGGTTCGAGACCGTCGTGACGATGGATTTCGTCGACGAGGCCGGCAAGACCCGCATGTACTTCCGGCAGACGCCGTTCATCAGCTTGGAGGAGCGCGATGGACATGGCTGGGGCTGGAAGAGCGGCTTCGACGTGTTCGACCGCTACGTCGCGCAGTTCATCGACGAAGACTGGAGCCCCAAGGGCCGGCCGCGCAGCGATGGCGTGGCCGAGGACATCGTCGCAGCGCGCCGCAGGAGCAATGAGGAGAAGAAGAATGCTGACACTGCCCAAGCTGGTTGATCGCCCGGCGCAACCCTATGTGGCGGTCCGCCAGCAGGTGTTGATTCCGTTCGAGCAAGCCATCGGTCCCGCCATGGGCGAGCTGTTCGATACGATCGAAACCCAGAAACTCCAGCAGGTTGGCCCAGCTTTCTTCAAGTTCAACATCGTCAAAATGCCGGAGCTCGAGATCGAGTTCGGCGCGCCGATCAAGGGATCGGCAACGCCGGGCGGCCGCTTCGTCACTGGCGTGCTGCCGGCTGGCCGCTACGTCGAAATGACCTATTTCGGGCACTACGACGACCTGATGGAGGTCACCGCCCTGCTGATCGGCTGGGCCAAGCACAAGGGCATCCAGTGGGACATGGTCGAGCGGCCGGATGGCGAGCATTTCGCGGCCCGGCTCGAGATCTACCACAACAGCCCCGAGGAGGAGCCCGACCCCGCGAAGTGGGAGACGACCCTCCTGTTCAAGGTCAAGGACTGATCATGTTGCTGAGGGACAGGACGGCGATCGTCTATGGCGGTTCCGGCGCCGTGGGTGGGGCGGTCGCCAAGGCCTTCGCCCGTGAGGGAGCGCGGGTGTTCCTTGCGGCGCGCAATGCCGACCGGCTGGAAGCGGTGGCCGCAGAAATCAGGGCCGGGGGCGGCAAGGCGGAGGTTGCACCCGTCGACGCGACCGATCGGGAGGCGGTTGAGGCGCATCTGGCTGATATCGCCGCCAAGGCCGGCCCGGTGAAGGTGATGTTCAACGGCAGCGGCTGGGTCGACACGCAGGGCCAACTGCTGACCGAGATGGAGTTCGATCGATTCTTCGGCATCGTCGAGGTGGCATTGCGGAACTGGTTCTACACCGGCACCGCCATGGCGCGGCATATGGCTGAGAATGGTGGCGGCGCAATTGTCGGGATCACCGCCAACGCAGCGCGTGAGGCCTATAGCCATGTTGGCGGGTTCGGCATCGCCTGCGCTGCGGTCGAGCATTATCTGCGGCAGCTGGCGGTGGAGAACGGGCCAGCCGGCGTGCGGGTATGCTGGGTGCGCTCGCCCGGCTCGCCCGATGCACCCGGCGTGCGCGAAGCCTGGCAGTTGCGGGCCAACGAGCGCGGCGTCACCTTCGAGGAAATCGCCCGCGAGTTCGGCAAGGACACACCTCTGCGCAAGGTCACCGCGTTGGCGCAGGTGGCCGACGCTGCCGTGCTCATGGCCTCCGATCTAGCGGCCGGCATGACGGCAACGGTGGCCAACGCCACCGGCGGCGCGCAAGTCGACTAGAAGAACTCGCCGACTAGAAGAACTCGTCGAGCAGCGTGTACCAGGCGAGCTTCGCCTCGTCGGGTTCGGCGACGCCGTAGGCCTCGAGGAACGCTGGGATCGAGGACGCGCCGTAATTCCACGAGAGACTGCGGCAGGCCAGCGCTAGGTCCTGGTAGCGGTCAGCCACGCCGAGCCGGCCGCAATCGATGAAGCCCGTGAAGCGGCCACCCTCGGCCATGAAGTTGGGAAAGCAGGCGTCGCCGTGGGTGACGACAAGGTCCTCGCTCGAGGGCACATCGGCCAGCAGCCGCGCATGATCGGCGGGGCCATTGTCGGGATCGTCGCCGTCGTAGAGGCCCGCCTCGTAGCGCGCCGAGGCCKCGGCGACCCGGATGCTGGACCGATGGTCGAACGGGCAAGTGGCGGGATCGAGCGCGTGCAACTGGCGCAGCGCGCCGGCGACCAGCGGCACGGCGATATCCGCCGGAATCTCTGACGTCGAGGAGAGATCTTGCCCGGGGACTGCGGTCATCAGCAGCCACAGCCGGTCGGCGTGTTTGGTCACATCGATGACTGCGGGGCAGCGCAGCCCCGTGGCATCCAGCCAGCGCAGGCGCTCGATCTCGCCGGGAAGTTCGGCGAGCGGCGAGATCGGCTCGGACTTGATGAAGTGCTTGTCGCCGGCCCGGTACACTAATGCCCCGGACTCGCCGATGGTCTGCGGCGTGACTTCGAGTCCCGTCGCCCAGCCGGGCGGCAGCTCTAGTGGTCGCATGCGAAATAGTCGCCCCTGTGCTTCAGCGCTTCGGCGAGGCGGGCCTCGTAATCCTCGCGCGGGATTTCGATGCCGCCGAAGGTGCGGAGGTGATCGGTGACGAATTGCGTGTCGAGCAGATGGTAGCCGCCGGCCACGAGGCGGTGCCGCAGATGCGCCATCGCGATCTTCGAGCAATCGGTCTTGCGGTGGAACATCGATTCGCCGAAGAACGCCGCCCCCAGCGACACGCCGTAGAGTCCTCCGACGAGCGCCGGCCCGTCCCACACCTCCACCGTATGGACGACACCGCGATCGAACAGCGCTCCGTAGAGCCGGCGGATCTCGGGGTTGATCCAGGTCGACTCGCGATCGACGCCCGCCGTGGCACAGCCCTCGATGACGCCGGCGAAGTCGGTATCGACCTTGACGTCATAAGGATGCGTGCGGAGCGTCTTCCTTAGGCTCTTGGAGATATGGAAGTCGTCGAGGGGGATGATACCGCGCTTCTGCGGGCTCACCCAGAACAGGTCGGGCGAATCCGCATCCTCCGCCATCGGGAAAATGCCGGCCTGATAGGCCCGCACGATCAGTTCGGGCGTGAGGTCGATGGCGAACGGATCGGTCTTCTTCGTCATAAGCCGAATATGGGCCGTGCCGGGTAACGAAACAACGCCAAAGCGGCTTGCGCCGTCGGCCGCGGGACGCAATTGTCCAAGCCGTTTGGGGGCGTTCGATGAATAAGTGGGTGCGGCGGATCATCGTTGGGATTGTCATTGCGGTTGCGCTGTTTCTCGTCATCGGCGGGGTTGGCACATCCGTGCTGATGAACCACTTGCTGACGCCGGGCGGCATCGACTGGAGCGGTGCGAACAACCCCAATCCGCCGACCGATCCGTTCGAGCTCGGCTTTCGTGGCGACCCGCTGCTAGCGCTCGGCCTGCCGTTCGAGACGGTGCACTACACTACCGAGCTGGGCGACGCCGAGGCCTGGCTCGTGCCCGCGGCGAACATGGATGGGCCATGGGCGGTGTACGTCCATGGCATCGGCGGCATTCGCGAGAATGGCTATCGGCAGCTGTCGATCCTCCACGAGGCGGGCATCCCGACGCTGCTGATCACCTACCGCAACGACAACAATGCGCCGGCCGAGCAGAACGCGATCTACAGCTTCGGGGTCAACGAGTGGCGCGATCTGGATGCGGCGGTGAGCTGGATGCTGAGGCGCGGCGCACCGGGCGTCATCCTTGTCGCCGAATCCATGGGCGGCGGCATCGCGGGGCAGTTCCTGATGCACTCCGAGCAGGCGGACAAAGTCGTGGCGTTGGCGCTCGATGCGCCGGCTCTCGATATCGTCGAAGTGGCAGCGGACAAGATCGGCGCCCGGATGATCCCCTTCGCGCGAACGCTGGCCCGGACCGGGCTGCTGATGTTCGATATCTATCGTAGGTCGCGCCTGAGCGACGCCGTCAGCTTCGACGCGGTAGCAAACTTCCCGGGTCCGCTGTTCCTGGCCCACGGCAGCGCCGACGCGCTGGTGCCGGTCACCATCAGCGACCGGCTCGTGGTCGCGCGTGAGGCGCCGACCACCTATCTGCGCACGGAAGCCAACCACTTGCTGTCGTTCAAGGAAGATCCCGAACGCTACCGGCAGGAGATGCTGGGGTTTCTCAAAAGTCTCGGCAGCTGAGGCTCAGCGGACCACCAGCCGCACCAGCGGCGGCAGGCTGATCGCGGCGAGCAGCACCGGCAGCATCAGGACGAGGGCGTCGAGGTAATCGATCATGTGCGGCATGGCACGATCTCCTTGGGTTGGAGATGCATGCCATGCGGCCGCTGAACCGGCGCTGGGACGGGCGTTCATTTTCCGTTAACACGTGTTAACGGGCGCGAAGCCTCAGGCCTTGTTTTCCTTGAGGTACTTTTCCAGCCAGTGAATGTCGTAGTTGCCGGCGATAATGTCCGGTTCCTTGATCAGCCGCTGGAACAGGGGGAGGGTGGTCTTCACGCCGTCGACCACGAACTCATCGACAGCGCGGCGCAGGCGCTGCAGGCACTCGGTGCGGGTGCGGCCGTAGACGATCAGCTTGCCGATCAGCGAGTCGTAGTAGGGCGGGATCGAGTAGCCCTGGTACACGGCGCTATCGACGCGCACGCCGACGCCACCGGCCGGGTGGTAGAACTGGATCTTGCCCGGCGAGGGCGCAAAGGTCTGCGGGTCCTCGGCATTGATGCGCACTTCGATGGCATGGCCGGTAAAGGCCACATCCTTCTGCTTGATCGAGAGCGTCTCGCCCGAGGCGACGCGGATCTGCTCGTAGACGATGTCGATGCCGGTGATGCGCTCGGTCACCGGGTGCTCCACCTGCAAACGGGTGTTCATCTCGATGAAGTAGAACTTGTCGTCCTCGTAGAGGAACTCGATGGTGCCGGCGCCGGAGTACTTCAGCTTCCGCATCGCCGCGGCGCAGATTTCGCCGATCTCGCGCTGCTGGTCCATCGGCACGGTCGGTGCCGGAGCTTCCTCCAGCACCTTCTGGTGGCGGCGTTGCAACGAGCAGTCACGGGTGCCCAGGTGCACCGCGTTGCCTTGGCCATCGCCCATCACCTGGACTTCTATGTGCCGCGGCTTCTGCAGGTACTTCTCGATGTAGACGGAATCGTTGCCGAAAGCGGCCTTGGCCTCGGTGCGGGCGGTCGAGATGGCGATCGCCATTTCCTCGTCGTTCCGCGCCACTTTCATGCCGCGCCCGCCACCGCCGGCGGTCGCCTTGACGATGACCGGGTAGCCGATCGAGTTGGCGAGCTCGATCGCGTCCTCGGGCGTCTTGATCTCGCCTTCGGAGCCCGGGACCACCGGGATGCCGAGCTCCACCGCGGTCTTCTTGGCGGTGATCTTGTCGCCCATGATCTCGATATGGTGCGACGAGGGGCCGATGAAGGTGATCTTGTGCTCGGTGAGGATGCGGGCGAAGCGCGCATTCTCCGAGAGGAACCCGTAGCCCGGATGCACGGCGTCGGCGCCGGTGATCTCGCAGGCCGCCATGATCGAGGGGATGTTGAGATAGCTGTCCTTGGCCGGCGGCGGCCCGATGCAGACGCTTTCGTCGGCGAGGCGCACATGCATCGCGTTGGAATCGGCGGTCGAGTGGATGGCGACCGTCTGGATACCGAGCTCCTTGCAGGCCCTGAGGATGCGGAGCGCGATCTCGCCGCGGTTGGCGATGAGGACCTTCTGGAACATCTGGCCGTTACTCGATCACGACCAGCGGCTGGCCGTATTCGACCGGCGAGCCATCCTCGACCAGGATGCGCGTCACCGTGCCCGAGCGATGCGCCGGGATCTGGTTCATCGTCTTCATCGCTTCGATGATGAGGACCGTCTGGCCCTCCGACACCTTGGATCCGACCGACGCGAAAGTCGGCTTGCCCGGCTCCGGCGACAGATAAGCCGTTCCGACCATCGGCGAGGTGAGGGTGCCGGGGTTGGAGCTCAGATCGTCATGCGTCGGCGCAATGCCGGCGGCAGCGCCGGCCGGCGCGACCGAGGCAGGGGCAGCGTGCGCCACCGGGGCCGGTGCGTATGCCGGAACGGCCACCTGCTGCACGGCCTGGCTAGCATATGAGCGCGTGACCCGAACGCGCAGGTCGTCGCGCTCGATCTCGATTTCCGCGAGGTTCTGCTCGTTGAGCAGCTTGGCAATGGCCTCGATCAGTTCCTGATCGGAATTGGGGGACGCCTTGGTCATATTCTGCCTCTTAGAGTTTTTCGGCCAGTGCGTGGAGCGCCAGCCTATATCCGGTAGCGCCCAGACCGCAAATCACCCCGGTCGCCACCGGCGAGACGTAGGAGTGATGGCGGAACGCCTCACGGGTGTAGATGTTCGACAGGTGAACTTCGATCACCGGCAACCCGACGGCCCGGAAGGCGTCGTGGATGGCGATCGAGGTGTGCGAGTAGGCGCCGGGGTTGATGACGATGGCGTCGAAACTGCCCAGTGCCTGCTGGATCCAGGTAACCAACTCGCCTTCGATATTGGATTGCTTGCAGGTGACCTCGAGGCCCAGCGTCTTGCCTTCGGCAACCGCCATCTTCTCGATGTCGGCAAGCGTCTGCGTGCCATAGGTCTGAGGCTCGCGGGTCCCGAGCATATTGAGGTTCGGGCCGTTGAGGACGAGAACGCGGTGAGCCATGGTTCGTGCCTTTTGCACTGGCCCCCCAGCGGGCGCAAGCGTGGCGCGGAGTAATGCACGAAAAAGGGCGGATTTGCGGCAGGGAAGGCCGTCGGATCAGCCCGGCTGATCTGTAGCGGGGCACACGGTGGCACCGCAGGCGCGCATATTGGCGATCCGGGTCTTCAGCGCATCGAGGCCGATGGCGCCCGGGATGACCTCTTCGCCGATGATGAAGGTCGGCGTGCCGGTGATCTTGAGCCGGTCGGCGATCCGGTAGCTCTGCTCGATGACCGAGCCGACCTTGGGCGTGTTCATTCCCATCTCGAGCGTCACGGGGTTCAGCCCGAGGTCGGCCGCCGCTTTCAGCGCCGCCGCCTTGTCGACCTGGCCACGGCTCGTGAACAGCGCCTGGTGGAAGCTCCAGTAGTCGACGTCGGTCTCGGCGACCTGCACCGCGATGCGTGCCGCCTCGACCGAACCCTGCGACAGGATCGGGAATTCCTTGAGGATCACCTTGAGGTTCTTGTCGGTATCGAGCAGCGCCGCGAGGTCAGGCAGCGCCTGCCGGCAGTAGCCGCAATTGTAGTCGAACATCTCGACCAAGGTGACGTCGCCGTTCGGGTTGCCCAGGACGATCTGGCCTTCCGCTTCGAAGATGGCAGGCTTCAGCTCGGTGAGCGCCGTGCGCGTCGCAGCCGTCCGCTCGGCAGTGAGTTCGGCGTTGAGCGCCGCGGATACCTTTTGCAGGATGCGCGGGTTGCTCATCAGGTAGTCTTCGATCATCGGGTTCAGCGTCGACTGATCGACCTTCCCGGCGGCCTGCGGCACATCCTGTTTCGGCTGACGAGCGATCAGGTCGGCGACGATGGTCTCTACGGCCGAGGCGGTGAGCCCTGTCTCCGGCTTCGCCTTGGCCACCACGTCCTCGGCAATGGCACGTGCCGCCGCCTCGTCGACCCGGGGGGGCGACAGTAGCGTGACACCGAGGCCGCCAGCCAGGAGGCCGACGAGCAGGACGAGGGTGGTTGTGAGGCGCGACATAAGTTCTCCGGAGTGGCCCGTTTCGGCCACTGTCTAGCAGACTAGAGTGATTTTGCCATGAGAGGTGGACGGACCGCCCGCACCGGCTTCAATTCTAGTTGAGGCGGCGGGGCAATTCCCGTAGCCAAGGCGCCATGGAAGACCCCGGCAAACTCACTGGCCTCAGGCCGTTCTACGTGATGGAAATCACTGCTCGCTCCAAGCTCGTCGAGGCGAGCGGGCGGACCGTGATGCATATGGAATCGGGCGAGCCCGGCGCTCCGCCGGCACCTCGGGTGCGCCAGGCGGTGGCGGCAGCGCTCGACCTGCCGCAGCACTACACGCACTCGGCCGGGCAGATCGAACTGCGCCGCGAGCTGGTGCGCTACTACCGCGATCAGCACGGTGTCACTGTCGATCCGGAGAGCATCGTGGTGACGATGGGCTCGTCCTCGGGCTTCATTCTCGCCTTTCTCGGCGCATTCGAGCGCGGGGCGAAGATTGCGGTCACCCGGCCGGGCTATCCGGCCTATCTCAACACGCTCGATGGCCTGGGCATGGAGGCGGTGGAGATCCCCGTTTCCGCCGCGGCCGGTTGGCGGCTGACGGCAGCCGATGTCGAAGCCGCCTATGCCCGGGAGAAGTTCGACGGCCTGCTGTTCGCCTCGCCGGCTAACCCGACCGGAGCGGCGGTGACGCGCGAGGCACTCAAGGAGATCGTCGAGGTCTGCGCCAAACTGGGCGTGCGCTTCATCTCCGACGAGATCTATCATGGGCTCGACTACCGGGCGCCGTCTGTCTCGGCGCTCGAGTTCACCACTGACGCCATCATCATAAACAGCTTCTCGAAATACTACTGCATGACGGGCTGGCGCATCGGCTGGATGGTTCTGCCCGGGGAACTGACCCGGCGCACCAACATCCTGCAGCAAAACCTGTTCATCGCCGCCCCGACGCTCAGCCAGATCGCCGGCCGCGTGGCGCTGGGGGAGCGGGACTATTCCGAGGAACAGAAGGCGCAATATGCGGTGAACCGGCACGTGCTGGCCGAAGGGCTTGCCCAGTTCGGTCTCGCCTCGGCCAACGAGGGCGACGGCGCGTTCTACGCCTATGTCGACTTCTCGCGCTTCACCAACGACTCGCTGAGCTTCTGCATGCAGATGCTCGACGAGGTCGCGGTAGCCGCCACGCCCGGCATCGACTTCGACCGCCTCAACGGCAATCGCTTCGTGCGGTTCTCATATGCCGGGACGCGGGCAACTATCGACGAGGGGCTGAACCGGATCGGGGATTTCCTGAGGGGGAAGTGATGCTCAGCGGCACGATCCCGACGCTGCGAACGTCCCGGCTGGTGCTGCGGGCGCCGGTGCTTGCCGATTTCGATGCCTATCGCGACTTGATGGCATCGTCGCGGTCGACGGGCATGGGCGGGCCGTTCGACGAGGCGCGAGCGTGGGGGCTGTTCTGCCATGACATCGCCTGCTGGTCGCTGTTCGGGCACGGCGCGCTGATGATCGACGTCACGGCAACCGGCCACTGCGTCGGGCAGGTCGGGATCAATCACGGGCCGCTGTTCCCGGAGAAGGAACTGGGCTGGCTCCTTTACGAGGGTTTTGAGGGGCAGGGCTATGTGACAGAGGCCGCAACGTCGCTGCGCGACTGGGCCTTTGCCGAGCTTGGGCTGCCGACCTTCGTCAGCTACTTTGACCCGGCCAACAGCCGCTCCATCGCGGTGGCCGAGCGCCTCGGGGCGGTGCGGGACGATCTTGCGCCGCGCCAGGACCCCGAGGACGTCGTCTACAGGCATCTGCCGCCTGAAGTCCGCGGCTAGCGCGGCTGATCAGCGATCACGAACGGCCGCAGCCGGTGGCCATCGGGGTCCTCGACCACAAAGGTAAAGCCGAAATCCATTTCGGTCGGCTCCTGCACCACCTTTACGCCGAGCTTGGTCCATTCCGCGTAGGTGGCACGGACCGCGTCCTTGCTGTCCTCGCTGAAGGAAATCTCGACCCCGCCGGCAGCGTTGGGCTTGGGCTCCATCTCGTCTGCCAGCCACAGCCCGATCTTGAGGCCAGTCGGCAGCACGTAGAGCACGAAGGTTGAAGCCTTCTCGACCGGCTCGCGTCCGAGCAGCTGGGTGTAGAGCTCGGCGCTCTTCAGCGGGTCGCGGACGGCGAGGAGCAGGTAGTTGAGGGTGCGCATTTGTCGTCTCCGTTGTTGGTGGAGACGGGATAGCCGTGGGCACTGACAGTTTCCGGCAGTGGTCAGCGGACCGGGATGCCCTCGCGCTCGCGCCACTCCTTCAGCATGACGGCACGGCGGCGCGGATAGCGCTCAGGCAGCACCTCCATTTGCGCGATGCGATCGAGCCGGAAGTTGCGGTAGTCCACTCTTAGCTCGCACCAGCCGATCACCACACGCACTCGATCGAAGAAGCCGATGGCAAAGGGCCAGATGATGCGCTCAGTCGCGGTGCCGTCACCGTTGCGGTAGGCGATCGCGAGCTTCCGCTCATCGCGGATGGCGAGCCTAATGGCTGAGAGATCGACTACCGCAGGAATAACCTCGCCACCGCCGATCAGAAGGTTGGAGCCGTCCACGCTGTCGCGCAGCTCCGCCGGCAGCACGGCCGTGATCTTGCTCAGCGCATTGGCCGCCGCATCGCCGAGCCGCGGGTCCTCGGCACGGCGGGCGACCCAGCGCGAGCCGAGCACCAGCGCCTCGATCTCGTCGGCCGAGAACATCAGCGGCGGCAGGGTGAAGCCGGGGCGGAGCACATAGCCGAGGCCCGGCTCGCCCTGGATGTCGGCGCCCTGCGCCTGCAGCGTCGCGATATCGCGATAGAGCGTGCGGATCGAGATGCCGAGTTCGTCGGCGAGGGCAGGGCCCGTCACCGGCGCGCGATGGCGGCGGAGCAACTGGATCAAGTCAAGGAGTCGTTCGGCGCGGGACATAGCGGCACGGTAGCGGATTCCGCAGGGCTGCGAGAGGGGTTGACGGGCTAGAGTAAAAGCTCTAATGCCGATGTTAGAGCAAATACTCTAGCAGAGTTTCCGACGTGACCGATACCAAGACCCGCATTCTCGACGCCGCGCTGGCCCTGTTCAATGAGCAGGGGACGGCGCCCGTCACCACCAACCACATTGCCGAGGCCCTCGCGATGAGCCCCGGCAATCTCTACTACCACTATCGCAACAAGGCCGAGATCGTGCGCGGGCTGTTCGGCCGGATCTCGGCCGCCTGGGCCGAGAACTACGCCGTCCCGCCGGGCATGACGCCCGACATCGCCATGATGGAGCGGATGGTCGCGGGCAACTTCGCCATCCAGGCGCGCTACCGCTTCTTCTTTCGCGATCTGACGCTGCTGTTGAATGCAGATCCGGAACTCGCCGCCGCCTACCGAGCCAACCGGGATACCGGTTTCGCCAATACGATCGCCCTTCTCCGGCTGTTCGAGGGCGTCGGAGTACTGGCCTCGCTCGGCGACGACCGGACGCTCGACGACATCGCCCAGCTGCTCTGGCTGGTGGGCGATTTCTGGCTGGTGTTCCGAGACACCGGCGGCACCCCGTTTGCCCAATCCGATACCGCACAGGGCGTCCGGCTGTTCCGGCGCATCATTTCCCCATACCTTCAGGGAGTATCGACATGACCACCGAAGTCCGCACGACCGGCATCCTTCTGGTCGCCGTCCCGCTCGTCTTCACCGCCGGTTTCACCGGCCTGCAGATGACCTTCGAGTACCCCGACATCCTCCGGCACCCGGCCGGCGAGGTGCTGACCCACTTCGCGGCGGCCGGCGCCGATCTCCACCTTTACTGGTACGCCATGATGGCGGCGGCTCTGGCGATGATCCCGGCGGCCGTCGGGCTGGGCCTGCACCTGTGGGAGCGCGACCGGTACCTCGCTGCGTTGTCGATCGGGGCAGGGGTGCTCGCCGGCCTCGTCCAGGCCCTGGGCCTGCTCCGCTGGGTGCTCCTCGTGCCCGGTCTCGCCGCTAGCTATGTGGCGCCTGGTGCAACTGAGGTGCAGCAGCAAATGGCTACCGCCTTGTTCGACGCCGCCAACCGCTACCTCGGCATGGGCGTCGGCGAGCATTTTGGCTACCTGTTCACCGCCGCTTGGACCGTGCTGGCGGCGGCACTGATTGTCCGCCAGCACCGCTACATCGCTGCGGCCGGCGTGCTGATTTCGCTCGGCGTGGTGGCAGGCATGGCCGAGCCCTTCGGCGTGCCGATGGCCGGCGCCATCAATGCGATCAGCTACACGCTGTGGGCAGTCTGGACGCTGATACTCGGCATCGTCGTGCTGCGCGGCGAGCGACGGGAGGCTTTGCCGGCCCCGAGAGCCGCCTGACGGCACTCACTGAAATGAAAAGGGCGGGAAATGATCCCGCCCTTTTCGATTCAATCACTGGTTGGGCGCTTAGCCGCCAAGACCCAGGCGGCGCTGCCACCAGCCGGCCTTCTTCGGCTTGGCATCTTCCGCCGGCTTCTCTTCGGTGGCGGCCGCCGAACTCACGACGATCTCACCTTCCGGAATTTCCTTCTTGGCGCGGCGACGCGGTGCGGGGGCAGCGGCTGCCTCGGGCTCGGGTTGCGGCGCGGGAGCGACGGCAACTTCGGCAACGGTCTCCGCGGGCGCGGCGTCGGCTGCTGCCTCGCTCGCCGGAGCAGCCTTCGGCTTGCGTGCCCGCGGCTTCTTTGCCTTCGGAGCTTCCTCGGCCACGACTTCCGGCTCGGGAGCCGGTGCGGCTTCGGCGACCACCGGAGCGGCTTCCTCGGCGACGGGCTCCGCCTTCTTGCGGCGACCGCGCTTCGGCTTCTCGGCCGGCGCTTCCTCGGCAACCACGGGGGCCGGGGCTTCCGCCACGACATCTACGGCCGGCGCATCGACGGCGGCGACAGCCTGTTCGGCTGCCGGCTCGGCAACTGCGCCATCGCGCTGCTCGACGCCCTCGCCGTCACGACGATTGCGGCGGCCGCCGCGGCGGCCCCGACGACGGCGGCGGCGCGGCTCGCCATCCTCACCGACGGCGCCTTCACCGGCCTGACGCGGCGCCTCATCGCCCTCGCCATCCTCGCCCTCGTCATCCGACGCGGCTTCGACCGGCTGGCGCTGCTGCTGCGGCTGGCCCTGAGCGGGGCGATCATCGCGTTCGCCACCGCGACGGCGGCGACGACGACGACGGCCGGTGCGCTCGCCACCGGCTTCGTCCGAGCGCGCCTGGCGCTCGCCGCCACCGGTTGCGGCTTCTTCCTCTTCTTCGTCATCCTCGACCAGCGCATCGGCCGCTTCGGCTTCCGCGTCGATGATCGTGGTGGTGTCGACGCGCACATGCGTGCCGGCGGTCTCGGTGCGATCCGTCAGGCGCGCCTCGCCCCGCTCGATGGCGAAGTGCGACGGGCCGACATGATCGTCGGCGACGATGGTGATCGAGAGCCCGTACTTGGCCTCGAGCATGTTGAGCGTGCCGCGCTTCGAATTGAGGATGTAGAGTGCCACATCGGTCGGAACCCGAAGGTTGATCGACTGGCCGGGCTTCTTCATCACGTGGTCTTCGACATTGCGCATGACCATCAGCGCCAGGCTCTCGACCGACCGGACGAGGCCGGTGCCCTGGCAGGTCGGGCACTTGTGGGTCGAGCTTTCGACGACGCCGAAGCGGATGCGCTGGCGGCTCATTTCGAGCAGGCCGAAATGGCTGATGCGGCCGACCTGGATGCGGGCTCGATCGTTCTTCAGCGCTTCCTTGAGCTTGCGCTCCACCGCCCGGTTGGAGCGGTTTTCGACCATGTCGATGAAGTCGATGACGATCAGGCCGGCGAGATCGCGCAACCTGAGCTGGCGCGCCACTTCTTCAGCGGCTTCGAGGTTCGTCTGGAGCGCCGTATCCTCGATATTGTGTTCCTTGGTGGCGCGGCCGGAGTTCACGTCGATCGAGACCAGCGCCTCGGTCGGGTTGATCACCAGATAGCCGCCCGACGGCAGGGTGACCTGCGGCGAGAACATCTGGTCGAGCTGGCCCTCGACGTTGAACTTACTGAACAGCGGCGCATCTTCCTTGTAGAGCTGCACGTTCTTGGCGTGGCTCGGCATGATCATGCGCATGAAGTCTTTGGCTTCGCGGTAGGCGTCGTCGCCCGTCACGAACAGCTCGTCGATGTCCTTGTTGTAGAGGTCGCGGATGGTCCGCTTGATGAGGGAGCCTTCCTCGTAGACGAGGCACGGCGCCTGCGACTTGAGAGTCAGCGAGCGGACGTTCTCCCACAGGCGCTGCAGGTACTCGAAGTCGCGCTTCACCTCGGCCTTGGTACGGCTGGCGCCGGCGGTCCTTAGGATGATCCCCTGGCCCTGCGGCACTTCAAGATCCCCGACGATGTCCTTGAGACGCTTACGGTCTGCGGCGTTGGTGATCTTGCGCGAGATGCCGCCGCCACGGGCGGTATTGGGCATCAGCACGGAGTAGCGGCCGGCGAGCGACAGGTAGGTGGTGAGAGCCGCGCCCTTGTTGCCGCGCTCCTCCTTCACGACCTGCACCAGCATCACCTGGCGGCGCTTGATCACTTCCTGGATCTTGTACTGGTGGCGGCGCTGCGACGGGCGGCGGCGCTCCTGTACATCGTCGAGCGCATCCGAGCCACCGACGCTCTCGACCGGCTCGTTGCTGGTCGGCGCCTGCTCGATATGGCTGTGCTCTTCGTCCTCGTCGGGCTCGGTCGACTGCGGGTCGGCATCGGCGGCCGCCTCGGTCGGCGCGAGGGCGTGAGCCGCGGCGTGTTCACGCTCGTGCTCTTCCTCGTCGTGCTCCTCGTCGCGCAGCAGCGCTTCGCGGTCGGCGACCGGGATCTGGTAGTAGTCGGGGTGGATTTCCGAGAAGGCGAGGAAGCCGTGGCGGTTGCCACCATACTCGATGAATGCCGCCTGGAGCGACGGCTCCACGCGCGTCACCTTGGCGAGGTAGATGTTACCCCTGAGCTGCCGCCGGGTGGCGGATTCGAAGTCGAATTCCTCGAGCCGGTTGCCGTTAGTGACGACGATCCGTGTTTCTTCCGGGTGGATGGCATCCACCAGCATGCGCTTTGTAGCCATAGACTAATTCTCCGCGCCGTCGCGCGCCGACACCGATAGACCGGCGAGCCGGTCCTCCTGGCGTGGCGCCATGCGAGGCGATTGGTTCTAGAAGGGAAGCGCGTTGAGCGCCGGTAAAAGCGACGGCGCGCGCGCCGCCACGAGACTGGAGAGCGAAGGCAGCCGGGACTTCGACGACAAAAGCGCAACCGCTGTTCGGGATCGCGTCACTCTTTGTCTGCCCGATGGCCATCAGACCTCTTCCTTGAGAACAGGCCAGCGAGAGTATCCAACCGCCTGTCCTTCGATCCCGGGGGATCGAGATTCTATCACGAGGCGCCAAATGTGCCGCACTTCAGACCGGTTCACCTCTGGTGATTTCCGATCCGCCGCTGCCGACCAGCCGGGCCACGGGCGCCGATTGCGCCGCTCTGGCATGTGGTGGCGGCAGCAGGCCGCCTCAAGATGGCTTTAGGGTTGTTGCCGCAAATTGGCAACAGGAAACTCAAAACCCACGGGTACAGGGCCGTTCCAAGTCGATCACATTATTGCATTGTCGACGTGTGGCCCGTAACGCCGCAGAATCGCCCGAGTGCTCTGGCGTGTATGCGCGAAGTTTTAGGGAGCGACGCTGCCTTGTTGAAATCTGCCGGCTCTGGCGGTCATACCGGCGGATTTGCTGGGTTTGTGGCTATTGTTCTGGTCCTCGTGGCCAGTCTGTTCGTCGCTCATCCGGCCTTCGCCCAGCTCGAATCGATTGAGGACTACCCGGACGTCATCGACGCGCGCGTCACCGCGACGCCGCAGCGGGCACGCCTCATCATCGACCTTTCCGGCCCGACCGAGTTCGCCATCGTCTCGCTCGATGCGCCCAACCGCATCGCCATCGACGTCAAGGCGTTCGAGCTGAAGATCCTCGCGCCGGCGGACGTCGCAGGGAAGGGCATCGTCACCTCCTATACCGTCGAGATGGCCGAAAAGGGCAGGGCCCGCACCATGCTGACGCTGGCTGCGCCGGCGCAGGTGCAGCAGGCCTATGTCCTCGATGCGGTCGCCGATCAGCCGGCCCGCCTTGTCGTCGACCTCATCCCGGCGACGCCCGAAGAGTTCAGCACCAAGGTGGCGGCCGACCTCGCCGCCTCGATCGCCAACCAGGGCACTGCGCCCGTCACCGCATCGACCGATCCCGGCACGCATGCCCCGGTCACCGCCACGCGGCCGCTCGTCGTGCTCGACCCCGGCCATGGCGGCATCGACAACGGCGCCAGCGCGCCCAGCGGCACGCACGAGAAGGACATCACGCTCGCCTTCGCGCTGCAGTTGCAGAAGGTGCTGATCGATTCCGGCCGCTTCGATGTGGCGCTGACGCGCGAGGACGACACCTACCTGTCGCTCAACGAGCGAGTCGATCTCGCCCGTCAGAACAAGGCTGATCTGTTTATCTCGCTGCACGCCGACAGCTTCCAGCAGCCCGACATTCGCGGCGCCAGCGTCTATACCCGCGACGAGAACGCCACCGACGTGCTCGACAAGGTGCTGGCCGACGGTGAGAACCGCTACGACATCGTCGCCGGCTTTGCCGTGCCGCAGTCCACGCCGGCCGTCATGGATATCCTCGTCGACCTGATGCGGCGCGAGATGCGCAAGTCGAGCTACCTTGCCGCCGAAGCCATCGTCCACCAGCTGGAGCCGAGCGTGGCGCTGCGGCGTTTCCCGGTGCGGCAGGCCGACTTCTTCGTGCTGCAGGCCCCGGACGTGCCTTCCGTGCTGGTGGAACTCGGTTTCCTGTCCAACGCCTCCGATATCGCCAACCTGCAGCAGTCGGACTGGCGCGACCGCGTGGTCGACGCGCTGGCCCGCGGCATCGCCGATTACTTCGACAGCACGCAGAAGACCGTGGCGGCGACACAGTGACGTTTCTACCACGCTCGACCTCGCAAGGTATTGAAAGGGCAGGCTTGTCCACATTTCCGCCCTTGTCTGGTATGATTCCGCTTCTTTTCGCGCCCGCCTCACTCCCGCCGGCGCCTGCTCCAGGGTTTTCGATCTGATGCTCAGACTTTTCGGCTGGCTGTTCGGTTTCGGCGTGTTTTGCGCCCTGGGCGCGGTTGCGGTTGCCGCCGTCTATCTCAACCAGCTGAATTCGACGCTGCCCGACTATACGGTGCTGAAGGACTATCAGCCGCCGGTGACGACGCGCGTTCACGCCGCCGATGGCACGCTGCTGGCCGAATATGCGCGCGAACGCCGGCTGTTCCAGCCGATCGAAACCATCCCGCCGCTGATCATCAACGCCTTCATTTCAGCCGAAGACAAGGACTTCTATACCCACTCCGGCATCGCCGTTGACGGCGTCATCCGCGCGTTGCGCGACAACGTCATGGCCCGCATCGACGGCAATGACTCGATCCAGGGCGGCGGCTCGACCATCACCCAGCAGGTGGCGAAGAACTTCCTGCTCACTTCCGAGCAGACCTGGGATCGCAAGATCCAGGAAGCCATCCTGGCGTTGCGCATCGAGTCGACGTTCTCGAAGAACAAGATCCTCGAGCTCTACGTCAACGAGATATTCCTCGGCCTCAACTCCTACGGGGTCGCCGCGGCCGCGCTCAACTATTTCGACAAGGCGCTCTACGAGCTGACGCTCAGCGAGGCCGCCTATCTCGCGGCGCTCCCCAAGGGCCCGAACAACTACCATCCGTTTCGCCGCCCCAAGCAGGCCATCGAGCGCCGCAACTGGGTGATCGACCGCATGGTCGAGAATGGCTACGTGACAGCGGAAGAGGCAGCCAAGGCCAAGGAAGAGCCGCTCAACGTCAAGCCGCGCAGCTCCGGCAGCCAGCTGTTCTCAGCCGAGTACTTCACTGAGGAAGTGCGCCGCCAGCTCGGCAAGCTCTACGGTGAAGCCGAGCTCTATGGCGGCGGCCTCAGCGTCCGCACCACGCTCGACCCGCACCTGCAGGAATATGCCCGTCGCGCACTGATGGACGGCCTGATCAACTACGATCACGGCGAGGGCTTCCGTGGTCCCATCGCCAGTGTCGACATCTCGTCGGACTGGGGTGCCGCGGTCAATGCCATCAAGCCGCTGAGCGACGTCCCCGAGTGGACCCTCGCCGTCGTGCTGGAGATGGGCGACAACGAGGGCCGTATCGGCATTCGCCCGGCGACCGACGTCGAGGGCAAGGTCTCGGAGGAGCGGGTCACCGGCACGCTGGCCGGCCCGGACATCAAATGGGTCAGCAAGAAGCTCGGCAGCCTGTTGAAGCCCGGCGACGTGATCTATGTCTCCAAGGTCGCCGACAAGGAGGGTGCCTACAAGCTCGAGCAGGTGCCCGAGCTCGAGGGTGCGCTCGTTGCCATGGACCCGCGTACCGGCCGTGTCCTGGCCATGGTCGGCGGCTTCTCCTACGCTGAATCCGAGTTCAACCGCGCCACCCAGGCGATGCGCCAGCCCGGCTCGTCGTTCAAGCCGATCGTCTATTCGGCCGCCCTCGACAATGGCTACACGCCCGCCTCGGTAGTGCTCGACGCGCCGATCGAGATCGTCAACGGCGACGGATCGGTCTGGCGGCCCGAGAACTACGCGCAGGAATTCTACGGCCCGCAGACGCTGCGCCGCGGCATCGAGCGCAGCCGGAACGTCATGACCGTGCGGCTGGCCAAGGATCTCGGCATGCCGCTGATCTCTGACTACGCCAAGATGTTCGGCATCTACGACACGCTGAACCCGGTGCTGGCCATGGCACTCGGGGCCGGCGAAACCACCGACATGCGCATGACGTCGGCCTATGCCACCATCGCCAATGGCGGCAGGAAGATCGTGCCGACGCTGATCGACCGCATCCAGGACCGCTACGGCAAGACCATCTACAAGCACGACGAGCGCATCTGCGACGGCTGCGTGGCAGACGCCTGGAACAAGCAGGGCGAGCCGCTGATCATCGACAATCGCGAGCAGGTGCTCGATCCGATGACCGCCTACCAGATCACGTCGATGATGGAAGGCGTCGTGCAGCGCGGCACCGGCACCGGCGCCAAGAGCCTCGGCCGCCCCGTCGCCGGCAAGACCGGCACCTCCAACGACTACAAGGACGCCTGGTTCATCGGCTTCACCCCCGAACTGGCGGTGGGTGTCTATGTCGGCTTCGACACGCCGCGCAACATGGGCAAGCAGTCGACCGGCGGTGAAATGGCCGTGCCGATCTTCACCCAGTTCATGGCCAAGGCCCTGAAGGGCAAGCCGCCGACGCCGTTCAACATGCCGGGCGGCATGGCGCAGGTCTGGATCGATCCCAGCACCGGCGTGAAGGCCAATGGTGGCGACCAGGCGATCTACGAGGCATTCAAGCCCGGTACGGGGCCGAATCTCGTGACCTCGGTGATCGGCGTCGACTCCAACGCCTTCCAGGCTATCCAGGCCGGGCAGGACCCGTCTGCCACCGATATGACGCTGGGTCGCGGCGGGCTGTTCTAGCCGATGCTCGTCGTCTGGCCCGATCCGCGGCTCACCCGCAAGGCCGAGCCGCGGCCGGTGGACGATGGCCTCAAGTCGATCGGCACGCGGCTGCTCGAGGCCACCAGGGCCGCCAATGCCTACGGCCTTGCCGCGGTCCACATCGGCGCCGTCGCGCCGGTCGTGGTGATCAGCGCCGACCCCGATCCCGACAAACGCGACTACCTCGTCCTCTACAATCCCGAGGTCATCTCCACCGCCGGCGCCAATGTCGCGGGACCCGAGGGCTCGGTCTCGATGCCCGGCGTCGAGGTTGAGATCGTCCGCTCCTACACGGCCGAAATCGCCTGGGACGACGAAACCGGCACCCGCCAGCAGCGCCGCTTCGAGGGGCTGCCGGCCCGCATCGCCCAGCACGAGATCGACCAGCTCAACGGCATCTTCTTCCTCGACCGCCTGTCGCGCCTGAAGCGCGACATGGTGCTGAAGAAGTGGAAGAAGCGCAGCGAGAGGTAGCGCCGCTTGACCCGCGTGGCGTTCTCGGCTTGATGGCCCGCGGCAGCCGCCGGGGGGCAGCGGAGAACCGAATGCAGGGCTTGATCGACCATCTGCGCGTCATGCGTGCGTACCGTCGCCGCGTTGGCCGTTACCCCAACCTGCTACGGCCCACCCGGTTCACCGAGAAAGTGCAGATCGCCAAGCTGCGCTGGCGCACGCCGCGCATGGTCGTGCTGGCCGACAAGGTCCTCGCCAAGCACGCCGTCGCGGAACTGCTGGGGCCCGAGTGGGTAACGCCGACGCTCTACGCCGGCTCGGCCTTGCCGCCGCGCGGCGAACGGAACTGGCCGATGCCCTATGTCATCAAGGCCAACAACTGGAGCGGCGGGAACTACTTCGTTACCGGCCCCGACCAGCCCGACTGGGACGATGTCGAGCGCCACGTCCAGAGCTGGATGCGCCGACCGTTCGGACGCTCGATGGGCGAATGGGTCTACAGCGCGATTCCGCCCCAGATACTCGTCGAACCGTACATCGGCCACGGCGAGCCACCGGCCGACTATCGGCTGCACGTGTTCGGCGGCCGGTCCGACTTCGTCTCGGTGAACTGGGAGCGCTTTGCCGGTCTCAAGCGCGCCACCTACAGCCGCGAGTGGCAGCGCCTGCCGTTCGCGGTGAGTGATGCGGAGCCGTACTATGGCGACGATATCCCGCCGATGCCCAAGAGCTATTCCGAGATGATCCGCGCCGCCGAGTTGCTGGCAGCCGGCTTCCCCTTCGCCCGGGTCGATTTCTACGAGATCGACGATCGCCCGCGCTTTGGAGAAGTGACATTCTATCCGAACTCCGGCTTCGTCCGCTGGCCGGACGAGCTGGATTTCAGATACGGCGCCATGTGGCCGGACGGACTGCCCGCCTGATCGCCGACCATCTCCTTGCGCCAGCGCGCCCTCGGTGCTATCGACCGCGCCGGGCCGGCATAGCTCAGTTGGTAGAGCAACTGATTTGTAATCAGTGGGTCGCGAGTTCGATTCTTGCTGCCGGCACCACAACCCTGATTCCGTTGAGATTTGCCCGGTTTCGGGGGAGCCGCTTGCGGCCGCAAGCCTAACGCTTCATTCCGTCGACATCACGGCCACCACCCAGGTGGTGCTTCCGCGCAACAATTGACCGGGCCGCTCCGCCGGCACTACGGTGACGTTCTAGTTGTGGCACTGATATTCGCGCAATCAAGCGAAAGTCGTGATCATGCAATACCTTGCACGCAGAGAGTTCATCTTAAGCAGCGCGGCCTTCACCGCGATGGCGGTACTGCGAACGCACCCGGCATATGCTTATCCCACCCGCTCCGGCGAAACGGTTATTCCGTGGCTCGACCAGCCGACGGAGAATCCGGATCCCGTGGGGATCCAGACCCAGCTCGTTTGGGAGGAGCTCGATTCCTGGATCATCCCCAACGAGAAGTTCTTCTCGATCTCACATTTCGACAGGCCGACGATTGATGCGAGTGCCTGGAAGCTCGAGGTTGACGGCCTCGTCGAAAAACCCATGACGCTGACGCTCGACGACCTGAAAGCCCGTCCGCGGCAGGAGGTCGTCTTTACGATCGAATGTTCTGGAAATCACGGGTTCCCGTTCTTCACCGGCGGCATTGGCAATGCCAAGTGGGCCGGGACGCCCCTTGCGCCAATTCTCGAAGAGGCGGGCATCAGTAAGGGCGGCATAGAGGTTGTCTTCTGGGGCACCGATGCCGGCGAGATCGAAGTTCGCGACCAGAAGATCAAGCAGAACTTCGCCCGCAGCATGTCGGTCGAAGACGCCATGAGTCCTGAGAACATCCTCTGCTACGAGATGAATGGCGCGCCATTGCCGGAGCCGAACGGCTTCCCGCTAAGGTTGATCGCGCCGGGCTGGTACGGCATTGCCAACGCCAAGTGGCTGAAGCGGATCGAAGTACGCGACCGCCGCTTCGAGAGCCTGCTGATGGGACGCGACTACGTCACCCTCCGGCAAGAAGATCATAACGGCGAGACGGTCTGGGCAGAGACCTCCGTCGGTCGCTCGCGCCTCAAATCGGCGCCTGCACGCGTCACGAAGCTCGGCACGGACTACCGCATCATCGGTGTAGCCTGGGGGGCCCCGGTAGACCGGGTCGAGGTGAAGGTCGATGACGGGGAGTGGATGCCGGCAACCATCGACCATACCGAGGAGGCCGAGCGCGCGTGGAAGATATGGTCCCTCGACTGGCCGAGTCCGGCGGCGGGAGAGCATACCGTCACCTCGCGCGCGATCGACATGTCCGGGGCGATCCAGCCCGCCATGGACGATCCCATCATCGCCAACAAGCGCACTTATTGGGAGAGCAACGGCCAGGTTACCCGACACATCAACATCAGCTGAGCCGTCAGGGCGACCTCCTTGGGCCTTTCACGACAGCAAGCCAGCGGGCGCCGCGGTGTGGCGACGCCCCCGCCGGCGCCTCCCAACCGCTGGGCAATGCCCTCGACACTCGCGTGGCACACACGGCCTCGCGAGCGGCGACGACTTGTCTTAGATGTGGCATCCTCGCTGTGCGAATATCCGGCTGGTCGCTGATTCACCGGCGGAGAGGGCGGCTTTGGCAGGCAGACGAAAGACACCGGTAGCGGCTCGTATCCTGCCGCGACACGCGCCCTTCTACTGGGGCGTCGCCATGGGTGCCCTGGCGTTCGTGGTGTGCCTCTTCCTGTCGCCGAGATATGCGGTGGCGGTCGGCGCCAATGCGATGTTCATCATCTATCTGGCGCTCGTCGCTGTGGAATTTCCCAGCCTCACGGCGGAGTTCCTGCAGCAGCGCCCGGATGACGCCGATTCCCCGGTTGCCGCCATTTTCCTCGTCACCATCCTCGTCGTGGTGGTCGCGGTCGTCTTCCTGTTCCTTGCGCTGAACGACGGCGAAGGCACCGACATGCTCGAGATCGCGGTGAGCGTCGCATCGGTGGTGCTCGGCTGGTTCACCGTGCACACCATGGCCGCCCTCCACTACGCGCACGAGTACTATGTCGATGCGCCCGGCCCCAAGAGTGGGATCGTCGCCGGCCTCGACTTTCCGGGCGGCGTAGCACCGGATGGCGGTGCCTTTCTCTATTTCGCCTATGTGCTGGGGATGACCGCGCAGGTCGCCGATGTGGCGGTGACGTCAGCGGCCATGCGCCGGCTGGTGACCATGCATGGCGTCTTCGCCTTCTTTTTCAATACGGTCATCGTTGCGGCGACGGTCAACGTCGTCGTGGCGATCGCCAGCGGATGAGGAACGGTCGCGGCATGGCGCCGTTCCCGATAGATTATGGCCATGCGGCGGGCGATCATCCTGTACGTCGGATGCCGGTTTCGGAGAGGAAAAGACTATGAAGCGAATGCACCTTCTGGCCCTGCCTATAGCCCTGTCGCTTGGGCTGCTGGTCGCCGCCTGCGACAACAACAGCCCGCCGCCTCCACCGCCGGCAGCTGAGACCCCGGCCGCCACCGCAGATGCGGACAAGGCCGCCGCCGAGCAGAAGGCAGCGGAAGAGAAAGCAGCCGCAGATAAGGCCGCTGCCGATAAGGCCGCCGCGGACAAGGCTGCGGCAGACAAGGTAGCAGCCGACAAAGCAGCGGCCGACAAGGCGGCAGCCGAGGCCAAGGCAGCCGAGGAAAAGAAGGCGGCCGAAGCAGCTGCTGCAAAGGCTGCTGAGGAGAAGAAGGCCGCTGAGGCCGCTGCTGCCGCCAAGGCTGCGGAAGAGAAAAAGGCAGCGGATGCCGCGGCGGCAGCCGCGAAGGCTGCCGAAGAAAAGAAGGCAGCCGACGCCGCCGCTGCCAAGGCGGCGGAAGAGAAGAAGGCGGCCGAGGCTGCAGCTGCCGCTAAAGCCGCTGAAGAGAAGAAAGCCGCTGACGCTGCAGCCGCTGCCAAGGCGGCGGAAGAGAAGAAGGCTGCCGAGGCTGCAGCTGCCGCCAAGGCCGCAGAAGAGAAGAAGGCCGCCGACGCTGCGGCTGCCGCGGCAAAGGCCGCAGAAGAAAAGAAGGCTGCTGATGCGGCCGCTGCCGCCAAGGCTGAGGCCGACAAGCAGGCGGCCGCCGCTTCGGCAACTGCCGAGACCGGCGCCGCGGCTCGGGGTGCGGCCGACGCCGCTGCTGCTGTGGCCGCCGCCGAAACGGCACCGGCAGCCGGGGCTGCTCCGTCGGCTGAGGCAAAGGGCGCTACCGACGCTGCAGCCGCAGTTGCTGCGGCAGAAGAGCCGGTGGTGACCACGCCTGCGATGGGCGTGCTGCCCGCCTCGGGCCTCAAGCCCGACACCCGGCTCGCTGCCAACGCCAAGCGTGACCAGATCGGCTATCTCGGCGTCTGGGCGCCGGACTTTGCCGCCTGCGGCACGGTCGATCAGGCCGGCGGCACCGGCTATGTGGTGATCACCAAGATCAGCGTCCGGCAGGGCAGCGATATCCTGCTGGTCGATGCGGTGCCGGCCGTCGATGGCAAGGCCAGTCTCAAGTCGGGCGACAAGACCGTGGAGATTGTCCAGGCCGGGCCGGACGTGCTGAGCGTCAACGGCGCCTCGCTGGTCCGCTGCACGACGCCCTGATCTGAAGGGTAGATTGGGGAGGCCGCGGCAATGCCGCGGCCTTTCTATTGCGCAGCGCGTCCGGCGGTCGCGGCAAACAGCGCAATGGCTGCGGCGTTCGACACGTTCAGCGATTTGATCGGCCCCGGCATATCAAGCCGGACCATCTCGTCGCAAAGCTCACGCGTGCGCTGCCGCAACCCTTTGCCTTCGGCGCCAAGCACGATGGCGATCGGCGTATCATCGGTGCGCGGGCGAACCGGGGCAGGGGCCTCCGAATCGAAGCCGATCACCGTCAGGCCGCGTTCCTTGAGCTTCTCGATGGCATCGCCGAGGTTGCGCACCTCGATCATCGGCACCAGGTCCAACGCTCCGGAGGCGGCCTTGGCCATCACGCCGGTCTCGCGCGGCGAGTGCCGCGCCGTGGTGATCACCGCATCGGCGCCGAACGCGCAGGCGGTACGCAGGATCGCCCCGACATTGTGCGGGTCGGTCAACTGGTCGAGGATGACCACCAGCCGCGGGTTCGGCACGTCGTTGAGGCCGAAACGGCTGACCGCCTCCACCTCGAGCGCCACCCCCTGGTGAACGGCGTCCGCACCCAGCAGCCGGTCCAGTTCCTTGGGCGTCGTCTCGGTGAATCGCATCTCCACCGGACCGGTCTCCTTGAGGCGCATCAGCGCATTGGGAGTGACCAGCAGGTTGCGCCGTTCGCGCAGCGGATTGTCGAGAGCCGCCCGCACCGTATGCAGCCCGTAAAGGTATACCGGGCCGGTATCTGGGTCGTAGCGCGGCTTAGGCGGGAATTTGTTGCGGCTCATGGGGATGCCCTAGCGGTTTTGATGCACAACGGCAAGGCGGCGAGGCTTGCGGCGCTATGGGCGGCAAAGGGGCGCATTGGGTGTTGACAGGCGTTCACCGCCCCGACATAAACCGCCCCGACGACGCGCCCGGGGACGGGCGCCGTTCGTTTCTCCGGCTCTGAATGGAGGGGTGGGAGAGTGGTTAAATCCGGCAGACTGTAAATCTGCTCGCTTAGCGTACACTGGTTCGAATCCAGTCCCCTCCACCAGCCGCCCCAGGGCGCCAGAGCCGAACTCCCAAGTCTCCTGCAGCCGGGGCGCTAGACCCGCCCGCTACTCGTCCGCGTTCTGATCCTGCATCAGCACCGCGCTCGCCGGCGCCACCAGGGTCCAGGAAATCCGGGACGGAGTCTTGGTTATCGTCGCGCGTCCATTCAGCGCGATCGGCGCGATGCGCTTCAGCACGACCGTGCCGAAACCCTTGCCCTGCTGGACGTCGTCGACCACCGGCCGGTCGAACTTCTCATCCCAGGTCAACTCCAGCTCCGAGGTCGGTTGCCCGCCGATGGACCAGGAAATCTCGATCGAGCCGCCCTGGCCGGAAAGGACGCCATACTTCGCCGAGTTGGTGCCCAGTTCGTGGAACGCCATTCCGAGGTTCTGCACGGCGTTCGGAGCGACCGTGATCAGCGGGCCGGAGACCGAGACCAACTCCTCGTGTCCGAACGGTGCCAACTGCTCGCGAACCAGCTCGGCGAGGGTCGATCCGGTCCATTCCGATCGAACGAGCAGATCATGCGAGGCCGCGAGGCTGGCGATGCGGGTCCGGATCTTCGCCTGGAATTCGTCGATCGACACCGAACTGAGACCTGTCTCCCGGATCAGCGACAGGATGACCGCGTACTGGTTCTTCACCCGGTGGTTGATCTCCCTCAGCAGCACCCGGATGCGCCGTTCGCTCTCCTTGGCCTCGGTGATGTCGCGGGCAATCTTGGATGCGCCGATCACCTCGCCACGGGCGTTTCGGATCGGCGAAACCGTCAGCGAGACGTAGATCGTGCTTCCGTCCTTGCGCTGGCGGATCGTCTCGTAGCTCTCCACCCGCTCGTTGGCGCGGATGCGCCGGATGATGTCGGCCTCCTCGCTCCTCAGATGTTCGGGGATCAGCATGGTGATGGGCTGGCCGACGGCCTCCGCCGCCGTGTACCCGAACAGTCGCTCGGCGGCAGGGTTCCAGTCCGTGATGATGCTGTTGAGGTCCTTGGCGATGACCGCGTCGAACGAAGACTCGATGATCGCAGCCAGACGCGCCTCAGCGACCTGGCCGCTGTGCGCTGGATTGAGTACGTGATGTGTCATGAGCCCCCCGGACGACTCGCTTGAACGTCGCTCGGCACCGAAGGTTCCGGTCCCCCTCGCCGTATTTTGCAGGCATCTCGCAGCGGCGCCGTAGGCTCCGCTAGCCGCACCAGTTCGGCGCTTTGGCTGTCTTTTCCCTCGCGAGTCCGGCGGCCACGAGTTCGGCGCCGATCGACTGCCCGTTCCGGGTGACAAGCCGTAACTGCGCCCCATCGACCTGTCCGTCGCCGCTCAGCTCGAACGAGCCCCTGTTCAGGAGGTCACGGAGTTTGAGGGCTGCGAGCCAGGACAGGTTTGATGCGCCAGGGCACTCCGAGGCATAGCGCGCCGGCGCGGTGATATCGGCGAGCCTGACCATCTGTCCGCGCAGAAAGAAGCTGTCGCCCGACCACACGCAGGTGATGTGCGGCCGCGCCTCGCACAGCATGAAACCGGCGTCCTCGGCCAAGGTCGAGGAGGGGGCCGCCAGCAGCGGCAGGATCAGCAGGGCAATCGCAGCGCGCATACCCCACGCTGACTCCGAACGCGCCGGCACGCAATGCACTTTGCCGGGAACGGGCCGGACGACCTCTTGCCAGAATTGTACCCGAACCACTACAAGGCCGTCGGCGCCGCGGCGCGGGTGTAGCTCAATGGTAGAGCAGAAGCCTTCCAAGCTTATGACGAGGGTTCGATTCCCTTCACCCGCTCCAGCTTCCACTCTCCCACCTAACCCACCGGCTTTCTCGCTTCCTCGACGACCCAGTCGCGGAAGGCCTTGATCTTGGGCACGTTCCGGCGTGCCTCGGGGTAGGCGAGCCAGTAGCTGGTGCCTTCATCGATGACGCGCTCGAAGGGCTGGATCAGGCGTCCTTCGGCGAGCTCCCGCTGGAAGTAGTCTGGGGTGAGCAACGTGACGCCCTGGCCTGCCATCGCGGCAATGGCATCGAATGTCTGCATGTTCATCGAGGGCGTGTTCTGCTGCCTCAGCACATCGTGGGGCAGGCCGTAGGCATCGAGCCACCGGATCCACCAGGGATCATCGGCATCGAGCAGCGGCAGTTTGAGGATATCCGCCGGTTCCCGAATGCCGCCGACCGAGTCAGCCAGCGCCGGCGACAGCATCGGGGTGAAGCGCACGTCGATCAGCTTGACGGCGGTAAGGCCGGGCCACACCCCCCTGCCGGCGCGGACGACGACGTCCACTTCCTCCCGGGTGAAGTCCACCAGCCGGCCGGTGGTCTCGAGCCGCAGCGCAATCTCCGGATGGCGCAGCTGGAATATGCCCAGCCGCGGTGCCAGCCACTGCGCGGCGAAGGTATGCATGGTGTTGACGATCAGCGTGCCGTGCTCGCTTTGCCCGAGATCGACAAACGCCTCGCGCAGGATGTCGAAGGCCCGGTTCACCTCTGGCGCAAGCCGCTGGCCGGCCTCAGTCAGCGCCACCTCGCGCGGCCGGCGCAGGAATAGCGGCGAGCCCACGCGTTCCTCCAGAAGCTTGATCTGGTAGCTCACCGCAGCCTGCGTCATGCCCAGTTCCTGGGCCGCGCGGGTGAAGCTCAGGTGCCGCGCCGCAGCTTCGAATACCCGGATCGCAGCAAGTGGGGGTAGGTGATCTGACATAAGGCCTCCTTATGTATGATACTCGACCTTTGGTTGGAAATCAAAGCGCTGGGAGCGCATCTATCCCTCACAGACATCAAAGTTGACGGTGATCGAAATGCTCTACCAAGCTCCCAAGACCCGCGCCGCCCGCCTTCTCAACTGGATGAAGCACGTCATCCTCCCGCGCCGCGCCCATCCCGTAGCGGACGTCCGCGAGCTCAGCTCATACCTGCGCGCCGATATCGGTGCTACCGACACGGACTATCCGTTTCACCATCCCTAATGACCGGCTCCGCTTTCGTGACGGCCAATGAAAAAGGCCCGGCAGTGCCGGGCCTTCGATTCGTGCGGCGATCACCCCGATCAGCAGTCGAGCAGGTGACCCGAGCCCTTGGGAGCTGCAGTGCATTTCCACAGCAGCGGCAGCTTGACCGTATCCGCGGCGTCTTCGGTGGCCATGGCAACCGACTTCGGAGCGGCCTTCAGCATTTCGGCGCCCTTTTCCCAGCACTCTTTCTTCAGTGCGGGGAAGATCAGGCAGTTCATTTCGGGATCCGAGAGCACCGGCGCAGCGGTGGTGGGCAAGACCGGCACGGCGAAACCTGACGCGACGAGCGCGGCAACGAGTACGAGCTTCTTCATCGATTATCCCCTGGTTACCTCCTGGCGCGGCGCACCGCGCGGCACGCAGCCTAATCCGGCCGATCGATCGGGCGCAATCGGGTGCAAAGGTTGCCCCCTTGCCACTTGCGCCGCCCGGACCTTTTCAGTAGAGGGAGTGCCGCAGGTCTAGGGGTATAGCTCAGTTGGTAGAGCATCGGTCTCCAAAACCGAGGGTCGAGGGTTCAAGTCCTTCTGCCCCTGCCACCTGCCCAGGCGCTTAGCGCCACCCAATCCCACATTGTCCGATGAAGAGTTAGCCGCGCCTGTCCACAGCGCGCGCCATCTGGACGTCGCCGTCCGAAGAGGGTTCGCGTGGCCTGGCTTTTTGGGCAATTGAGCTCCGGACCGGAAGACAGCGGGCGCGACACGCAATCGCGTCAGCAGCCCGCTGCTTCCTCCGAAGAATGGTGTGTATACGGCCCCGGACCAGTCCGCATTTAACAATGACATCCCGCCGGGCGAGGCCGTTCGAATTCCGTAGGTGAGTTCCCATGGAGGGCGTAGAGTGGCTTGGCGCACATACGCGCCACCAGCGAAAGCGACCCCCAATATGCCTGTCGATCATCCCGCCGCTGCGCCGGGAGTGGTTCGTCGCACTCGCGTTCGGACGCTGACGGTTGCGCTGAGCTTTCTTGTCACGCTGGGGGCGTTGTTCGCGCTGGCGCCACTGCTGCGGTTCAGCACGTTCCTCACTTGAGCATCGGGCTGACCAGCACGATCGGAGCCAGACCCTATGCTTGATATCCGCTTTGCCGGTCGTCCGCGCTTCGTCGTGGGCTTCGCGCCGGCCGTGTTGCCCGACAATTCCGATGGACCGGTGCTGAGCGAGGCGATGGCCGGCGGCAGGTCCCCGGCGTTCCCGGCGTCCGGAATCAACTTGACCCACCATGTCCGCCGGCCGCCATCGCGTCCAACTAGGTCGCGCGCGCATCTGACGGTCGTGAAATGAGTGATCCCGCGATCAGCGACATCGACAGCGCGCCTGTCCCGTTCGACTATGCGGAGCCGGCCGATCTCTATTTCCCGGTGCACCTGGGCCGCAAGGGCGGACTCGATTACCGGCGTTTTCCTACCGCGGCCCTGGCGTTGCGCTATGCGCTGGAGTCGCTGGTCGCCGCCAAGCTGGCCTCGGCGACGCTCGAGGTCAACGGCGAGCGCTATGACAGCGTGGCGATGCGCCGGCTCTATTCCGCCCCGGAGTTTCCGGCGTGATCTCCGCCAGTCGGCTGCGGCACGTCGATCCCATCGTCGAGATATTCATGCAGCTTGTTGCGCAGCGTGCGGATGCTGATGCCGAGGATGGCGGCCGCGTGGGTGCGGTTGCCCAGGGTGGCATGGAGCGTACCGAGGATCAGCTCGCGCTCGACGTCGGCCGCTTGCAGGCCGACCAGTTGCCGCGCGGCAGTGGGATCCGGATGCAGGTCATAGCCGGTGTGCATTGCATCACCCTCCCGCTATCCCAGTTCGATCGGCAGCTGGAAGCCGAACTCCAGCACGCCGACAAAGACGATGAGCGCAGCTGTCGCGACCATGACGATCAACAGCAGATGCAAAAAGAGGTCGAGCCTGTGCCTTGCCGTGTTAGCCACGCGCCCCATATCCGATACCCCCAGAATCACGCCGCTAGTCCGTTCTCCATGCCTAGCGAAGGCAAGCTGACCAATGGCTGACAGCGTGCGGCGCCTGCTGAGAACCACGGTCCGACATCAGGACGTCATTGGGGCTTGCAATAGCTGTGCCAAGCCATTAGATACCGCTTCCCAAGCCGCCCGGGGTGACTCGCGCGGTTCTTCGTTTTTGGCCTGACGGCCCGACGGAAAGTAGAGCTGATGGCTGCGTTGAACCCCCTGAAATTCTTGCAAGAGGTTCGCCAGGAAGTCGGCAAGGTCACTTGGCCCACACGTAACGAGACGCTGATTTCGACCGTGATGGTGCTGGTAATGGTCGTCGTCGCGAGCTTCTTCTTCCTTGCGGCCGACCAGATCATTTCCTGGCTCGTGCAGCTGATGCTGTCGATCCGCTGATCGGCAAACTGAACTTTAGGAGCTTCGACGCGGCATGGCCAAGCGCTGGTATATCGTTCAGGCGTACTCGAACTTCGAGCGCAAAGTGGCGGAAGATATTCGCCAGAAGGTCGCGCAGAAGAAGCTTGAAGACCTGTTCGACGACGTGATCGTGCCGACCGAAAAGGTCGTCGAGATGCGTCGCGGCCGCAAGGTCGACGCCGAGCGGAAGTTCTTCCCGGGCTACGTCCTGGTGAAGATGGACATGACCAACGAGGCGTTCCATCTGATCAAGAACACGCCCAAGGTCACCGGCTTCCTCGGTTCGGGCGACAAGCCCATGCCGATCTCGGAGAAGGAAGCCATGGCCATCCTGCAGCAGGTGCAGGAAGGCGTCGAGCATCCCAAGCCGTCGGTCTCCTTCGAGGTTGGCGAGCAGGTGCGCGTTTCGGACGGCCCCTTCGCCAGCTTCAACGGCGTCGTCGAGGAAGTCGACGAGGAGCGTTCGCGCCTCAAGGTGGAAGTTTCGATCTTCGGGCGTCCGACGCCCGTCGAACTGGAATACGGACAGGTCGAGAAGGTCTGATCCGTTACCTGTGACCTGAGGGTCGCAGGAAAACCGTGGGAGGGCAGGGCGGTTGCCAACCGCTCGTACGTCCGGACCACGGCGTCTCACAGATCCGGTGACGCGGATCAACCGCCCGATCCTGGGCACATATGGAGATTGAACCATGGCAAAGAAAATCACTGGGTACCTGAAGCTTCAGGTCCCGGCCGGCTCGGCGACCCCGTCGCCCCCGATCGGCCCCGCGCTGGGTCAGCGCGGCCTCAACATCATGGAATTCTGCAAGGCCTTCAACGCGAAGACCGCCGAGCAGGAAAAGGGTGCCCCGACCCCGGTCGTGATCACCATCTACGCCGACAAGAGCTTCACGTTCGAGACCAAGCTCCCGCCGGTCACCTACCTGATCAAGAAGGCCGTGAACCTGAAGTCCGGTTCCAAGCTTCCGGGCAAGGAATCCGCTGGCACGATCACCCAGAAGCAGATCCGCGACATCGCGGAAAAGAAGATGGCTGATCTCAACGCCTACGACGTCGACCAGGCCGCGACCATGATCGCTGGCTCCGCCCGGTCCATGGGCATCCAGGTAGAGGGCTGATCATGACCAAGCTCGGTAAGCGTACTGACGCCGCCCGCGTGGGCATCGATCGCAAGAAGCTCTACGCCCTCAACGACGCCGTGAAGATGGTCAAGGAACGCGCCAAGGCGAAGTTCGACGAGACCGTCGAGATCGCGTTCAACCTGGGCGTCGACCCGCGCCACGCCGACCAGATGGTCCGCGGCGTGGTCAACCTGCCCAACGGCACCGGCAAGACCGTTCGCGTCGCCGTGTTCGCCAAGGACGCCAAGGCCGATGAGGCCCGCAAGGCTGGCGCCGACATCGTTGGCGCCGAAGACCTCGTCGAGATCGTCCAGTCGGGCAAGATCGAGTTCGATCGCGTTATCGCGACCCCGGACATGATGCCGCTGGTTGGCCGTCTCGGTAAGATCCTCGGGCCGCGCAACCTGATGCCAAACCCGAAGGTCGGGACCGTGACCCCCGACGTCGCCGGTGCGGTCAAGGCCGCCAAGGGCGGTGCCGTCGAGTTCCGCGTCGAGAAGGCAGGCATCCTGCACGCCGGCGTTGGCAAGGCCTCGTTCTCGGACGAAGCCCTGCTGCAGAACATCAAGGCGTTCGCCGATGCCGTCCAGAAGGCAAAGCCGGCTGGCGCCAAGGGCACCTACGTCAAGCGCGTCGCCGTGTCCTCGACCATGGGCCCCGGCGTCCACGTCGATCCCTCATCGGTCAACGCTTAAGACCGTCCCGCGAGAATTCCTGGCGGCAGCAATGCCGCCGGGATGCCGATCTTCGGATCGGTAAAGTCCTGTCCGAGACTGCGGGTGCGTCCTCGAGGCGCCTAATCCCAACCCAGCGACGCGCTAGCGCGCGATCAAAGGAAAAGGGGCCCGCATAGATGGGGTGAAGACCGGAATTCGTTCCGGTTCGAACCAGGCCAGTTGCCGCCAAGGGGCATTTCGCCCTCCGACGGTCAGCCGGTTGACAGGCATCAACCGCTGCACTCCCGACGGAGGGCAGCAATTGGCAGAAGTTCACGACTATTCGTGAGCTAAATGTGGAGACTAGCAGTGGAAAGAGCGGAAAAGGCTGAGCTCATCACCTCGCTCCAGGCGTCGTTCGCGACGGCCGGGTCGATCGTGGTTGCTCAGAACGCCGGCTTGACCGTTGCCGACCTGGAGAATCTGCGCAGGCAGATGAAGCAGGCCGGGGGGACGATCAAGGTCGCCAAGAACCGCCTCGCCAAGCTTGCTCTGAAGGAAACCGACAACGCCGATATGTCGGCCCTGTTCACAGGTCCGACCGTCGTCGCCTTCGCCAAGGATCCCATGACCGCGCCGAAAGTCGCGGCCGCTTTCGCCGACAAGAACCAGAAGTTCGTGGTTCTCGGTGGCGCAATGGGGAAGACCGGGCTCGACGCCGCAAACGTCAAGGCGCTCGCCACCATGCCGTCGCTGGACCAGCTTCGCGCCACGCTCGCAGGGATGCTCAAGCAGCCCGGCACGCGTATCGCGTCGGTCCTCCAGGCCCCTGGCGGTGCGGTTGCACGGGTCATCTCGGCACACGCCGAGAAGAGCAATGCAGCATAGGCAAACTACCCACGTGGGGCCGTTCCGGCCCTCCACGGTTCGAACTGAAACATCAAAGAGAGTGAACTCAAATGGCTGATCTCGCCAAACTCGTAGACGACCTGTCTGCCCTCACCGTTCTGGAAGCTTCCGAGCTTTCGAAGCTTCTCGAAGAGAAGTGGGGCGTTTCGGCTGCCGCTCCGGTCGCCGTCGCTGCTGCTGCCGGCGCTGCTGCCCCGGCCGCTGCCGCTGAAGAGAAGACTGAATTCGACGTGATCCTCGCCTCGTTCGGCGAGAACAAGATCAACGTCATCAAGGAAGTCCGCGCCATCACCGGTCTGGGCCTCGGCGAAGCCAAGGCACTGGTCGAAGCGGCTCCGAAGGCCGTCAAGGAAGGCGCCAACAAGACCGAAGCCGAAGACATCAAGAAGAAGCTGGAAGCGGCCGGCGCCAAGGTCGAGCTTAAGTAAGCTCGCCGACCCGATCTCGAGGCAGCGCCGGCGGCGCTGCCTCATTACCGTCTCAGTGTTGACTATAGGGACGGGCGCCACCCGGCGATTGAATGGTCGGGCAGGGCGCGCATAGCGGGATCAACCCGCCCGAATTTTGAGTTGCGCAAACTGAGGGCCTCCCTCCCATCGAGGCCTGGACGAAACAAGCAAGGCTGATGTCCTGATGCCCGACGGCTGATAGTCGGGCCTTTGGACATCTGCCTCCGAGACATCGAGAAAAACAGGAGCTGGTATGGCTACCACGTTCAACGGCCGCCGCAAGGTACGCAAGTCTTTCGGCAGCATTCGCGAAGTCACGGAGATGCCCAATCTGATCGAGGTCCAGAAGGCCTCCTATGATCAGTTCCTCCTCGTGGACGAGCCCAAGGGCGGGCGTCCCGATGAGGGGCTTCAATCCGTTTTCCGGTCGGTTTTCCCGATCACTGACTTTTCCAACACCGCTTCTCTCGAATTCGTGAAGTACGAGTTCGAGCAGCCGAAGTATGACGTCGACGAGTGCCGTCAGCGCGACATGACGTTCGCAGCGCCGCTCAAGGTCACGCTTCGCCTGATCGTGTTCGAAGTGGACGAGGAAACCGGCGCCCGGTCCGTCAAGGACATCAAGGAGCAGGACGTCTACATGGGCGACATGCCGTTCATGACCATGAACGGTACTTTCATCGTCAATGGTACCGAGCGCGTCATCGTCTCGCAGATGCACCGTTCGCCTGGCGTGTTCTTCGACCACGACAAGGGCAAGACCCACTCGTCGGGCAAGCTGCTGTTCGCCGCCCGCATCATCCCGTACCGCGGCTCGTGGCTCGATATCGAGTTCGACGCCAAGGACATCGTGTTCGCCCGTATCGACCGTCGCCGCAAGATTCCGGTGACCTCGCTGCTCAAGGCGCTCGGCATGGATGCCGAGGAGATCCTGTCCACCTATTACGACACTATCTCGTTCGAGCAGACCAAGACCGGCTGGCAGAAGCCGTTCGACGCCGAGAAGATGAAGAACGCCAAGCCGACGTTCGACCTGATCGACGCCAAGACCGGCGACGTCGTCCACGAAGGCGGCAAGAAGCTCTCCCCGCGGCAGGCCAAGAAGCTTGCTGAAGGTGGCCTGACGCACCTCGCAGTGGTGGAAGAGGACCTCTACGGTCAGTTCATCGCCGAGGACCTGGTCAACCTCAAGACCGGTGAGATCTTCGCCGAAGCCGGCGATGAGATCGACGAGAAGCTGCTGACCAAGCTCAAGGACGCCGGGTTCGACGCCCTGCCGATCCTCGACATCGACCACGTCACCGTGGGCGCCTACCTCCGCAACACGCTCGCCGTCGACAAGAACGAGTCCCGCGAGGACGCGCTGTTCGACATCTACCGCGTGATGCGTCCGGGCGAGCCCCCGACCGTCGAAACCGCCGAAGCCATGTTCAAGTCGCTGTTCTTCGACAGCGAGCGCTATGACCTGTCTGCGGTCGGCCGCGTCAAGATGAACATGCGCCTCGACATCGAAGCCGAGGACACCGTCCGCATCCTGCGCAAGGAAGACATCGTCGAGGTGGTTCGCACTCTCGTCGACCTGCGCGATGGCCGCGGCGAGATCGACGACATCGACAACCTCGGCAACCGCCGGGTGCGTTCGGTCGGCGAACTCATGGAGAACCACTACCGGCTCGGTCTGCTCCGCATGGAGCGGGCGATCAAGGAGCGCATGTCGTCGGTCGAGATCGACACCGTCATGCCGCAGGACCTGATCAACGCCAAGCCGGCTGCTGCTGCCGTGCGCGAGTTCTTCGGCTCGAGCCAGCTCTCGCAGTTCATGGACCAGACCAACCCGCTGTCCGAGATCACGCACAAGCGTCGTCTCTCGGCGCTTGGGCCTGGCGGTCTGACCCGCGAGCGTGCCGGCTTCGAAGTGCGCGACGTGCACCCGACCCACTATGGTCGTATCTGCCCGATCGAGACGCCGGAAGGCCCGAACATCGGTCTGATCAACAGCTTGGCGACGTTTGCTCGCGTGAACAAGTATGGCTTCATCGAGACGCCCTACCGCAAGATCGTCAACGGCAAGGTCACCGACGACGTCGTCTATCTGTCGGCAATGGAAGAGGCCAAGCACTACGTCGCCCAGGCCAACGCCCAGCTGACCGACAAGCGTGAGTTCGCCAACGACCTGATCGTGGCGCGCCACGCCGGCGACAATGGCCTGACGCCGAAAGAGACCATCGACCTGATGGACGTGTCCCCGAAGCAGATCGTTTCGGTGGCCGCGGCGCTCATCCCGTTCCTCGAGAACGACGACGCCAACCGCGCGCTCATGGGCTCGAACATGCAGCGTCAGGCTGTGCCGCTGCTGCGCGCCGAGGCCCCGTTCGTGGGCACCGGCATGGAGCCGGTCGTCGCCCGTGACTCGGGCGCCGCGATCGTTGCCAAGCGCAAGGGCATCGTCGACCAGGTGGATGCGACCCGTATCGTTATCCGCGCCACCGAAGAGACCGATGCCTCGAAGTCGGGCGTCGACATCTACAACCTGATGAAGTTCCAGCGTTCGAACCAGTCGACCTGCATCAACCAGCGTCCGCTGGTGGTGGTGGGCGACCACGTCGAAGCCGGCGACATCGTTGCGGATGGTCCGTCGACCGAACTGGGCGATCTGGCTCTCGGCCGCAACGTGCTCGTCGCGTTCATGCCGTGGAATGGCTACAACTTCGAAGACTCGATCCTGCTCAGCGAAAAGATCGCCATGCAGGACGTGTTCACCTCGATCCACATCGAGGAATACGAAGTGATGGCCCGCGACACCAAGCTTGGTCCTGAGGAAATCACCCGCGACATTCCGAACGTTTCGGAAGAAGCGCTGAAGAACCTCGACGAAGCCGGTATCGTGCACATCGGCGCCGAAGTGGCGGCTGGCGACATTCTCGTCGGCAAGATCACGCCGAAGGGCGAAAGCCCGATGACGCCGGAAGAAAAGCTCCTCCGCGCCATCTTCGGCGAGAAGGCTTCGGACGTTCGTGATACCTCGCTCCGGGTTCCCCCGGGCGATGCCGGCACCGTGGTTGAAGTTCGTGTCTTCAACCGCCACGGCATCGACAAGGACGAGCGTGCCATGGCCATCGAGCGCGAGGAAATCGAGCGCTTGGCCAAGGACCGTGACGACGAGCAGTCGATCCTCGACCGCAACGTCTATGCGCGCCTGAAGGAAATGCTGTTCGGCAAGACCGCGACCGCTGGCCCCAAGGGCTATGTCAACGGCACCAAGCTGAACGACGCGACCTTCGACGCCCAGCCGCGGTCCAAGTGGTGGCAGTTTGCCCTCGACGACGACAAGGTCATGGCCGAGATGGAGGCCCTCCACGCTCAGTACGAGGAGAGCCGCAAGCTGCTCGAGCAGCGCTTCATCGACAAGGTGGACAAGCTGCAGCGCGGTGACGAACTTCCGCCGGGCGTGATGAAGATGGTCAAGGTCTTCGTCGCGACCAAGCGCAAGATCCAGCCGGGCGACAAGATGGCCGGCCGTCATGGCAACAAGGGCGTGGTTTCTCGTATCACCCCGATCGAAGACATGCCGTACCTGGAAGACGGTACGCACGTCGACATCGTGCTGAACCCGCTCGGCGTGCCGTCGCGCATGAACGTTGGTCAGATCCTCGAGACGCATCTTGGCTGGGCCTGCCGTGGCCTCGGCAAGAAGATCGATGAGATCATGAAGACCTACCAGCAGAAGGGCGACATGACGCCGCTCAAGAAGGAGATCAGCGCCCTTTACGAAGGCGATGAGTACGTCTCCCAGCTTGACGACGACAGCATCCTCCGCCTCGGCGAGCATCTCTCCAAGGGCGTTCCGATTGCCACTCCGGTGTTCGACGGCGCCAAGGAAAGCGACATCGTCGAGCTGCTGGAGCGCGCCGGGCTCAACTCGACCGGTCAGTCCAACGTCTTTGACGGCCGGACCGGCGAGCAGTTCGACCGCAAGGTGACCGTGGGCTACATCTATATGCTGAAGCTCCACCACCTCGTGGACGACAAGATCCACGCGCGCTCGATCGGCCCGTACTCGCTCGTTACCCAGCAGCCGCTGGGCGGCAAGGCGCAGTTCGGCGGCCAGCGTTTCGGCGAGATGGAGGTGTGGGCACTCGAAGCCTATGGCGCCGCCTACACGCTGCAGGAAATGCTGACCATCAAGTCGGACGACGTTGCCGGTCGTACCAAGGTCTACGAGGCGATCGTCAGAGGCGACGACACCTTCGAGGCGGGCATCCCCGAGAGCTTCAACGTTCTCGTCAAGGAAATCCGCTCTCTCGGCCTCAATGTCGAACTGGATACGCTCGACGGTACCGAACTGCCTGCGGGCAGCCAGGCCGCCGACCAGATCGCACCTCCTCAGAACGCGGCGGAATAAGGCTGCCGAGTTCAACCCCCATTCACTTCGGATGCTTCCTGGCCCAGCCCGCCGGGAAGCTCCGATAAGAGGAGTCTACCGATGAACACTCATCACCACGTCATGGACCCGTTCAACCCTCAGGTTCCGGTCCAGATGTTCGACCAGATGAAGATCTCGATCGCCAGCCCTGAGAAGATTCTCAGCTGGTCGTACGGCGAGATCAAGAAGCCCGAGACCATCAACTACCGTACGTTCAAGCCCGAGCGCGACGGCCTGTTCTGCGCGCGCATCTTTGGGCCCGTGAAGGACTACGAGTGCCTGTGCGGCAAGTACAAGCGCATGAAGTTCAAGGGCGTCATCTGCGAGAAGTGCGGCGTCGAAGTTACCCTGAGCCGCGTCCGTCGCGAGCGCATGGGCCACATCGAGCTCGCCGCCCCGGTTGCGCACATCTGGTTCCTGAAGTCGCTGCCGTCGCGTATCGCGCTGCTGCTCGACATGACGCTGAAGGACATTGAGCGCATCCTGTACTTCGAGCAGTACGTCGTGCTGGACCCCGGCCTGACCCCGTTCGGCGAGAACGAGCTGGTCACCGAGGAGCAGTATCTCGACGCCCAGGACCAGTACGGTGCCGACAGCTTCACCGCCAAGATCGGCGCCGAGGCTATCCGTGACCTGCTGCTCTCGCTCGACCTCGAGAAGATCGCTGCCGACCTCCGCGTCGAGATCGCCGAGTCGACCACCGAGCTGAAGCCGAAGAAGCTGGCCAAGCGCCTGAAGATCGTTGAGCAGTTCATCGTCTCGGGCAACAAGCCCGAGTGGATGATCATGACCGTCATTCCGGTCATTCCGCCCGAGCTCCGTCCGCTCGTCCCGCTGGACGGCGGCCGCTTCGCCACGTCCGATCTGAACGACCTCTACCGTCGTGTGATCAACCGTAACAACCGCCTGAAGCGCCTGATCGAGCTTCGTGCGCCGGACATCATCATCCGCAACGAGAAGCGCATGCTTCAGGAAGCGGTCGATGCACTGTTCGACAACGGCCGCCGTGGCCGCACCATCACCGGTGCGAACAAGCGTCCGCTGAAGTCGCTGTCCGATATGCTCAAGGGCAAGCAGGGCCGGTTCCGTCAGAACCTGCTCGGCAAGCGCGTGGACTATTCCGGCCGTTCGGTGATCACCGTGGGTCCGGAGCTCAAGCTCCACCAGTGCGGCCTGCCCAAGAAGATGGCGCTCGAGCTGTTCAAGCCCTTCATCTACTCGCGCCTTGAGGCCAAGGGCCTCTCGTCGACGGTGAAGCAGGCCAAGAAGCTGGTCGAGAAGGAGAAGCCCGAGGTCTGGGATATCCTCGACGAAGTGATCCGCGAGCACCCGGTTCTGCTGAACCGCGCGCCCACGCTTCACCGTCTGGGCATCCAGGCGTTCGAGCCGCACCTGATCGAAGGTAAGGCCATCCAACTGCACCCGCTCGTCTGCGCGGCGTTCAACGCCGACTTCGACGGCGACCAGATGGCCGTTCACGTGCCGTTGTCGCTCGAGGCACAGCTTGAAGCCCGCGTGCTGATGATGTCGACCAACAACATCTTGCACCCCGCCAACGGCCAGCCGATCATCGTGCCGAGCCAGGACATCGTCCTTGGTCTCTACCACCTCAGCCTGATGAACGAGGGCGAGCCCGGCCAGGGCATGGCCTTCTCGGACATGGGCGAGCTGGAGCACGCCCTGGCATCGGGCGTCGTGACCATGCACACCAAGATCAAGGGGCGCGTCGACGTCTATGATCTGGAAGGCAACCGCACGACCGAGATCGTCGAGACGACTCCGGGCCGCATGTTGCTTGGCAAGCTGCTTCCGAAGCATCCGGCGGTGCCGTATGCGACGGCCAACCAGCTGATGACCAAGAAGATGATCTCCAAGATGATCGACACCGTGTATCGCGGTTGCGGTCAGAAGGAGACGGTCATTTTCTGCGACCGCATCATGGACATGGGCTTCAAGCACGCCGCCCGCGCCGGCATTTCGTTCGGCAAGGACGACATGGTTATCCCGGCGTCCAAGTACACCATCGTCGAGCAGACCCGTAAGCAGGTCGAAGAGTTCGAGCAGCAGTACAACGACGGCCTGATCACTCAGGGCGAGAAGTACAACAAGGTGGTCGACGCCTGGGCCAAGTGCGGTGACAAGGTCGCCGAGGAAATGATGAAGGGCATCGCTGCCGTTCAGTTCGACAAGGAGACGGGTCGTCAGAAGCCGATCAACTCGGTTTACATGATGAGCCACTCCGGCGCCCGCGGTTCGCCGGCGCAGATGAAGCAGCTTGCCGGTATGCGCGGCCTGATGGCGCGTCCCGACGGCTCGATCATCGAGACCCCGATCACGGCCAACTTCAAGGAAGGCCTGAACGTTCTCGAGTACTTCAACTCGACCCACGGTGCTCGTAAGGGCCTCGCGGACACCGCGCTGAAGACCGCGAACTCGGGGTACCTGACCCGTCGTCTCGTCGACGTGGCGCAGGACTCGATCATCACCGAGCTCGATTGCGGCACCGAACGCGGCCTCACCATGGAGCCGATCGTCGATGCCGGCCAGGTCGTGGCCTCGCTGGGTCAGCGCATTCTCGGCCGTACCACGGCTGACGATGTGGTGAACCCGGAGAACGGCGACGTCATCGTTCCCAAGGGCACGCTGCTCACCGAAAAGGACGTGGAGCTCATCGAGAGCTACAAGGTCCAGTCGATGCGCATCCGCTCGCCGCTGACCTGCGATCTCCGCCAGGGCTGCTGCGCCGCGTGCTACGGTCGCGATCTCGCTCGCGGTACTCCGGTCAACATCGGCGAAGCGGTTGGCGTTATCGCTGCTCAGTCGATCGGCGAGCCGGGCACCCAGCTCACCATGCGTACGTTCCACATCGGTGGCACCGCGCAGGTGGTTGACTCGTCCTACCTCGAGGCTGGTGCCGAGGGTAAGATCGAGATCCGCAACCGCAACGTCGCCAAGGTGGCGGGCGGTCAGCTGATTGCCATGGGCCGTAACGTGACCATCGCCATCCTCGACCCCGAGGGCAAGGACCGGGCCACGCACCGCGTGACTTATGGTGCCAAGCTCCGCGTGGATGATGGTGCCGAGGTCAAGCGCGGCCAGCGTATCGCCGAATGGGATCCGTACACCCGTCCGGTGCTGGCTGAAGTCGACGGCGAAGTCGGCTTCGAGGATCTGGTCGATGGCGCATCGGTGACGGAAAACACCGACGAGACCACCGGCTTCACCAAGCGCGTTGTGGCTGACTGGCGTACCAGCCAGCGCAGCGACAGCCTGAAGCCGGCCATCACGATCAAGCGCGGCGACGCTGTCGTCAAACTCGATCGCGGCGGCGAAGCTCGGTACCTGCTCTCCGTCGACGCGGTCATCGCGGTCGAGCCGGGCGAGAAGGTGTCGCCGGGTGACGTCCTGGCCCGTATCCCGCTGGAAAGCGCCAAGACCAAGGACATCACCGGCGGTCTGCCGCGTGTGGCCGAGCTGTTCGAGGCACGTCGTCCCAAGGATCACGCGATCATCGCGGAGATCACCGGCACGATCAAATTCGGTCGCGACTACAAGAACAAGCGCCGGATCATCATCGAGTCGTCTGAAGAGGGCGGCGAGCCCGTCGAGTATCTGATCCCGAAGGGCAAGCCGTTCCACCTGCAGGAAGGCGACACCATCGAGAAGGGTGAATACATCCTCGACGGCAACCCGGCACCGCACGACATCCTGGCAATCAAGGGCGTGGAAGAGCTTGCTCGCTACCTCGTCAACGAGATCCAGGAGGTCTACCGGCTCCAGGGCGTGCTGATCAACGACAAGCACATCGAGGTGATCGTTCGCCAGATGCTGCAGAAGGTCGAGATCGTGAACCCGGGTGACTCGGGCATGCTCAAGGACGAGCAGCTCGACAAGCTGGACTTCGACGAGCTCAACGACCAGCTGGTCGCCGACGGCAAGAAGCCGGCTACGGCCAACCCGGTCCTGCTCGGCATCACCAAGGCGTCGCTGCAGACCCGCTCGTTCGTGTCGGCCGCGTCCTTCCAGGAAACCACCCGCGTCCTCACCGAGGCGGCAGTTTCCGGCAAGGCCGATCTGCTCGAAGGCCTGAAGGAAAACGTCATCGTCGGCCGCCTGATCCCGGCCGGTACCGGTGCCGGCATCACCAAGGCCAAGGCGATCGCGACCCGTCGCGACGACATGATCCTGGATGAGCGCCGTCGCCAGGCCGAGACCGCCGCCATCGCGGCGCCGACTCCGGCCCCGACCCCGGCAGAGCCGGCCGAGTAATCGGCAGCTCCATCGCAGCACTTCGAAAGGGCCCTCCGGGGCCCTTTCTCTTTCCGATGCTATCGGCCGAGTTTCTTGAAGGTCATGTCACCTGGTTGGGCCGGAGCAGCCTCCTCGTCACTCCAGGCATCGCGCCCTACACAGTTGGTCAGCCTTAGTTCGTTGACTGATTCAGCAAAATCGCAGCTGACCCTCCGCCACTCCCACAACCAGCCCAATGAGTCGTCGTTGGAGAACTGCACCCTGCCACCTGCGAATACATATTCACCGATGGCCTCAAGGATCTCGAGGGTGGCGAGCTCGCTGGCTGCTTCAGACTCATACATGGGACCGAGCCAACTCGTACTGAGCCGGCCATCTTCGTGAAAGCTGATCTGCCACCCTACGGGGTGTTGATCCCTCCATCCCTCAGCCGAAACTAATTCCCAGCTGGTCCAGGGGTCGCTGACTGACGTATCACCGGCCAACGCAGGCGCTGCAAACGTCAATACGGTGATGCCTAGCAAGCAACGCAGAGGCAACCTGGCGATCATCGACCATCTCCAATGAACGGATCGAGACTATACGAAGCGAGCGACAAACGAACATACGGCGTGGACAAACCGCGCGCCGTCCGTGACATGCTGCGCGCATCGTCGTTCGACCTTGATTCATCATCCGAAGCCGGGGCGAACGACTTGAGCATCATGGAGACACAATGCGCATTCCGCCGCTTGCCATCGCCGGGGCCGTTATCGTCGCCTTGGCCATCATCCTGTTCGGCTCCTGGTATCAGATCGACCAGGGTGAGGAGGGGGTTGTGCTCCGCAACGGGGCGGTAACCGGCACCGTCGGACCGGGCCTCCACTTCAAGTTCCCGATCGTCGACGACGTGAAGGAGATCTCGCTCCAGTCCCACACCAAGACCTTCGAGTCGATGGAGTCCTACAGCCGCGACCAGCAGCCGGCCCAGATCCGCCTGTCGGTGAGCTACCACGTCATCCCCGGCAGCGGTGCCGAGGTCTATGCCGAGTATGGCGGGGTCGAAAACATGATCGCCCGGCTGGTTGAGCCACGCGTGCCGGCGCTGTTCAAGAACGTCTTCGGCCAGTACGACGCTCTCGGCGTCATCCAGCAGCGCGCCAAGCTCAACCTCGATGCACTGGCCGCCCTACAGGCCGGCATCGGCGAACCGATCATCGTCGAGAGCGTGCAGGTCGAGGACATCAAGTTCTCAGCCGCCTACGAAAACTCCATCGAGCAAAAGCAACTTGCCACCGTCGAGGTGCAGAAGCGGCAGCAGGAGCTGGCCCAGCAGGAGGTGCAGGCCAAGATCACCGTCACGCAGGCGCAGGCAGAAGCGGACTCGGTCGTTGCGACAGCCACTGCCAATGCCCAGGCGGTGCGTCTCGCCGCCGAAGCCGAGGCTTACTCGATCGAGCTCAAGGGCCGCGCCGAGGCAACGGCGATCGATCAGCGCGGCCAGGCGCTGAAGGATAACCCGGGCGTCGTGGCCCTGGTGCAGGCGGAGAAGTGGGACGGTGTGCTCCCCTCCGTAATGCCGCCGGGCGGCACCGTGCCTTTCCTCAATCTGACGCCCACACCGACGCCCTGAGCGGCGGAGCGGCGGAAGGTGCATCGAGGGGGCCGTTGCGGCCCCTTCTTTTTGCCTAGTCGCAGTGTCATGGAAGCGTCACGCGGCGCACTTTAGAAGGCACCGGCAAGCTGGAGGATGAGATGAGCGCCGATCTGTGGGGCCGGGTGGATGACTACATCGTCGACAAGCTGGTCGATGAGAGTGCGGCGCTCGCTGACGCGCTGAAAGCTAACGCCGCTGGTGGGCTTCGCCCCATCGACGTGTCCGCTGCCCAGGGCAAGTTCCTGCATCTACTGGTCCGCATGAGCGGGGCCAGACGCGTGCTCGAAGTCGGCACGCTCGGGGGCTACTCGACGATATGGATGGCCACGGCGCTACCGGCAGGTGGCTCAATCATCACGCTGGAGTACGAGCCGCACCATGCCGAGGTGGCGCGCCGGAACGTCGAACGGGCAGGGTACTCCGATCGGATCGAGGTGCGCGTCGGCGCCGCAGCGGAGACGCTGCCGGTGCTGGCGGCCGAGAAGCCCGAACCGTTCGACTTCGTCTTTATCGACGCCGACAAGCCGAACAACACCACCTACCTCGACTGGGCCATCAAGCTCGGGCGGCCGGGTACTGTGATCGTACTCGACAACGTGGTGCGGGATGGCCAGGTGGCTAATGCGGAGAGCAGGGATCCGAACGTCCTCGGCAGCCGTGGCGCCTTTGAGCTGATCGCGGCAAACCCTCGGCTCTCGGCCACAGCCCTGCAGACGGTCGGCGCCAAGGGCTATGACGGTTTTGCGATGATGATCCTCGACTAGGGATCACTGGGCCGGCTTGTAGCCGACATAGGCGGTGTACTGCTCCAGCAGCACCGACCATACCCCGAACGCCGCGTCGAGGTTCTCGCGCGTGACGCCATACTCGAGGTTCACGTCGTACTCGATCGCCGCGTCGAGGTCCGCGTCGAGATAGGCGTTGCCGAAGCGCTTGTCGCGGTTCCAGGCGTTCAGCGCATCCATTGTCGGCTTGATATCGGCGAACCCGGCATAGAAGTTGATGTCCTCGCAGGCCTTGTCGGCCGCGCAGTTCATGAAGAACACGTAGTAGGGCACGCCCTTGATGTTGCCGGCGATGCGCGGGTTGCCGTCGCCCTGGGACTCAAGCGTCGCCGAGCCATAGCCGCGGGCGATCGTGACGATTTCGTCGACCTTGCTGCCATCGACCACGGTCTGCGCAAGGGTGGGACCAGCAGAGAGAGCGCCAAGCAGCAGGCCAGCCCACAGACGTCCCAGCTTCATCGGATGCTCCCTCATCGTCCCGGTATTGGCCCGACTGATACACCTTTGTCAGAGGCGGGCCAATGCGGGGCAGGGGGATCCCTGAAAGTAGAGGAAAACCGCACGTCCGATCTGGTGCCAGCCATGCGTGCGCGGCAAGTTAGCTCTGCCCTCCGACCCCGTTCTCCTGGTGAACGGAAATTCCCCGGATTTCCGGCGGCGTGAGCATGATGTTCCGCTGAAAGAATCCTTGACGGGGGGACTCACTGCTCATATAGAGGCGCAACCTTAGCGGTCGGTCGTGAAGTTCACGCGGGTATCTGCCACCTTGTGCGGGCATCCAGGAACTTCAAACACATCGCCAAAGGCAAGAGACGACGACAAATCTTCGTGCGCATGAACGCCTGGTCAACAGCCGGGTGGTCCGCTGCAATAAGAGGCGCTGCTGCTCCGTTTTGGAGTGGATTTGGCGCCCCTTTGGTTTGCCATCGTCTTTCGCAACGAACTTCGGACCGATGGAAAGAGCGCAATGCCGACCATTAATCAGTTGATCCGCAAGCCTCGGGTATCCAAGCCCAAGCGGAACAAAGTACCGGCGATGGAAGCAAACCCGCAGAAGCGCGGCGTGTGCTCTCGCGTTTATACGACGACCCCGAAGAAGCCGAACTCGGCTCTCCGCAAGGTGGCGAAGGTCCGTCTGACCACTTCGCGTGAAGTCATTTCCTACATCCCCGGCGAGGGTCACAACCTGCAGGAACACTCCGTGGTGCTGATCCGCGGCGGTCGTGTTCGCGATCTGCCGGGTGTTCGCTATCACGTGCTGCGCGGCGTCCTCGACACCCAGTCGGTGAAGGATCGCAGGCAGCGCCGTTCGAAGTACGGCGCGAAGCGGCCGAAGTAAGGAGCATTTAGATGTCCCGTCGTCACTCCGCTGAAAAGCGCGTCGTCAATCCCGATCCGAAGTTCGGCGATCTCGTCGTCTCCAAGTTCATGAACTCGCTCATGAAGGACGGCAAGAAGTCGGCCGCCGAAGGCATCGTCTACGGCGCCTTCGATATCGTTCAGACCAAGCTGAAGCAGGATCCGATCGGCGTGTTCCACACCGCCCTCGACAACATCCGCCCGGCCGTCGAAGTCCGTTCGCGCCGCGTTGGTGGTGCGACCTATCAGGTCCCGGTCGAAGTCCGCACCGATCGTCAGCAGGCGCTGGCCATCCGCTGGCTCATCGAGTCTGCCCGCAAGCGTGGCGAGCACACCATGAAGGAACGCCTGTCGGGCGAGCTCATGGATGCCGTCAACGGTCGCGGCCAGGCCGTCAAGAAACGCGAAGACACGCACCGTATGGCTGACGCCAACCGTGCCTTCTCGCACTACCGCTGGTAACGGAAGGCTCGCTCAAGATGGCCCGCGAATACCCGATCAATCACTACCGTAACTTCGGCATCATGGCTCACATTGATGCTGGCAAGACGACCACGACCGAGCGTGTTCTCTACTACACCGGCAAGTCCCACAAGATCGGCGAAGTCCACGACGGCGCCGCGACCATGGACTGGATGGAGCAGGAGCAGGAGCGCGGCATCACCATCACGTCCGCCGCGACCACCACGTTCTGGAAGGGCCGTGACGGCACCCAGTACCGCTTCAACATCATCGACACCCCCGGCCACGTGGACTTCACCATCGAAGTCGAGCGTTCGCTCCGCGTGCTCGACGGCGCCATCGCGCTGCTCGACGGTAACCAGGGCGTCGAGCCGCAGACGGAAACCGTCTGGCGCCAGGCCGACAAGTACAACGTTCCGCGCCTGATCTTCGTCAACAAGATGGACAAGATCGGTGCCGATTTCTACTTCTGCCTCGATACGCTCGATAAGCGCCTCGGCATCAAGCCGGTCGTGATGCAGCTGCCGATCGGCGCCGAGAGCGATTTCCGCGGCGTCGTCGACCTGATCGAGATGAACGCGCTCGTCTGGCGCAACGAAGAGCTGGGCGCCCAGTGGGACGTCGTCGAGATCCCCGAGGACCTCAAGGCCAAGGCCGCTGAGTACCGCGAGAAGATGATCGAGACCGCCGTCGAGATGGACGATGCGGCCACCGAGGCTTACCTCAACGGCGAAATGCCTGATAACGACACGCTGCGCCGGCTGATCCGCAAGGGCACCTGCGAAGTGAAGCTGTATCCGGTGTTCTGTGGCTCGGCCTTCAAGAACAAGGGCGTGCAGCCGCTGCTGGATGGCGTTATCGACTTCCTGCCGGCTCCGACCGACATTCCTGCGATCCAGGGCATCGACGTCAAGACCGACAAGCCGATCGAGCGTCACGCGACCGACAACGAGCCGCTGTCGATGCTGGCCTTCAAGATCGCCAACGACCCGCACATGGGCTCGCTGACCTTCTGCCGCATCTACTCGGGTCACCTCGAGGCCGGTGCGATGCTCGAGAACACGGTCAAGGAAAAGAAGGAACGCGTCGGTCGCATGTTCCAGATGCACGCGAACTCTCGCGAGCAGATCAACGAAGCCTACGCTGGTGACATCGTCGCTATCGTTGGCCTCAAGGACACGACCACGGGCGACACGCTCTCGGATCCCAACAACAAGGTGATCCTCGAGCGCATGGAGTTCCCGGAGCCGGTCATCGACATCGCCGTGGAGCCCAAGTCCAAGGCCGACCAGGAGAAGATGGGCCTCGCCCTCGCTCGCCTGGCTGCCGAAGACCCGTCGTTCCGCGTCAAGACCGACGAAGAATCCGGCCAGACCATCATCTCGGGCATGGGCGAACTGCACCTCGACATTCTCGTCGATCGCATGCGCCGCGAGTTCAAGGTCGAGGCCAATATCGGTGCGCCGCAGGTGGCTTACCGTGAAGCGATCACCCGCAAGGTTGAGCACGACTACACGCACAAGAAGCAGTCTGGTGGTTCGGGCCAGTTCGCCCGCATCAAGTTCACGATCGAGCCGAATGAAGCCGGCAAGGGCTTCGAGTTCGTGTCCGCGATCGTGGGCGGCAACGTCCCCAAGGAATACGTCCCGGGCGTGCAGAAGGGTGTTTCGTCGGTCATGGGCTCCGGCCCGGTGATCGGCTTCCCGATCGTCGACGTGAAGTTCACGCTGACGGACGGTGCCTACCACGACGTCGACTCCTCGGTTCTCGCCTTCGAAATCGCTGGCCGCGCGGGTTTCCGCGAAGCCATCGAGAAGGCGGCACCGAAGATCCTCGAGCCGGTCATGCGGGTTGAAGTTCTGACCCCGGAAGACTATGTGGGCGACGTCATCGGTGACCTGAATTCACGTCGCGGCCAGATCCGCGGCACTGAAGCCCGCGGTATTGCGCAGGTGATCGACGCCATGGTGCCTCTTGCCAACATGTTTGGCTACGTGAACTCGCTCCGCTCGATGAGCCAGGGGCGCGCTCAGTACACCATGACTTTCGACCACTACGAGCAGGTCCCGCAGGCGGTCGCCACCGAAGTCCAGGCAAAGTACGCTTAACGTTTACCCGCTAAGCAACCGCTTGAAATAGAAACTGAAAACTCACGTCGGCTGTTGGCTGACGCATACGGAGAGAAGCGATGGGCAAGGAAAAGTTTTCCCGCAATAAGCCTCACTGCAACATCGGCACCATCGGTCACGTCGACCATGGCAAGACCTCGCTGACCGCAGCGATCACGAAGGTTTTGGCTGAGACCGGTGGCGCGACCTTCAAGGCGTACGACCAGATCGACGCAGCACCGGAAGAGAAGGCGCGCGGGATCACGATCAACACCGCGCACGTCGAGTACGAGACGACCAACCGTCACTACGCTCACGTCGACTGCCCGGGCCACGCCGACTATGTGAAGAACATGATCACCGGCGCTGCCCAGATGGACGGCGCGATCCTGGTCGTGTCGGCTGCCGACGGCCCGATGCCGCAGACCCGCGAGCACATCCTGCTCGCCCGTCAGGTTGGCGTGCCGGCCCTGGTCGTGTTCCTGAACAAGTGCGACATGGTCGACGATCCGGAGCTCCTCGAGCTCGTGGAACTCGAGGTTCGCGAACTGCTGTCGTCCTACGAATTCCCGGGCGACGACGTTCCGATCATCAAGGGCTCGGCCACCGAAGCTCTGAACGATGGTGACAAGAAGCTCGGCCACGACGCCGTTCTCGAGCTGATGGCCGCTGTCGACGCCTACATCCCGCAGCCGGCTCGTCCGATCGACCAGCCGTTCCTGATGCCGATCGAAGACGTGTTCTCGATCTCTGGCCGTGGCACCGTGGTGACCGGCCGTGTCGAGCGCGGCATCGTGAAGGTGGGTGAGGAAGTCGAGATCGTCGGCATCAAGGCGACCCAGAAGACGACCGTGACCGGCGTTGAGATGTTCCGCAAGCTGCTCGATCAGGGCCAGGCTGGCGACAACATTGGCGCGCTGATCCGTGGTATCGACCGCACTCAGGTTGAGCGCGGCCAGGTCCTCTGCAAGCCCGGTTCCGTGACCCCGCACACCGACTTCGTTGCTGAGGCCTATATCCTCACCAAGGAAGAAGGCGGCCGTCACACTCCGTTCTTCGCCAACTACCGTCCGCAGTTCTACTTCCGCACCACCGACGTGACCGGTGTGGTTACCCTGCCGGAAGGCACCGAGATGGTGATGCCGGGCGACAACGTGAATATCTCCGTTCAGCTGATCGTGCCGATCGCCATGGAAGAGAAGCTCCGCTTCGCTATCCGCGAGGGTGGCCGTACCGTCGGTTCGGGCGTCGTCGCCAAGATCCTGAAATAAGACCTGGTAATCCAGGGCGCGGCGCGCCGCTACAAACAGCGCGCCGCGTTCCATTTTTCGCTGGGAAAGCAAGATGAACGGTCAAAACATTCGCATCCGGCTCAAAGCCTTTGACCACCGTGTGCTCGACACCTCCACTCGGGAGATCGTGAACACGGCCAAGCGCACGGGTGCGCAGGTGCGCGGGCCGATCCCGCTGCCCACGCAGATTGAGAAGTTTACGGTCAACCGGTCGCCTCACATCGACAAGAAGAGCCGCGAGCAGTTCGAGATCCGGACGCACAAGCGTCTCCTCGACATCGTGGATCCGACCCCGCAGACCGTTGATGCTCTGATGAAGCTCGATCTCGCCGCCGGCGTCGACGTCGAAATCAAGCTCTGAGTAACTGAGTTTTCGCGCTGACCATCCAAAGGGTCCTCTTGGACACAATGACCCGGTCAAGCGCCAAAGAGAGAAGGTAACAACCGATGCGTTCTGGTTTGATCGCACAGAAGCTGGGCATGACCCGCCTGTTCTTGGATGATGGCACACACGTCCCCGTGACCGTGCTCGATCTCAAGAACTGCCAGGTCGTGGGTCAGCGCACGCAGGAGAAGGACGGCTATACCGCCCTCCAGCTCGGCGCTGGCACCGTTAAGGCGAAGAACGTCACCAAGGCGGAGCGCGGCCAGTTCGCCGTCGCCAAGGTCGAGCCCAAGCGTCAGGTAACTGAGTTTCGTGTCGATCCTGCGAACCTCATCGAAGTCGGTGCCACCATGCAGGCGGACCACTTCGTCGAAGGTCAGCTGGTCGACGTGACCGGTACCTCGATCGGTAAGGGTTTCGCCGGCGGCATGAAGCGCTGGAACTTCGGTGGTCTGCGTGCCACGCACGGCGTGTCCGTGTCGCACCGCTCGCACGGTTCTACCGGCCAGCGCCAGGACCCCGGCAAGGTGTTCAAGGGCAAGAAGATGGCCGGCCACATGGGCGACCGTCGTGTCACCACCCAGAACCTGAAGGTCGTGCGCACCGATGTGGAGCGCGGGCTGATCATGGTCGAGGGCGCTGTCCCGGGTGCCAAGGGCGCCTGGATCCAGATCAAGGACGCGGTCAAGAAGGCCGCTCCGAAGGGCGCAGCTGTGCCCGGTTCGTTCAAGGCGGCTGTCGCAGCCGTGGCCGAGGAGGCGAAATAATGGAACTCCAGGTCACAACTCTGGACGGCAAGGCCGACGGTTCGGTCACACTGAAGGACGAGATCTTCGGTCTTGAAGTCCGCCAGGACATCCTGCACCGCATGGTCCGTTACCAGCAGCTCAAGGCGATGGCCGGCACCCACAAGGTGAAGCACCGCTCCGAGATCGCTTACACTTCGAAGAAGTCGATCAAGCAGAAGGGCTCGGGCGGCGCTCGTCACGGCGCCAAGTCTGCTCCGCAGTTCCGCGGCGGCGGCCGGGCCTTTGGTCCCGAGCCCCGCAGCCATGCGATCGAGCTGCCCAAGAAGGTCCGCGCCCTGGCCCTGAAGCATGCGCTTTCGGCCAAGGCCAAGGCTGGCGAACTGGTCGTCGTTCCGACCGTCGCCACCAAGGAGCCCAAGACCGCCCAGCTGGTTGCCAAGTTCGGCAAGCTGGAATGGTCGAGCGCTCTGATCATCGACGGCGCCGAGGTGGACAAGAATTTCGCCAACGCGGCGCGCAACATTCCGCAGATCGACGTGCTGCCGGTGCAGGGGATCAATGTCGCTGACATTCTCCGTCGCCATAAGCTCGTTCTGACCAAAGCAGCGCTCGAAGCGCTCGAGGCCCGGTTCGCATGAGCAAGTTCAGCAACTACGACGTGATCCGTAACCCGGTCGTCACCGAAAAGTCGACCATGGCGTCCGAGCACAGCCAGGTCGTCTTCGACGTCGCGATCGATGCCACCAAGGCCGACATCAAAGCCGCCGTCGAGGCGCTCTTCTCGGTCAAGGTCAAGGCGGTCAACACCCTCGTCCGCAAGGGCAAGGTGAAGCGTTTCCGGCAGGAACTTGGCACCCGCAAGGACGTCAAGAAGGCCATTGTCACCCTGGCCGAAGGCCAGTCGATCGATATTTCGACCGGCATCTGAGGGGAGAGAGAAGAATGGGTCTAAAAACTTACAATCCGACCTCTCCGGGCCGCCGCCAGCTCATCACGACCGATCGGTCGGAGCTGTGGAAGGGCAAGCCGGTTAAGTCGCTGACCGAAGGTCTGAACCAGTCCGGCGGTCGTAACAACGCCGGCCGCATCACCGCGTACCATCGCGGCGGCGGTCACAAGCGTTCGTACCGTATGGTCGACTTCCGCCGCGTTCGTTTCGACGAAGTGGCGACTGTCGAGCGTCTCGAGTACGATCCGAACCGCACGGCCTGGATCGCGCTGATCAAGTACGCCGACGGCGAGCTTGCCTACATCATCGCGCCGCAGCGTCTGGCTGCCGGCGACAAGGTGATCTCCACGCTCGGCACTGCCGACGTGAAGCCGGGCAATGCCATGCCGCTCGAGCGCATGCCGGTTGGCACCATCGTCCACAATGTCGAGATGAAGCCCCGCAAGGGCGGTCAGATCGCTCGTTCGGCCGGTGCCTACGCACAGTATGTCGGCCGCGACGCCGGTTGGGCGATCCTTCGCCTCAACTCGGGCGAGCAGCGCCGGGTCCACGGCTCGTGCCTCGCCACTGTCGGCGCGGTGTCGAACCAGGATCACTCGAACACCTCGATCGGCAAGGCCGGTCGTAACCGCTGGCTCGGCCGCAAGCCGGTCAACCGCGGTGTGACCATGAACCCGGTCGATCACCCGCATGGTGGTGGTGAAGGCCGTACCTCGGGTGGCCGTCACCCGGTGAGCCCGTGGGGCAAGCCGACCAAGGGCAAGAAGACCCGTTCCAACAAGTCGACGGACAAGTTCATCGTCCGCTCGCGTCACGTGAAGAAGGGCCGCTAAGCCATGTCGCGTTCAGTCTGGAAAGGCCCGTTCGTCGATGGCTATCTGCTCAAGAAGGCAGAGACCAGCCGTTCGAGCGGCCGCAACGAAGTCATCAAGATCTGGAGCCGTCGTTCCACGATCCTGCCGCAGTTCGTCGGTCTGACCTTCGGCGTTCACAATGGCCACAAGCATGTGCCGGTGAACGTCCAGGAAGAAATGATCGGCCACAAGTTTGGCGAGTTCGCGCCGACCCGTACCTACTACGGTCACGCGGCCGACAAGAAGGCCAAGAGGAAGTAACATGGGCAAGCCGAAAACTCAGCGGTCGCTCAAGGACAACGAGGCCAAGGCGGTTCTCCGCATGCTTCGCACCTCGGGCATCAAGCTCAACCTCGTGGCTGCGATGATCCGCGGCAAGAAGGTCGACAAGGCTCTCGCCGAGCTGACCTTCTCGCGCAAGCGTATCGCCGGCTCGGTCAAGAAGACGCTCGAGAGCGCCATCGCGAACGCCGAAAACAATCACGGCCTCGACCCGGACAGCCTGGTCGTTGCCGAGTGCTATGTCGGTGACTCGCTGGTGATGAAGCGCTTCATGGCCCGTGGCCGTGGTCACGCTGCCCGCATGGAGCGCCCGTTCTCGAACCTCACCATTGTGGTTCGCCAAGTTGAGGAGACCGCATAATGGGTCAGAAGATCAACCCGATCGGTCTGCGCCTCGGCATCAACCGCACCTGGGATTCGCGTTGGTACGCGAACAAGGGTGAGTACGGTAACCTGCTGCAGGAAGACCTGAAGATCCGTGCGACGCTGCTCGAAGACCTCAAGCAGGCCGCGGTCTCGAAGATCGTCATCGAGCGTCCGCACCGCAAGTGCCGCGTGTCGATCCACACTGCCCGTCCGGGCATCGTGATCGGCAAGAAGGGCGCTGACATCGACAAGATCCGCGCCAAGGTGAAGCAGTTCACCGACAGCGAAGTGCACATCAACATCGTTGAAGTGCGCAAGCCGGAGACCGATGCGAACCTCGTGGCCCAGGGCATTGCCCAGCAGCTCGAGCGTCGCGTGGCCTTCCGTCGTGCGATGAAGCGTGCAGTGCAGACGGCGATCCGTATGGGCGCCGGCGGCATCCGGGTGAACGTGGGCGGCCGTCTCGGCGGCGCCGACATCGCCCGCACCGAGTGGTACCGCGAAGGTCGCGTGCCGCTGCACACGCTGCGCGCCGACATCGACTACGGCACTGCCGAGGCGAAGACCACCTACGGCATCATCGGCATCAAGGTGTGGGTCTTCAAGGGCGAAGTCCTTGAGCACGATCCGTCCGCTCACGAGCGTCGCGCCACTGAAGGCGGCGGTTCGAACGAGGGCGGTCAGCGTCGCGAGCGTTCCGATCGGGACGAGCGCGGTGATCGTGGCGGTCGCGATCGCGATCGCGCGCCGGCGAACTGAGAAGGCATAGACAAAAATGCTGCAACCAAAACGTACCAAGTTCCGCAAGGCGCATAAGGGCCGCATCCATGGCAATGCCAAGGGTGGCACGGACCTGGCCTTCGGTCAGTTCGGCCTGAAGTCCCAGGAGCCCGAGCGCGTTACGGCTCGCCAGATCGAAGCGGCCCGCCGCGCGATCACCCGCGAGATGAAGCGTGCCGGCCGCGTCTGGATCCGTGTCTTCCCGGACCTGCCGGTTTCCAAGAAGCCGACCGAAGTTCGTATGGGTAAGGGCAAGGGTTCGGTTGAATTCTGGGCCGCCCGCGTCAAGCCCGGTCGTATCCTTTTCGAAATCGACGGCGTCCCCGAGGACGTCGCCAAGGAAGCCTTGCGCCTCGGCGCGATGAAGCTTCCGATCATCACGCGGGTCGTCACCCGCATTGCGGATTGATCGCCATGGCACGTGCACCCAAGAAGAAGATCGAGGCCAAGGGCAGTGGCCACACCGCCAACCTCCGGGCCAATACCCCGGATGAGCTGAAGGATCAGCTGCTCAGCCTGAAGAAAGAGCAGTTCAACCTGCGGTTCCAGCGCGCTACCCAGCAGCTGGAAAAGCCGACCGAGGTCAAGAAAGTCCGCCGCGAAATCGCGCGGGTGAAGACGATCCTCGGCGAAAAAGCCGCGGCGAAGTAAGGAGCAACCGATGCCCAAGCGCGTATTGCAGGGGACCGTGGTCTCCGACACCAACGAGAAGACCGTGGTGGTGCGGGTTGACCGCGCCTTTACCCACCCGGTGATGAAGAAGACCGTGCGCCGGTCCAAGAAGTACCACGCTCACGACGAGGCCAATGCGGCCAAGGTCGGGGACGTCGTCTGGATCGAAGAATCGGCGCCGATTTCGAAGAACAAGCGTTGGGTCCTCAAGCCCTCCGCGTAACCGGAATTTAGGGCTCGCCGTGTAGGCAGACCCCGAAACTGAAAAAGGCATCAAGCCATGATCCAGATGCAGTCCAATCTCGACGTTGCCGATAATTCCGGCGCGCGTCGTGTCATGTGCATCAAGGTACTCGGCGGTTCGCACCGCAAGTACGCCTCGGTGGGCGATATCATTGTTGTCTCGGTCAAGGACGCGATCCCGCGTGGCCGCGTCAAGAAGGGCCAGGTGATGAAGGCCGTCGTTGTGCGCACCGCATTCCCGGTTCGCCGCGCCGATGGCACCGTCATCCGCTTCGACCGCAACGCTGCCGTCCTGATCAATAACCAGGCCGAGCCGATCGGTACCCGTATCTTCGGGCCGGTGCCGCGCGAGCTGCGTTCCAAGAACCACATGAAGATCATTTCGCTTGCGCCGGAGGTGTTGTGATGGCGGCCAAGATTAAGAAGGGCGACAAGGTCGTCATTCTGACCGGCAAGGACAAGGGCAAGACCGGTCAGGTCACCCAGGTGTTCCCGGAGGCCACCAAGGCCACCGTGCAGGGGCTCAACCTCGTGCGCCGTCACACCAAGCAGACCGCGAGCCAGGATGCGGGCATCTTCACCAAGGAAGCCCCGATCCACCTGAGCAACCTCGCGATCGTCGATGCGAACGGCAAGCCGTCGCGCGTCGGTTTCAAGATCAACGCCGACGGCACCAAGGTGCGCGTCGCCAAGTCGACCGGGGACACGATCGATGGCTGACACCGTCTATATCCCGCGTCTCCGTACCGAGTACGACGAGACCATCAAGGCGAACCTGATCAAAGAGTTCGGCTACAAGAACGTCATGCAGGCCCCCAAGCTCGACAAGATCGTGCTGAACATGGGTGTCGGCGAGGCGGTGAACGACACCAAGAAGGTGAAGTCGGCGGCTGCTGATCTCGAGAAGATCGCCGGCCAGAAGCCCGTCATCACCCACGCCCGCAAGTCGATCGCCGGCTTCAAGGTCCGCGAAGAGATGCCGCTCGGCGTGAAGGTGACGCTCCGCAAGGCCCGCATGTACGAGTTCCTGGACCGTCTGGTGAACATCGCTCTGCCGCGCGTTCGTGACTTCCGCGGGCTGAACCCGAATTCGTTCGATGGCCGTGGCAACTACGCCATGGGCATCAAGGAACACATCATCTTCCCCGAGATCAACTTCGATCAGATCGATCAGACCTGGGGCATGGATATCATCGTGTGCACGACCGCGCGCACCGACGACGAAGCCCGGGCGCTGCTCAAGGCTTTCAATTTCCCCTTCCGGCAGTAACGGAAGAGAGAAGGACGAGACATGGCAAAGACCAGCTCCATCGAAAAGAACAACAAGCGCAAGCGCCTTGCCAAGCAGCTGGGTCCCAAGCGGGCCAAGCTCAAGGCAGTCGTGATGAACCAGAGCGTTTCGCTCGAGGAACGCTTCGCCGCGCAGCTCAAGCTTGCCGCGCTGCCGCGTAACTCGGCCGAGAACCGCGTGCACAACCGCTGCGAGCTCACGGGTCGTCCGCGTGGCTACTATCGCAAGCTCAAGCTCAGCCGTATTGCCCTGCGTCAGCTCGGCAACCTCGGGCTGATCCCGGGCCTTGTGAAGTCGAGCTGGTAAGGAGACAGACGCTATGAGCCTTACTGATCCGATCGGCGATATGCTGACCCGCATCCGCAACGCGCAGATGCGCCGTCGCGATGTCGTCCAGACTCCCGCTTCCACCCTGCGTGGCCGCGTGCTCGACGTGCTGAAGTCGGAAGGCTTCATCCGCGGCTACTCGGAAAGCAAGATGGACAACGGCGTTGCCCAGTTCGACATCGAGCTGAAGTACTCCGACAATACCCCGGTGATCCGGACCATCGAGCGCGTCTCGCGTCCTGGTCGCCGTGTCTATGCGTCGGTCAAGAATATCCCCTCGGTCGCGAATGGCCTTGGCGTGTCGATCCTTTCGACCCCCAAGGGCGTGATGGCCGATCATGAAGCAAAAGCCCAGAACCTGGGTGGCGAGGTACTCTGCCGCGTCTTCTAAGGCTAACCCCTTGAAGCCGTCGGTGTGACGATTACTCCGAAGGAAGTAGAAAGAATGTCCCGTACAGGCAAAAAGCCGATTGCTCCGGTCAGTGGCGTCACCGTCACGATCAGCGATCGCAAGGTCACCGCAAAGGGGCCGAAGGGCGAGCAGGCGCTGACGCTCATGGATATCGTGAACGCCAAGCAGACCGATGACGGCATCGTCATCGAGCCCGCCAACGAGAGCAAGGAAGCTCGGGCTGCCTGGGGGACCACCCGCGCGCTGATCAACAATATGGTGATCGGCGTCAGCGCGGGCTTCGAGAAGAAGCTGCAGATCCAGGGCGTTGGTTATCGCGCCGCCATGCAGGGCAAGGATTTGAAGCTGTCGCTCGGTTTCAGCCACGAAGTGGTGTTCCAGACTCCGGCTGGCATCACCATCGCGGCGCCGACGCAGACCGAAGTCGTTATCACCGGCTCGGACAAGCAGCAGGTTGGCCAGGTGGCCGCCGACATTCGCGGTTGGCGTCCGCCGGAGCCCTACAAGGGCAAGGGCGTGCGTTATGTGGGCGAGTACATCGCCCGCAAAGAAGGCAAGAAGAAGTAAGGAGCGCACGAGATGCCCATCAGCCTCAAAGGTGCGGACCGCCGCAAGGCCCGAGTTCGCAAGGCGCTCAAGGCCAATTCGAATGGCCGCCCGCGTCTGTCCGTGCACCGCTCGGACAAAAATATCTACGCCCAGATCATCGATGATGCGTCCGGCCGCACGCTTGCTGCCGCTTCGACCATCGACAAGGACGTGAAGGCCAAGGTCAAGAACGGCTCGACCGCCGAGGCCGCAGCCACTGTCGGCAAGCTGATTGCCGAGCGTGGCCTCGCTGCCAAGGTGTCGACGGTCGTGTTCGATCGTGGTGCCTACCTCTACCATGGCCGCGTTAAGGCCCTGGGTGATGCGGCCCGCGAAGGCGGCCTGCAGTTCTGATCCGGCGACAAAGGAAAATTCGATGAGAGACGTTCAAGAGCGCGATAGCGAATTCGTCGACCGGCTGGTGCACATCAACCGTGTCGCCAAGGTTGTGAAGGGTGGCCGTCGTTTCGGTTTCGCCGCCCTGGTGGTGGTTGGTGATCAGAAGGGCCGCGTTGGCTTTGGTCACGGCAAGGCGCGTGAAGTGCCTGAGGCCATCCGCAAGGCGACCGAGCAGGCCAAGCGCCAGATGATCCGCGTTCCGCTGCGCGATGCCCGTACGCTGCACCACGATGTGGTCGGCCACCACGGCGCCGGCAAGGTCATCCTGCGTGCCGCCGTTCCCGGTACCGGCATCATCGCCGGCGGCCCGATGCGCGCCGTGTTCGAGACCCTCGGGGTCAACGACATCGTGGCGAAGTCGCAGGGCACCGCCAATCCCTACAACATGGTGCGGGCCACCTTCGATGCGCTGAAGCGCGTTGATAGCCCGCGTTCGGTCGCCGCCCGCCGCGGCCTGAAGGTCTCGGACCTGCAGGCTCGCCGTGGCGAGACCGTCGAAGCCTGATTAGGGCTTGGGAGTTAGAACTATGGCCGACAAGACCGTCACCATCGAGCAGATCGCCAGCCCGACGCGCCGTCCGCAGGACCAACGCGCCACCCTCATCGGTTTGGGGCTCAACAAGATCCGCAAGCAGTCGACCCTCAAGGACACCCCCGAGGTCCGCGGCATGATCCGTAAGATCCCGCACCTCGTGCGCGTCGTCGACGCCAAATAAGGAACGAGAACAATGACTCGTTTGAATGAACTCCGGGACAACCCGGGCGCCAACAAGAAGCGCGTACGCGTCGGTCGTGGTATCGGCTCGGGCGTCGGCAAGACCGGTGGTCGCGGCGGCAAGGGCCAGACGGCTCGTTCCGGCGTTGCCATCAACGGCTTCGAAGGCGGCCAGATGCCCCTTCACATGCGTATGCCGAAGCGCGGCTTCAACGCTCTGAATCCCAAGAAGTGGAACCAGCTGCGTATCGACCGCATCCAGAACTACATCGACAGCGGCAAGCTGGACATCAAGGGCGTGGTCGATGCGGCCGCTCTCGTGAAGGCCGGCGTGATCCGCCGCGAGCTCGATGGCGTTCGTCTGATCGGCAGCTCCGGTTTCACGGCCAAGAAGGTGACCTTCAAGGTTGCTCACGCGACCAAGGGTGCCCTCGCTGCTATTGAAGCAGCCGGCGGCAAGGTCGATATGCCTCAGGCAGAAGTGAAGGCTGACGCCTAAGAGCGCCTGGCCCCATTCTAAAGGGAGCGACTATGGCGTCCGCAGCCGAACAGCTGGCCAAGAATCTTAACTTCGGGACCTTCGCCAAGGCGAAGGCCCTTCAGCAGCGCATCTGGTTCACACTGGGTGCGCTTCTGGTTTACCGGCTTGGCACCTACATCCCGGTTCCCGGTATCGATCCCGATGCCTATGCCGCGACCTTCAAGCAGGCGCAGCAGGGCATTTTCGGCATGTTCGACATGTTCGCCGGCGGTGCCGTGCAGCGCATGGCGATCTTCGCGCTGAACCTCATTCCCTACATCACCGCGTCCATCGTGGTTCAGGTGGTCACCACTGCCTCGCCGCGCCTCGAAGCCCTCCGCAAGGAAGGTGAGAGTGGGCGTCGCAAGCTCAACCAGTACACCCGCTATCTTGCCGTGCTGTTCTGCGCGGTGCAGGCCTACGGCATCGCCAAGGGCCTCGAGGGCAGCCAGGGTGTGGTGCTCAATCCGGGCCTGTTCTTCGAGCTCTCGACCGTCATCACGCTGGTCGGCGGCACCATGTTCCTGATGTGGCTTGGTGAGCAGATCACCTCGCGCGGCATCGGCAACGGTATCTCGTTGATCATCTTCGCCGGTATCGTGGCGAACCTGCCGGCAACCGTCGTGCAGACGCTTGAGCTCGCCCGTACGGGCGCCATCTCCGGCTTCTGGGGCTTCGGCATTCCGCTCATCGCCATTCTGGTGATCGGCATCATCGTGTTCTTCGAACGCGCCCAGCGCCGGCTGCTGATCCAGTATCCGAAGCGCCAGGTTGGCAACAAGATGTTCCAGGGCGACACCTCGCACCTGCCGCTGAAGCTCAACACCTCGGGCGTTATCCCGGTGATCTTCGGCTCGTCCCTGCTGCTGCTCCCCGCCACTATTGCGTCGTTCGCGGCGCAGGGTGACGCCCCGCAGTGGCTGTCGGTGACGGCGGCGCTGCTCGGCCGCGGCCAGCCGCTCTACCTGGCGCTGTTCGCTGCGCTGATCATCTTCTTCGCCTTCTTCTACACCTCGATCGTCTTCAACCCGACCGACACCGCGGACAACCTGAAGCGCTCCGGCGGCTTCATTCCCGGCATCCGGCCGGGCGAGCGGACGGCGAACTACATCGACTACGTGCTCACCCGCATCACCCTGGTCGGCGCGCTGTATCTTACTGTCGTGGCGCTCATTCCCGAGCTGATCCACAGCCAGCTCAACGTCAGCCAGTTCATCGGCGGCACCTCGCTGCTGATCATCGTGACGGTGACGCTGGATACGGTGACCCAGGTGCAGAGCCATCTGATCGCCCAGCAGTACGAAGGCCTGGTGAAGCGGTCGCGCCTTGGGGGCAAGCGTAAATGAGGCTGATCCTTCTGGGACCTCCGGGCGCCGGTAAGGGCACGCAGGCAAAGGTGCTGATCGATAGCTACGGAATCCCGCAGCTTTCGACCGGCGACATCCTGCGCTCCGCCATCGCTGCGAAGACCCCCATGGGCCTCGCCGCCAAGGAGATCATGGACCGCGGCGACCTCGTCTCCGACGAGATCGTCAACGGCATCGTGTCCGAGCGGCTTGACCAGGAAGACTGCCGGGCCGGTTTCGTGCTCGACGGTTTCCCGCGGACCATTCCGCAGGCCGAGGCGCTCGACGAGATGCTGACCGAAAAGGGCATGCAGCTCGACGCGGTGGTGGAAATCACCGCCGACGCCGACGTGCTGGTCGGGCGCATCGCCAAACGGGCAAAGGAATCTGGTGTTGCTCGCGGCGACGACAACGAGGACGTGCTTCGCAACCGCCTCAATGTCTATCGCGAGCAGACCGCGCCGCTTGTTGAGTTCTATCGCGGCAAGGGCCTCTTGAAGTCGGTCGACGGCATGCAGCCGGTCGATGAGGTTACGGCGGCCATCCGCCGGGCCGTGCATAACTAGTATACCTCGGGGCAGGGGCTCCGCAGTTGACTCTGTGGAACCTTGCCTCTATGAACCGCGCCAGTCTCATGGATTATCGGGCTGGATTCGGTTCCTCAACTGAGTGAGGGGGCGGATTCCGGTCCCTTGTCGTTATCAAACGGGCAGCGTGAGCTGCCGACTATAGGAGAGCGGACGTGGCCCGTATTGCTGGCGTCAATATTCCGACCAACAAGCGCGTGGTTATCGCGCTTCAGTACATCCATGGGATCGGCGCCAAGTTCGCCAAAGAGATCACCGAGAAGGTCGGCATCCCGGCCGAGCGTCGCGTCAACGACCTGACCGACGCCGAAGTGATCCAGATCCGCGAAGCGATCGACCGCGACTACGTCGTCGAGGGTGATCTGCGCCGCAACGTGGCGATGAACATCAAGCGCCTGATGGACCTCGGTAACTACCGTGGCCTCCGTCACCGCAAGGGCCTGCCGGTCCGTGGTCAGCGCACGCACACCAATGCCCGCACCCGCAAGGGTCCGGCCAAGCCGATCGCCGGCAAGAAGAAGTAATCCGGGTAGCGGAGCACCTCTCCGCCATCCTGATGTAGCTGCTGGAACTACGGCAGCGTCGATATCGAACTGAGGAAGCAAATTGGCAAAAGCTGAAGTCGCGCGCGTTCGTCGCAAAGAGCGCAAGAACATCACCAATGGCGTTGCGCATGTGAATGCGTCGTTCAACAACACCATGGTCACCATCACCGACGTGCAGGGCAACACCATTTCCTGGTCGTCCTCGGGTGTGATGGGTTTCAAAGGGTCGCGCAAGTCGACCCCGTATGCCGCCCAGGTTGCGGCGGAAGACGCGGCCAAGAAGGCCCAGGAACACGGCATGAAGACCCTCGAGGTCGAGGTCCGCGGTCCTGGTTCGGGCCGTGAATCGGCGCTTCGCGCGCTGCAGGCTGCTGGCTTCAACGTCACCAGCATTCGCGATGTCACCTCGATCCCGCACAACGGTTGCCGGCCGCGCAAGCGTCGCCGCGTCTAACCTCCGTTACGGTAGATCTCCCGGCGCGCCCCTCGCGCCGGGATAGGTACATTGCATAGCGGACAGGCGGTTAGGCGGACCGCCCATTTGAAAGGACACCACCGTGACCATCCAGCGGAACTGGCAGGAACTCATCAAGCCGACCAAACTGGACATCGTTTCGGGCAGCGATAGCGTGCGCACGGCCTCGGTCGTGGCGGAGCCGCTTGAGCGCGGCTACGGCCTGACGCTCGGCAACGCTCTGCGCCGCGTGCTGCTCTCTTCGCTCCAGGGCGCGGCCGTTACCGCGATCCAGATTGACGGCATCCTGCACGAATTCTCGTCGCTTCCGGGCGTGCGCGAAGACATTACCGACCTCGTGCTGAACGTCAAGGAAATCGCCCTGAAGATGGGCGGCGAAGGTCCGAAGCGTTTGACCCTCACCAAGCAGGGCCCGGGCGCAGTTGTTGCCGGCGACATCAAGGTCACCGGCGACATCGAAGTGCTGAACCCGGACCTCGTGATCTGCCACCTCGACGACGGTGCCGAGATCAACATCGAGTTCACGGTCAACACCGGCAAGGGCTACGTCCCCGCCGACAAGAACCGTCCGGACGACGCCCCGATCGGCTACATCCCGGTCGATGCGCTGTTCTCCCCGGTTCGCCGCGTGTCCTACAAGGTCGACGCGACCCGTGCCGGTGAGAGCCTCGACAAGGACAAGCTGACGCTGACGGTCGAGACCAACGGCGCCATCTCCCCGGAAGATTCGGTGGCCTATGCCGCCCGCATCCTCCAGGACCAGCTGTCGGTCTTCGTGAACTTCGAAGAGCCCACCAAGGAAAAGGCCCAGGACAGCGTCCCGGAACTCGCCTTCAACCCGGCGCTGCTCAAGAAGGTCGACGAGCTCGAGCTGTCGGTCCGTTCGGCCAACTGCCTGAAGAACGACAACATCGTCTACATCGGCGATCTGATCCAGAAGACCGAAGCCGAGATGCTGCGCACGCCGAACTTCGGCCGCAAGTCGCTCAACGAAATCAAGGAAGTGCTGGCTCAGATGGGCCTGCACCTCGGGATGGACGTGCCGAATTGGCCGCCTGAGAACATCGACGATCTGGCCAAGCGCTACGAAGATCACTATTAAGCTGGCCAAAAGCCACTAACCGCCCGTCGTGAGACGCCCGGGCCTTAGGGAGTAACAAAATGCGCCACGGTAATTCGAACCGTAAGCTCAACCGGACCTCTGCTCATCGCAAGGCCATGTTCGCCAACATGTCTGCCTCGCTGATCAAGCACGAGCAGATCGTGACCACCTTGCCCAAGGCCAAGGAACTGCGTCCGATCGTCGAGAAGCTGATCACGCTCGGCAAGCGCGGCGATCTGCATGCCCGTCGCCAGGCCATCGCCCAGATGAAGGACGAGACCCAGGTCCAGAAGCTGTTCGCCACCATCGGTCCGCGCTACAAGGATCGTAACGGCGGCTACATCCGCATCCTGAAGGCCGGCTTCCGCTACGGCGACAATGCCGCCCTCGCGGTCATCGAGCTGGTTGATCGCGACGTCGACGCCAAGGGCCTCGACTCGGGTCCGGTGGAAGTGCGCGAGACCGACGACGAATCCGTAGCGGCGTAAGCCCGAGGCATTCGGCGAAGTTCAGGGCGGTCCGGTTCATCCGGGCCGCCTTTTCGTTTGACCGCAGAACATAATCTGCGCCGTAATGGCGGCACTCGATTGGGGAGAGTGAAATGACGGACCAGGGCCTCATCCTTGTCACCGGTGCGACTGGCTTTGTTGGCAAGTGGACAATCCTCGAGCTGCTGCGGGCGGGCCACCGGGTCCGGGGCACGATCCGATCGTTGGGCCGCGCCGACGAAGTGCGCGCTACGCTCGCCGCCGAGCTGGGGCAGGGCGCCCTCGACCGCCTCGAACTGGTCGAAGCCGATCTCCTCGACGACAAGGGCTGGACAGAGGCGATGCAGGGCGTCGCCACCGTCATGCACATCGCAACGGCCATCCGAGCCGACGAGCCCAAGGACCAGAGCCTCGTCATCCGCCCGGCGCTCGAAGGTACGCAGCGCGTCTTCCGCTTGGCCAACGCCGCCGGCATCAAGCGCATCATCATGACCTCGTCGATCGCCACGGTCGGCTATGGCCACGGCCAGACCAGCGGCCGTCGCGTCTACGACGAGACCTACTTCACCAATCTCGCGGGCATGCGCTGGACCTGGGCCTATTGCGTCGGCAAGACCAAGGCGGAGCAGTTCGCCTGGGCCTTCGCCAAGGACAACGGCATCGCCCTGACCACCATCCATCCCGGCGCCATTATCGGCCCCGCACTCGATGTGGACGCCAGCATCTCGCTCGGCATGGTGTCCGGGTTGCTCGCCGGCGCGGTGCCGGCGATGCCCAGCAACGGCTTCTCGATCATCGATGTGCGCGATGTTGCCGCCCTGCACCTCGCAGCACTCGACAAGCCCGAGGCGGCCAACCAGCGCTATCTCGCCACCAGCGAGTATACCCCGTTCCCGAAGGTCGCCGAGATCCTCCGGGAGGCCTATCCGACCTGGGAGATCACCATGAAGAAGGTGCCAGACTGGATCATCAAGATCATCGCCAGCTTCGGCGGTCCGGCCCGCCAGATCATCAACGATATCGGCAACGAGAAGGTGTTCGACGGCTCGAAAGGCGAGAAGCTGCTGGGCCGCAAGTTCATTTCGGCCAAGGATTCGATCCTCGCCACCGCCGAAAGCGTCATCCGGCTCGGCTTGGTGAAACCGAAGACCTCGTAACCCGCCTAGCGGTCCAGCCCCCACGCCGCATAGAGACGCTTCAGTTCAGCCATCGAGTTGAGCTCGATCATCGGCAGGCCAGCGGCGCGCAGGATCGCCAGATCGCGCTGCCGCTTCTTGGGCTGCTCGAACAGGATGAACCGGAAGAGCCGCCAGTTCAGTTTGTCGATATTGCCCTCGAGTTGCCCCGCGCGACTGCCGGTCTCGAATAGCGTACGCCTGAAATTGCGCAGCGCAGCTCGCCAAGGCTCGCTCCCCATCATGACGATCCCGCTGGCGCGCTGAAGCCGCTGCGGCACGGTGGCGAAGTAGTTGCCTTCAATCACCCAGCTATCCGTAGCGATCTGCGCGTCGTGCAGAGCCACAAACTCCTCCCTGGGGCGCGGCTCCCAGTTCGTGTAGGGCAGGTGATAAAGCAGATCGAGATGAATGGCCGGGCGTTCCAGCTTGCGGCCGATTGCCCTCGCCAGCGTGGATTTGCCGGCGTTCGACGGGCCGCAGATCATGATTCGATCGCCGAGCGCCGACAGTGGCAGCACGTCCATTTGAGCCCCCTCGTTCCCACTTATCCCCGCGCCGGGGGATGGGGCTTATACTGCATCTACTTTCCCGATGCGAGGCGCTACGCGGCGTCGCGGGGAGGGTTCGGGCTAGGGGCGGGGCGCCGTTTCTAGGGTTTGGTGGAAGCGTCCGCTTTGCGCACCATCGGGCCAAAAGACCGTTCGCAATGGGCGGGGCGAGAGTCCCAACCTTGTACAGTTCGGCGGACGACCGCCACAGGGACGAAGTCCCGCCCATGCCGCTCATCCAGAAGCGGCAAACTGACCGGAAACCCCGAGGCCAGGGCCGTCGGGCGCCTTCGCACGTCTGTGTGCCAGCTCCGGCTTTCCCCTTGCAACGCAACGGACTAAGCTCCGCGCAGCACGGAGGAAGCCTTGTCGAAAGTCGTTATCATCGGTGGCAGCGGCCACGTCGGCACCTATCTGGTGCCCCGGCTGGTCAATGCTGGCCATCAGGTCGTCAACGTCACCCGCGGCCACCGCGCGCCCTACACCCCGAACGCCGCCTGGGGCAAGGTGGAGACTGTCCTTCTCGACCGCGATGCCGCCGAGCACGAGGGGAGCTTCGGCGCCGCCATCGCGGCGCTCGATGCAGACATCGTCATCGACATGATCTGCTTCGTGCTGCCGCGGGCGCAGCATCTGGTCGAAGCCCTGCGCGGCAAGGTCCAGCACTTCCTCCATTGCGGCACCATCTGGGTCTACGGCCACAACACCGCAGTGCCCGCCACCGAGGACCAGCCACTCAACCCCTTCGGTGAGTACGGCACCCAGAAGGCCGCCATCGAAACCTACCTGCTCGACGAGGCCCGCCGCACCGGCTTCCCGGCGACGGTCTTCCGCCCGGGCCACATCGTCGGCCCCGGCTGGGACCCGCTGAACCCGGCCGGCCACTTCAACTCCCAAGTCTTCTCGAAGATTGCCCGCGGCGAGGAGCTCACGCTCCCGAACTTCGGCCTCGAAACCGTCCACCACGTCCACGCCGACGACCTGGCTCGGCAGATCATGGCCATCATCGCCAGCCGCTCCACCGCCGTCGGCGAAGCCTTCAACGCCGTCTCCCCGCAGGCGATCAACCTGCGCGGCTACGCCGAAGCCATGTACCGCTGGTTCCGCCACGAGCCAAAACTGCGCTACCTGCCGTTCGACCAGTGGAAGGTCGGGCAGGATCCCGACGAGGCCAACGCCACCTGGGAGCACATCGCCCGCAGCCCCAGTCACTATATGGAGAAGGCCAGGCGCCTCCTCGGCTTCACCCCGCGCTACTCCTCGCTCGAAGCCGTGCAGGAGGCGGTCACGTGGCTCATCGCCAACGGCCGCGTGCAAGGTCCGCAAGACTAGTGAAATCGGCTCATGGCACACCGTCGTAGCACACGAGGTAAGCCCATGACCCAGAGCTACGAAGCCCGCATCAACCGCGTCACCGCCTACATCTACGATCACCTCGACGAGCCGCTCGATCTCGAGCGCCTCGCCGACGTGGCCGCCATGTCGCCCTGGCACTGGCATCGCATCTATTCCGCCATGCGCGGCGAAACCGCCGCTGCCGCCGTCCGTCGCCTCCGCCTGATGCGCGCCGCCAACGAACTGGCCAACACCGATGCGCCGGTCGAAGCCGTCGCCAAGCGTTCAGGCTACGATAACCTCCAATCCTTCACCCGCATCTTCGCCGACGCCTACGGCATGCCGCCGGCCCGCTACCGACGCGAAGGCAGCCACACCGTATTCAACCCAGCGCAGAACGGCGCTCCGACGCCACACTACGATGTCGAGATCCGTCATCTCCCGGCGATGACCATCGCCACCGAGCCGCATGTCGGTGACTACATGAACATCGGGATGGCCTTCGACCTGCTGTTTGGCCGCCTCGCCACGGCTGGCCTCATCGACCAGAACACCCGCATGTTCGGGATCTACGGTGACGATCCGAGCGCCGTGCCGGTAGACGAGCTCCGCTCGGCGGCAGCCGCCGCGCTGAGTTCGCCGCCAGCAGGCCTGCCAGTCACCACTACACGCGCCGGCGACTACGCCGTCCTCCGCCACAAGGGGCCGTACCCCGACATGCTCGCCGAGTACAACTGGATGTTCGGCACCTGGCTACCACAGTCGGGCCGTGACATCGCCGATGCGCCGGTGCTCGAGGAATATCTCAACAGCCCGCGCGACACCGCGCCGTCAGACCTCCTCACCATCCTCTACCTGCCTCTCGTCTGAGCCATGGCCAAGTCCTGGACTGAGAAGCTCAACGCACCGGCCGAGCCGGTGATCAAACCCGCCCCGATCAGCATCGCCGGCATGCGCGCCGGCCAGGTCATGCTGGTGCCGACACCCCAAATGATCGCCGATTTCATGTCGGCGATCCCACGGGGTCAGACCGTCGACACCAAGGCGATGCGCCGCGACCTCGCAACCATCCACAACGCCGAGGTGACCTGTCCGATCTACACCGGCTATCACCTGCGCACCGTCGCCGAGGCCGCCCTCGAAGCCTACGCCGCCGGCATGCCCGTCGAAACCATCACCCCGTTCTGGCGCGTGCTGGACGAGCAGAGCCCCACCACCGGCCGCCTCCCCAACGGCCCAGCCTTCGTCGCAGCCCGCCGGGCCGCCGAACGCTGAGGGTTCTCCACAGCGTCGCCTAACGCTATCGTCCTGCCGTCGAGGAGGGGGCGATGATGCATAAGGGATCATGTCTATGTGGCGCGGTGCATTTCGAGGTCACTGGCGAACTGACGCCACCGACCGCCTGCCATTGCACGAAATGCCGCAAGCACACCGGCCATTACGAAGCGGGCACGGATGTACCCAAGGCCGCCCTAACCATCTTCGGTGAGGAGAAGGTTGGCTGGTACCACTCGTCGGAGAAGGTTCGCCGCGGTTTCTGCTCGATCTGCGGCTCGTCGCTGTTCTTCGACCCGCTCCACCACCACAGGATCGGCATCTACATGGGGGCCTTCGACACGCCCACCCACACCCGCCTCGCGATGCACATCTTCGTCGCCGACAAGGGCGACTACTACGACATCGCCGACGGCCTGCCGCAGAACCTGCAGTGACGGGCGAGGGCAGGGGAGCAAAAATTATCCCCGGCCCTCTTCACTGTGTCATTGCCCTTCTCTAACAAGGGCCGAGCAATCGATTGCACGGACAAGGGGTCACGCACATGTCTACCATCATCGACATCACCGGCCGGCAGGTCTTCGACAGCCGCGGCAATCCCACCGTCGAGGTGGACGTGGTGCTCGATGACGGCAGCTTCGGCCGCGCCATGGTGCCCTCGGGCGCCTCGACCGGCGCCCACGAGGCCGTGGAACTCCGCGACGGCGGTAAGCCGTTCCTCGGCAAGGGCGTCACCAAGGCGGTCGATTTCGTCAACACCGAGATCTTCGCCGAGGTACAGGGTCTCGACGCCCTCGACCAGATCGGCGTTGATCGCACGCTGATCGAGCTAGACGGCACCCCAAACAAGTCGCGCCTCGGCGCCAACGCCATCCTCGGCGTGTCGCTGGCGGTCGCCAAGGCCGCGGCCGAGTCGAGCGAACTGCCGCTCTATCGCTACGTTGGCGGCCCGAACGCCCACGTCCTGCCGGTGCCGATGATGAACATCATCAACGGCGGCGCCCATGCCGATAACCCGATCGACATGCAGGAATTCATGATCCTGCCGGTCGGCGCCGAGAGCATGGCGCATGCGGTGCAAATCGGTTCAGAAATCTTCCATACCCTGAAGAAGGGTCTCGCTGCCGACGGCCACAACACCAATGTGGGTGACGAAGGCGGCTTTGCGCCGAACCTCAAGTCCGCCGAGGCGGCGCTCGAGTACATCGTCAAGTCGATCGAGAAGGCCGGCTACGCCGCCGGCAAGGACGTCTATCTCGGCCTCGATTGCGCCTCGACCGAGTACTTCAAGGGCGGCAAGTACGCCATGGAAGGCGAGGGCAAGACCCTCTCCTCCGAGGAGAACGCCAAGTTCCTCGCCGGCCTCGTCGACAAGTTCCCGATCATCACCATCGAAGACGGCATGGCCGAGGACGACTGGGAGGGTTGGAAGGCGCTGACCGACTTGCTCGGCAAGAAAGTGCAGCTGGTCGGCGACGACCTGTTCGTCACCAATACCGAGCGCCTGCGCTCCGGTATCAAGATGGGTGTCGCCAACTCGATCCTCGTCAAGGTGAACCAGATCGGCTCGCTCTCCGAGACGCTCGACGCCGTCGATACCGCGCACCGTGCTGCCTACACTTCGGTGATGTCGCACCGTTCGGGCGAAACCGAAGACTCGACGATTTCCGACCTCGCCGTCGCCTGCAACTGCGGACAGATCAAGACCGGGTCGCTGTCTCGCTCCGACCGCCTCGCCAAGTACAACCAGCTGATCCGCATCGAAGAGCAGCTCGGCACCTCGGCCAAGTACGCCGGCCGCAGCATTTTGAAGGCCTGATCGAGAAACCCTGACATGCGGCGGTAGCTGAATCGGCTACCGTCGCGTGATGACCCACCACCTCCGCTATTCCGGCCAATCGGCCGATGATCAGGCGCAAGCGCTCCGCGACATCATCCGCGCCACGCCGATGCTGCTTGACATCCTCGAACGCGCGCATCGCCTCGCGCTCCCCGACACCTGGCTGGTCTCTGGCGCCATCTACAACACCGTCTGGAACCACCTGACCGGCCGCCCACCGCGCACCGGCATCAACGACATCGACCTGTTCTACTTCGATGCCTCCGACCTGAGCTACGAGGCCGAAGACCGCGCCATCAAGGCTGCCGACCAGGCTTTTGCCGGCTCGCCGCTGCCGGTGCAGCTTCGCAATCAGGCCCGCGTCCACCTCTGGTACCCCGAGCGCTTCGGCGAACCCTATCCGGTGCTGAGCTCCTCCTGCGAAGCCATCGATCGCTTCGCCTCGCTAACCCATGCCGTCGGCGCACGCCTCGATAGTGCAGGGGCAATCGAGCTCTACACCCCCTTCGGCCTCGACGACCTCTTCAGCTTCCGCATCGTCCCCAACCGGCGAATGAACAACCGGGCGACGCATGAGAAGAAGGGCGCGAGGGCAAGGAGCGTCTGGCCCGAGATCGTGGTCGAGGCCTGGTAGGGCCTGTCGAGGACCCTATCCGGCATCTTCCCGTACCTGACTCCACCCCACCGGCGTCATTCCCGCGAAGGCGGGAACCTAGTGGGATACCGCAGCGTCACCGAATGCTGAGAGTCCGCACTGGGTTCCCGCCTTCGCGGGAATGACGCCGGTTGGATCGGATACTTATCCTCGCGCCTACACCCCGCGCTAAGCTGCAACCACCCGTTAAGCCGCGGTGAACTATAAGAGGTACCAAGCAAACCAAGCGTAGCCGCACCCATGCCCACCCGTTTGAAACGCCCGGCCTTCTGGCGCCATGTCGCCCTCACGCTCGGGCTCATCGCCTTCCAGGGCTACCTGGGCTACAGTGTCGTCACCGGCCAGTTCGGCATCGAGAGTCAGGACGTGCTCGAGGCCGAGATCGACGAGCTGGGTGCGAAGTCTGGAGCGCTGCAGGCGGAGATCGATTCGTTCCGCCACCGGATCGATCTGTTCCAGACCACCAAGATGGATCCCGATCTGGTGTCCGAGCGGGCGAGGGCGCTGCTCTCCATGGCCCAGGCAGACGACGTTGTGGTGATGGTCGATCCCGCGACCGGTAAACCGATTTCCGGTTCAAATGCTTCGTCAACCACAGACGAGTTAACCGAAGATATCGATGACGGCATAGACTGATAGCGCCGTTTCTTCACGCGACACGCGGATTCGCGTCCGTCACAATATTGCGCTAAGCTCCGCCGGTTCGCGGCCCAACCGCCGCGCGACACGATGCGGCTTATCCCTATTTCGGAGCTCTCGCCCATGGCGCGTAAAGCGGCGGCCAAAACGGCCCAGTCCAATGTCCCCGAACTCACCAAGGAACAGGAACTCGCCGCTTACCGCGAAATGCTGCTGATCCGCCGCTTCGAGGAGAAGGCCGGCCAGATGTACGGCATGGGCCTGATCGGCGGCTTCTGCCACCTCTATATCGGCCAGGAAGCCGTGGTCACCGGCGTCACCATGGCATCGAAGAAGGGCCAGGATGCCCAGATCACCGGCTACCGCGATCATGGCCACATGCTGGTCATGGGCCTCGATCCCAAGGGCGTCATGGCTGAGCTGACCGGCCGCCAGGGCGGCCTGTCGAAGGGCAAGGGCGGCTCGATGCACATGTTCTCCAACGAGCACCGCTTCTACGGCGGCAACGGCATCGTCGGCGCGCAGGTATCGCTCGGTACCGGCCTAGCGTTCGCCAGCAAGTATCGCGGCGACAACACGGTTTCGATTTCATACTTCGGCGACGGCGCGGCCAACCAGGGCCAAGTCTACGAGAGCTTCAACATGGCCAAGCTCTGGAACCTGCCGGCCGTTTATATCGTCGAGAATAACCGCTACGGCATGGGCACCTCGGTCGAGCGCGCCTCCGGCCAGCCGGATTTCTCCAAGCGCGGCATCTCCTTCGGCATCGACGGCGAACAGGTCGACGGCATGGACATCCGCATGACCTACGACGCCGCCAAGCGCGCCATCGAGCATGCCCGCTCCGGCAAGGGCCCGTACATCCTCGAGATGCTGACCTACCGCTACCGGGGTCACTCCATGTCCGACCCGGCGAAGTACCGCTCCAAGGATGAAGTCTCGACCATGCGCGCCGAGCACGATCCGATCGAGCAGGTCAAGCAACGCATCCTCGAGAAGCGCTACGGTACCGAGGAGAGCCTCAAGGAACTCGAGACCGAGATCCGCGCCATCGTCACCGAGGCCGCAGACTTCGCCACCGCTGACGCGGAGCCGGCCGCGTCCGAGCTCTGGACCGACATCTACGCCGCCTGATCGGCGTTCCTCGCGTTTTCCCTTTCGATCTCCCGCTGGAGAGCTAGATGCCCACAATCCTCATGCCCGCCCTCTCGCCGACCATGGAAGAGGGGAAACTCTCGAAATGGCTGGTCAAGGAAGGAGACACGGTAAAGCCCGGCGACGTGTTGGCCGAGATTGAAACCGACAAGGCGACCATGGAGGTCGAAAGCGTCGATAGCGGCGTGGTGAACAAGATCATCGTCCCCGAGGGCACCGAGGGCGTGAAGGTCAATGCGCCGATCGCCGTGGTTCTGGGCGAGGGCGAGGAGCCGGGCGATGTCAGTGCCCAGCCGGCGCAGCGCGCTCCCGAGGCTGTCTCCGCCGCGGCGGTCGCGGAAGCAGTCGCATCACCGACGCCGACCGCACCTGCCGGCGTCGCGCCAGTATCCATCCTCGAAGTCGCGTCGGATCCGGACCTGCCGGCCGGCGTCGAGATGGTCGAAATGACCGTCCGCCAGGCGCTGAACGAGGCGATGGCCGAAGAGATGCGCCGCGACAAGGACATCTTCCTCATGGGCGAGGAAGTTGCCGAGTACCAGGGCGCCTACAAGATCAGCCAGAACCTGCTGCAGGAGTTCGGCCCGCAGCGCGTCATCGATACCCCGATCACCGAGCACGGCTTCGCCGGCCTTGCAGTCGGCGCCGCGTTCGCCGGCCTCCGTCCGATCGTCGAGTTCATGACCTGGAACTTCGCCATGCAGGCGATCGACCAGATCATCAACTCCGCCGCCAAGCAGCTCTATATGTCCGGCGGCCAAGTCACCGCCCCCATCGTGTTCCGCGGCCCCAACGGCGCTGCCGCCCGCGTCGGCGCCCAGCACAGCCAGGATTACTCGGCCTGGTATAGCCATGTTCCCGGCCTCTACGTCGTCGCGCCTTATAGCGCCGCCGACGCCAAGGGCCTGCTCAAGGCAGCGATCCGCTCCAACAATCCGATCGTCTTCCTCGAGAACGAAATCCTCTACGGGTCGACCGGCCTCGTTCCCAAGGTCGACGACTACGTGCTGCCGATCGGCAAGGCGCGTGTTGCCCGCCAGGGCAAGGACGTCACCATCGTCTCGTTCTCGATGGGCATGCGCTACGCCACCCAGGCCACCGAGAAGCTGGTCGCCGCCGGCGTTGATGTCGAACTGATCGACCTGCGCACCCTGCGTCCGATGGACACCAAGACCGTCGTCGAGTCGGTGAAGAAGACCGGCCGCCTCGTCACCGTCGAGGAAGGCTGGCCGCAGGGCGGCATCGGCGCCGAGCTGGCCGCCGTCGTCGTCGCCGAGGCGTTCGATTATCTCGACGCCCCGCCGACCCGCGTCACGGGCAAGGACGTCCCGATGCCTTACGCCGCCAACCTCGAGAAGCTGGCATTGCCGAACGTCGATGAAGTCATCGCGGCGGTGAACGCCGTGACGTACCGGAGCTAGGCGGATGCCCACGCAGTCCGAGCTCGACCAGAAGTTCCTCGATGCCGCGTACGAGGAGGCTCAGAAGGGCCTCGCCGAGGGCGGGATACCGATCGGCTCGGTGCTGGTGCGGAATGGCGAGATCATCGGCCGCGGTCACAACCGCCGCGTGCAAAAGGGCGATCCGATCCTGCATGGCGAGATGGATGCGATCCAGAACGCCGGCCGGCAGCGGACCTATCGCGACGTGACCTGCTACACCACGCTCAGCCCATGCATGATGTGCACCGGCACCATCATCCAGTTCGGCATCTCCCGCGTGGTCGTGGCGGAATCGAAGAATTTCAAAGGCTTTCAGGACGTCCTGTCATTGGCCGGCGTGAACGTGGTCGACTACCACGAGCCGCGCTGCGAGCACATGATGGCGGACTTCATCGAGAAGCATCCGCAACTCTGGAACGAAGATATCGGCGAGTGAGGCACCTATGAGCATCAACATCACCATGCCCGCGCTCTCTCCCACCATGGAAGAGGGCAAGCTTGCCAAATGGCACGTCAAGGAAGGCGACAGCGTCTCCTCGGGTGACGTCATCGCCGAGATCGAAACCGACAAGGCGACGATGGAAGTCGAGTCGATCGACGAGGGCAGGATCGGCAAGATCCTGGTGCCGGAAGGCACCGAGGGCGTGAAGGTCAACGCGGTGATCGCCGTGATCCTCACTGAAGGCGAAACCGCCGCCGACGTGACGGCTCCAACTCCCGCCGCTGCCCCGGCAGCCAAGGCACCCGAGCCGACCAAGGCCGAAGCTCCCGCGCCCGCCGCTACTCCCGCGCCGGCCGGTGCTGCGCCTGCTCCTGCCGCTCCGAAGCCCACGAGCGCACCCGCAGCTAACGGCGCCCGCATATTCGCTTCCCCGCTGGCCAAGCGCCTCGCCAAGGAAGCCGGCATCGAGCTCAACGCCATCTCCGGCTCCGGCCCACACGGCCGCGTCGTGAAGTCCGACGTCGAAGCCGCCCGCTCCGGCAAGGCCCCGCTCAAGGCCGCTCCGGCTCCCGCTGCTGCGGCCTCGGGTGGTGCAGCTCTCGCCGGCGGGATGACCAAGGCGCAGGTGCTGGCCCTCTATCCCGAGGGCAACTACGAGATCGTGCCGAACGACGGCATGCGCAAAGTCGTCGCCGCGCGCCTCACCGAGGCCAAGCAGACCATCCCGCACTTCTACCTGTCGCTTGATTGCAGGATCGATGCGTTGCTCGAAGCCCGCGAACAGATCAATGCCGCCGCCCCGGTGAAGGACGGCAGGCCCGCCTACAAGCTCTCGGTCAACGACTTCGTCATGAAGGCCTGGGCTGCCGCGCTGATGAAGGTGCCGACCGCCAATGCCACTTGGGCAGGTGACTCGATCCTCTACCACAAGCACGCCGACGTGGCCGTCGCCGTGGCCGTTCCCGGCGGCCTGTTCACCCCGGTGGTCAAGGCCTGCGATACCAAGTCGCTGCGCCAGATCTCCGAAGAGGTGAAGGACCTTGCCGGCCGCGCTCGCTCCAAGAAGCTGTCGCCCGCCGAATACCAGGGCGGCACCTCCTCGGTCTCCAACCTCGGCATGTATGGCATCAAGAACTTCCAGGCCGTCATCAACCCGCCGCACGGCACCATCCTTGCGGTGGGCGTCGGCGAAGAGCGCGTCTACGCCGAAAAGGGCCAGGTGAAGGTCGCGAACTTCATGACCGTCACCCTCAGCTGCGACCACCGCGCTGTCGACGGCGCGCTCGGCGCCGAGGTGCTGGCGGCGTTCAAGGGCCTGATCGAAAACCCCGTGATGATGCTGGCTTGAGCGGACGGGTCCGATGAAGACCATCCTCGCTTTCGGCGACAGCCTCACCTTCGGCGCCAATCCGATCCCGGGAGGCCAGCGCCACCCGTATGAGGATCGGTGGCCGACGGCTCTTGAGCGCGCCCTCGACGGCAGGGCCCGCGTCATCGCTGAAGGCCTCGGCGGGCGCACCACCGTGCACGACGACGGCTGGGCTGCTGCCGACCGCAACGGCGCGCGCCTGCTGCCGACGCTGCTCGAGTCGCACTCGCCGCTCGACCTCGTCGTCATCATGCTGGGCACCAACGACCTGAAGCCGTTCCACGGCCGCACGGCGCAGGAAGCGGCCAACGGCATGCGGCGGCTGGTGCAGATCATCCGCGGCCACTACCAGAAGCCCGGCGACGTCGCGCCCGGGATCATCCTCGTCGCGCCGCCGCATATCCGCGACACCGACCATCCCGAGATGCTGCTGCATTTCGGCGATGAGGCCATCGCGCAGTCCAGGCTCTTCGCCCAATGGTACAAGCTGCGCGCCGACGAATACGGCACCGGCTTCTTCGATGCCTCGACTGTCGCCGAAGCCGATCCGGCCGACGGCGTGCATCTCGATGCTGCCAACACGCGTGCCATCGGCGAGGGCCTAGTCCCGCTAGTGAAGCAGGTGCTGGGCCTGTGACCGCCCCGATCGCCATTCGCCCGGCGACCAAGACAGACGCGAGTGAAGTCGCGCTGCTGGTCAATATCGCGACGCATGGTGGAATCGGCATGGGTTGGGCGCACGACAGGCGTGCCAAAGGCACCTACGATCCGATCGAGGTCGGCCGGCTCGACATGCTCGACGAGAGCGACGGCCTCAACTGGCGCAACGCCAGCCTCGCCGAGAGCGATGGTGAGGTCGTCGGCCTGTTGCTCGGGTATCCCGAACCCGAAATCATGCCGCCGATGCCAGAGGACCTGCCGGATTTCCTAGTCCCCATCGTCGAACTCGAATGGCTTTCCGCCGGGCACTGGTTCATCTCGATGCTTGCCGTACACACACCGTGGCGAGGGCAGGGGATCGGCGCCAAGCTGCTCGACGTCGCAGAGACCAAGCGCGCCGAGGCTGGCAGCCGCGGTCTGACGCTGATCGCTGAAGACGCGAACGTGCGGGCAAGGCAACTCTACGAACGCGAAGGCTTCGCGGTCTCCGCGACCCGGCCGATGCGCAAGCTCCCGGACGGCACGACGCCGGGGAAAGACTGGTTGTTGATGGTGAAGGACCAACAAGATGGCTGACTCATACGATCTCATCGTCATCGGCGCCGGTCCGGGCGGCTACGTAGCCGCCATCCGCGCCGCGCAGCTGGGCCTGAAGACTGCCATCGTCGAGCGCGAGCACATGGCCGGCATCTGCTCCAACTGGGGCTGTATCCCGACCAAGGCGCTGCTTCGTTCCGCTGAGATCTACGGCCACATGGGCCACGCTAAGGATTACGGCCTCAGCGCCGGGGAGTTCGGCTTCGACATCGCCGCCATCGTCGATCGCTCGCGCAAGATCGCCGGCCAGATGAATAACGGCGTCCAGTTCCTCATGAAGAAGAACAAGGTCGACATCATCTGGGGCGAGGCGCAGCTGACGGCACCGGGCGAGATCGTGGTCAAGAAGATGACCAAGAAGCCGGTCGAGCCGCAGTGGCCGCAGCCCAAGACCGTGCTGCCCGAGGGCACCTACAAGGCCAAGAACATCATCATCGCCACCGGCGCCCGGCCGCGCGTGCTGCCCGGCATCGAGCCCGATGGCGAGAAGATCTGGACCTATTTCGAGGCGATGAAGCCGGCGAAGTTCCCGAAGTCCCTGGTGATCATGGGTTCCGGCGCCATCGGCATGGAGTTCGCCTCGTTCTACCGCTCGCTCGGCGCCGAGGTGACCGTGGTCGAGCTGCTGCCGACCATCCTGCCGGTCGAGGATGCCGAGATCGCCGCGCATGTGAAGAAGCGCTTCGAGAAGCGCGGCATCAAGATCATCACCGACGCGAAAGTGTCGAAGGTCGACAAGACCAAGGACGGCATCACCGCCCACATCGAGCCCAAGGCTGGTGACAAGCTCACTATCTCAGCCGACGCGCTGATCTCGGCGGTCGGCGTGCAGTGCAACACCGAGAATCTCGGGCTCGAGAAGGTCGGCGTGAAGATCGATCGCGGCGCCATCGTCATCGACAACTACGGCCGCACCAACGTGCCGGGCGTCTGGGCCATCGGCGACGTCGCCGGCCCACCGATGCTGGCCCACAAGGCCGAGCACGAAGCCGTCGTCACCGTCGAGACTATCGCAGGGCTCAAAGGCGTCCATGGCCTCGACAAGCTGAAGGTCCCGGGCTGCACCTATTGCGAGCCACAGGTGGCGAGCGTTGGCCTCACCGAGGCGAAGGCAAAGGAAGCCGGCCGCGAGATCAAGGTCGGCCGCTTCCCGTTCGTCGGCAACGGCAAGGCGATTGCGCTCGGCGAGCCTGAGGGCCTGGTGAAGACCATCTTCGATGCCAAAACCGGCGAGCTGCTCGGCGCCCACATGGTGGGCGCGGAAGTCACCGAGCTGATCCAGGGCTTCGTCGTCGCGATGGGCCTCGAAACCACCGAGGAAGACCTGATGCACACCATCTTCCCGCACCCGACGCTTTCTGAGACCATGAAGGAAAGCGTGCTGGACGCCTACGGTCGCGCCCTCAACATCTGATGGATCATCCCATCCCTCCGAAGGACATCCCGTTCATGTCACCAGAAATCACCTCGCTCCTCATCTTCCTCGCCATCGGCCTTGTCGCCGGCTGGATCGCGAGCCTGATTCTCGGCGGCGGCGGCTTGCTGAGGAACCTGATCGTCGGCGTCATCGGCTCGGTCGTCGGCGCCTACCTGCTGACTCTCGCCAAGGTCGAGCTGCCGATCGGCAACGCCMTGGTCAGCCAGATCGTCACCGCAACCATTGGCGCCATCGTGGTGCTGTTGGTTGCAAGGCTGATCAACAAATAGGGGCGACGCGCCGGGGTTGAACCCGCCATGTCGAGACGCGATATCGACATTGGGTCAAACGGGGGTAAGACAATGGGTCTGCCGGAAAAGCAATTTGGGGGAGAAGTTCAAATGGGTCGTATGGATACTCGCTCGCTGGTCATCTTTCTCGTCATCGGTCTGGTCGCTGGCTTCCTTGCCAGCCTCATCGTCGGTGGCGGCGGACTGATCACGTACCTCGTGAGCGGTGTCATCGGTTCGTTCGTGGGCGGCTATCTGTTCACTGCCCTCAATATCAACCTCGGCATCAAGAGCCCGATCGTCACGCAGATCATTACCTCGACGGTTGGTGCTATCATCGTTGTCGTCATCGCCAGGCTCATCGCCGGCTAGGAACGCTCCTTGGTCACTCTGATCGACAGTCTCGACACCCGTCCGCGGCATCCCGAAAAGGCCAATCGGCCCGAAAACGAGATGCTGCGAAAGCCGGACTGGATCCGCGTCAAGGCGCCGGGTTCTCCCATCTACAAGGAGACCCAGCAGATCGTGCGCGAGAACGGCCTCGTCACCGTGTGCGAGGAGGCCGGCTGCCCCAACATCGGTGAGTGCTGGTCGAAAAAGCACGCGACCATGATGATCATGGGCGAGATCTGCACCCGTGCCTGCGCCTTCTGCAATGTGCGCACCGGCCTGCCGACCGCCCTCGATCCGAAGGAACCCGAGAACGTCGCCATCGCCGTCGAGAAGCTCGGCCTGGCTCACGTCGTCATCACCTCGGTCGATCGCGACGATCTTCCCGATGGCGGTGCCGAACACTTCGCCCAGATGATCCGAGCCATCCGCGCCCGTACTCCGAAGACCACCATCGAGATCCTGACGCCGGACTTCCTTCGTAAGGAGGGCGCGCTCGAGATCGTCGTCGCGGCCAAGCCCGACGTGTTCAACCACAACCTCGAGACGGTGCCGTCGAAGTATCTCAAGGTCCGCCCCGGTGCCCGCTACTTCCACTCGATCCGCCTGCTGCAGCGGGTGAAGGAACTCGACCCCACCATGTTCACCAAGTCCGGCATCATGGTCGGGCTCGGCGAGGAGCGGAACGAAGTCCTGCAGCTAATGGACGACCTCCGCTCGGCCGACGTCGACTTCCTGACCATCGGCCAGTACCTGGCGCCGACCAAGAAGCACCACCCGGTGCGGCGCTTCGTCACCCCCGAGGAGTTCAAGTCCTTCGCCACCGTGGCGATGACCAAGGGCTTCCTGCTCGTCTCCTCAAGCCCGCTCACCCGCTCGTCGCACCACGCCGGTGAAGACTTCGAGCAACTGCGCGCCAACCGGATGGCCAAACTCGCCCATGCCTGATCTCTTCCTCGAGCGGCACTCGCCGCACCTGCCGCAGCGCATGTTCGATCTCGTCTCGGATCTCGAGGCCTACCCGCGCTTCATCCCCAATTGCAAGGCGATGGAGGTCCGCGACGACGCGAGCGGTGCCATCCTCGCTCGAATGACCATCCAGTTCGGCCCGGTGACACAGGCCTACACCAGCCGGGTGGTGGCCGACCCCGTCGCGATGACCATCACCGCCAAAGCCGTGGATGGCCCGTTCTCCTATCTCGACAGCAAATGGACGTTCGAGCCGGAAGGCGAGGGGACCCGCATCCGCTTCGACATCGACTTCAAGATCGCCAACCCGCTGGTGGCCGCTGTCGCCGAGCCGGCCTTTGCCGCCAAGCAGAGCGAGATCATCGACGCGTTCGAGGACGAAGCCGACCGCCGCTTCGGCTAAGTCGCCCGCCTCCACATCGCCGTTTGCCAATAGTGCGGCACGATGCTATGCAGCATTGCGTTCCCGATTTGTTCTCGGGCGGTGGTGGAGGAAGAAGAGCATGATCCGAAGGATCGAGTGCGTATGCATGCCGACCAAAGATGTGGCGGCATCAGTAACGTTCTATGAGTCCCTTGGGCTAACGCAGAGCTGGAAGATCGAACGCCCGTTGCCCGATGGAGGTGTATGGACGCTGGTCGGGATGAAGTTCCCCGACGGAACCAGCTCGGAACTGGTCCTCAGCGACAATCCCGACATCAACTTCACCGAGATCGAGCTGGGCGTCGATGACGTTCGCGCAACGTTTGCCCAGATGCAGGGCAATGACGGCCTAACCTGGATCCGCCAACCCTTCGCCACCGAGTCAGGCCATGTCGCCGTCATGGAAGCTCCCGACGGGAACGTCTTCGTGCTGGTCGGCGCATAGCGTGTGGGCGGCCTAGGCCTTCGCTGCCTTCAGCACCAGCTTCAGCGCCTGCACCACCGCCGCATGCCGCACCTCGTCGCGGTTGCCCGGGAACACCTTCTTGAGGTGTGTAGTACCGTCCTCGCTCGCCACCGAGAAATGCACCAGCCCGACCGGTTTCTCCGCCGTGCCGCCATTCGGCCCGGCGATCCCCGTCACGGCCACGGCGAGATGCGTGCCCGCAGCACCCATCGCCCCATCAGCCATCGCCATCGCGACTTCCTTCGACACCGCGCCGAACTGCCTCAGCAGCCCGAACGGCACCCCGATCATCGCGATCTTCGCCTCATTGGCGTAGGTCACGAACCCGCCATAGACCACGTCCGACGATCCCGAGACCGACGTCAGCGCGCCGGCGATCAAGCCACCGGTGCAGCTCTCCGCCGTCGCCACGGTTATCCCCGCGGCCTTGAGAGCCCCTATCGTCTCTTCAGCGAGGGTAGCGATGTCATCGGGCAGCTTCATTTCAGTCTTCCCTGGGGAGTTCGATGCTGGCGCTCGCCATGGCGACGATGCCCTCGCGACGGCCGGTGAAGCCCAGTTGCTCGCTGGTCGTCGCCTTGATGGCGATGCGGCTCGCGGAAATCCCGCATACCCCGCCGATCGCCGCCTTCATGGCCTCCACATGCGGTCCAACTCGCGGCGCCTCGCAGACGATTGTGATATCGAGGTTGACGATCCGGCCGCGCCGCTCGGCAACCTGTGCCGCGGCATGGGCCAGAAACACCGACGACGCCGCGCCGCGCCATTGCGGGTCGGACGGCGGGAAGAACGACCCAATGTCACCGAGACCAAGCGCTCCGTAGATCGCGTCGGTCACCGCATGCAGCGCCACGTCGGCATCGGAGTGCCCCTTGAGCTTGTGGGTATGGGCAATCTCCACCCCGCCAAGCCACACCGCCTTGCCCGGTTCCAACGGGTGAACATCGAACCCTGTCCCAACGCGCGTCTCCATGGTCGTCTCCTTGCCCAGCAGCCGCTCCGCCCGGGCAAAATCCTCGGGATGCGTAATCTTGATGTTGTGGGTGCTGCCCGGCGTCAGCGCCACCGTCAGCCCGGCCCACTCGGCGATCGCCGCGTCGTCGGTGAACTCCCGCGGCATTCGGCCTGCACGCAAGTGCGCGGACAGAATCTGCGGAAACCGGAACCCCTGCGGCGTCTGCGCCGCGAACAGGGTCCTGCGATCCTCAGTCGAGGTGACAGTGCGCCCATCGATCGAGCGCTTGATCGTGTCAGTCACGGGCACCACGGGCAGGGCGGCTTCGCTGCTCCGCAACGCCTCGATAACCCCGCTGATCACGTCCGACGACACCAGCGGCCGCGCCGCGTCCTGGATCAGCACGAGGTCCGGGCGCTTTCTGCCCAGCGCCGTAAGCCCCGCGAGCACCGAAGCCTGGCGCGTCTCACCGCCGCTCACCGGCGGCAACAGGCGCGCGTCCTCGAGGCCGAGGGCGGCATAGCGCTCCACTTGCTCGGAGTGAATCACCGGCACGACCCACGAGATATCCTCGCGTCCCAAAAATGCCTCGATACTCCGGCTAAGCACCGGCTTGCCGGCCAGCGTGCGGTACTGCTTCGGGCTTGTGTCCTGCCCGGTGCTGGCCCGCTCGCCGCGGCCCGCAGCGACCACGATCACCGCGATGGTCCTTGTGGCTGTCATTGTCGTTTCGTATGAGGCCCTTAGTTGGCGCGAGCATGGTCTATCGGCGGCTTTTCCCCGCAGCAAGCCCGACGCCAAACATTGCGCGATCAGACGCGATATGTGGTTGCGCGCGGCAAGCTTTTGACTATTCTGCGGGCATTTCGTGGAAATGAGCAAATCTGGGGCAGGGTGTGTCTGATTTTGCCTGCACATTAAGCATTGCCGGCCATGCGTTGCCGAACCGCGCCTTCCTCGCGCCGATGGCCGGGATTACCGACGCGCCGATGCGTAAGCTGGCCGAGCGCTTCGGCGCAGGCTTGGTCGTGTCCGAGATGATCGCCAGCAATGCGCTGGCGACCAACAACGACGACATGGTTCGCCGCCTCAACAAATCCGGCTCGCTGCCGCACGTCGTCCAACTCGCCGGCTGCGAAGCCCAATGGATGAGGAAGGGTGCCGAGATCGCTTACGCGGCCGGCGCCGATATCATCGACATCAACATGGGCTGCCCATCCAAGCGCGTCACCAACGGCTACGCCGGCTCGGCGCTGATGCGCGTCCCCGACGAGGCCCTGAAGCTGATCGACGCCGTCGTTGCCGCCACGCCGCTCCCCGTCACCGTGAAGATGCGCCTCGGCTGGGACGATGACAGCCTCAATGCCGCCGACCTGGCCCGCCGCGCCGTCGATGCCGGAGCCCAGATGATCACGGTCCACGGCCGCACCCGGCAGCAGTTCTACAAGGGCGAAGCCCGCTGGCATCTCGTCCGTCCCGTCGTTGAGGCCGTCAGTGTGCCCGTCGTCGTCAACGGCGACATCACCAGCATTGATGCCGCCCGCGAGGCCCTGAGCCAGTCTGGCGCGGCGGCTGTGATGATCGGCCGTGGTGCCCAGGGCCAGCCCTGGGCGGTCGGCCAGATCGGTGCGCAACTTGAGGGCAGGGAGCCTGATGCTGCCCCGACCGGCACCGCCTTGTCGGACCTCGTCGCCGAACACTACGACGCCATGCTGACGGACTACGGCAGCCAGCTCGGCGTCCGGGTCGCCCGCAAGCATCTCGACTGGTATCTCGAGGCCGCAAACATCGTGCTGGAGAAGCCGGTCCGCAGCCAGTTGCTCAACTCGCTGGAGCCCGCCGAGGTCACGAGGATGATCGGCGAAGTCTATTCCGGTGACTGGAGGCTCGCTGCATGAGCAAAGTTCCACCGCCGGCCCTCAGCACTGCCGTGCTGCAGGCGTTGCCGCAGCCTGTCATCGTCTGCACCGAAGACCGCACCATCGTCTTCGTCAACTACGCCGCCGAGGCCTTCTTCGGCGCTTCGATGAGCGTCCTGTCGCGTCAGCGCCTCGACGACCTCATCGCCTTCGGTTCCCCGATCATCGGCCTGATGCAGGCCGTCGCCGACCGGCGCGGCCCGATGACCGAGTACCGCGTCCGCGTCGGCTCGTCCCGCTTCTCCGATGTCGGCGACGATCGTGTCGTCGACGTCTTCGCCTCGCCGCTCTCCGATTCCGACGGTCGCATCGCGCTGCTGTTCCAGGAGCGCACCATGGCCGACAAGATCGACCGGCAACTGGTCAGCCGCGGCGCCGCGCGCTCGGTCACCGGCCTCGCCTCGATGCTGGCGCATGAGATCAAGAACCCGCTCTCCGGCATCCGCGGAGCGGCGCAACTGCTCGAGCAGAGTGTCACCGCCGACGAGTTGCCGCTCGCCCGCCTGGTGCGCGACGAGGTGGACCGCATCGTCGACCTGATCGACCGCGTCGAGGTGTTCGGCGACGATCGCCCTATCGAGCGCGAACCGATCAACATCCACGTCATTCTCGACCGCGTGAAGCTGCTCGCCAAGAACGGTGTCGCCAAGGGCATCACCTTCCACGAGGAATACGATCCCTCGCTCCCGCCGGTCGGCGGCAACCGCGACCAGCTCATTCAGGTCTTCCTGAACCTGGTGAAGAACGCAGCGGAAGCCCTTGAACGGACACCGAAACCGGAAATTCGGTTCTCGACCGCGTTCCGTCCGGGCATCCGTATCTCGGTGCAGGGCGTCTCCGAGCGCATTTCGCTGCCGCTCGAGATCATCATCGAGGACAACGGCCCCGGCGTCCCGCCGGACATGGTGCCGATCCTGTTCGATCCCTTCGTCACCACCAAGGCCAACGGGTCCGGTCTCGGCCTCGCTCTCGTCGCCAAGATCATCGGCGACCATGGTGGCGTCGTCGATATGGACAGCCGCCCGGGCCGCACCCGGTTCCGCATCCTTCTGCCGGTCGCCGCCAAGGCGACCATGCCTGAGACGATCTCCCACGAGGTTCCGGCCGAATGAGCCACACTATCTTGCTCGCCGACGACGATGCCGCGATCCGCATGGTGCTCAACCAGGCACTGACCCGCGCCGGCTATGAAGTCCGCCCCACGGGCAACCTCTCCACCATGTGGAACTGGGTGAGCCGCGGGGAAGGGGACCTGCTGATCACCGATGTGGCGATGCCCGACGGCAACGCCTTCGACATCATGCCTAAGATCAAGAAGCTACGCCCCGACCTGCCCATGGTGGTGATGAGCGCGCAGAACACCTTCATGACGGCGATCCGCGCCAACGAAGTCGGCGCCTACGAGTATCTGCCCAAGCCCTTCGACATCACCGAAGTGCTTTCGGTCGTCGCCCGCGCCCTCGCCGACGCCAAGAAAGCGCCGAGCGGTGAGAAGAAGGCCGACGAACCCGGCGAGACCATGCCATTGGTCGGCCGCTCGCCCGCGATGCAGGACATCTACCGGGCCCTGGCGCGCCTGATGCAGACCGATCTCACGGTGATGATCACCGGCGAGAGCGGTACCGGCAAGGAGCTAGTGGCCCGCGCGCTGCACAATTTCGGCAAGCGCCGCAACGGCCCGTTCGTCGCCATCAACATGGCCGCCATCCCGCGCGACCTGATCGAGGCCGAACTGTTCGGCCATGAGAAAGGCGCCTTCACCGGCGCCACTGCTCGCTCCTCTGGCCGCTTCGAGCAGGCCGAGGGCGGCACACTGTTCCTCGACGAAATCGGCGACATGCCGATGGACGCTCAGACCCGCCTGCTGCGCGTGCTGCAGGAGGGTGAGTACACCATGGTCGGCGGCCGCACCCCGATCAAATCCAACGTCCGCATCGTCGCCGCGACACACCGCGACCTGAGCCAGATGATCCGCCAGGGCCTGTTCCGCGAGGATCTCTACTATCGCCTCAACGTCGTGCCCATCCGCCTGCCGCCCCTGCGCGAGCGCGTCGACGACATCAACGACCTTGTGCAGCACTTCCTGCGTGCCGCCCAGCGCGAGGGCGAGCCGGTCAAGACCATTTCCGCCGAAGCGATCCGGCTGATGCACAACTATTCCTGGCCCGGCAACATCCGCGAGCTGGAGAACCTGGTCCGTCGCCTGTCGGCGCTTTACGCCGACGAGAACATCTCGCTCGAGATCGTCCAGAGCGAGCTCAACCTCGCCGACCGCCAACCGGTCCAGACGAACTCCGGCCCGGTCGATGTGTCGACGGCTGTGGAAACTCATGTTGCGCAGGTGCTGCGCGAGTACGAACCCAATCTCCCACCGGCCGGCCTCTATCAGCGAGTGCTCGACCGGGTCGAAGCGCCGCTGATCGCGATGGCGCTAAACGCCTGTGGTGGCAACCAGATTCGGGCTGCCGATCTCCTTGGCCTCAACCGCAACACCCTGCGCAAGAAGATCCGGGCGCACAGCATCGAGATCGTCAAACAGTCGCGCCGCCAGGGCTGATCACGTTGTAGAGCGGCGGACTGACGGCTGTTGCAAAAATGCATCGATAAGGTTACGGAAGGCGGAGACTAGTCCCGGCGCCTCCCGCTGGTGTCACATTTCAGCAACAATTGTCCTGAAGGGTGAATCGGAGTGGGGGAGCCCACGATCCGCCCACAACCCGGCCTCTGGATGCACGACGCAACGCTCATCGGCGACGCACAACCCGAGTCGACTCCGGCGCCATCGCAGCCCCGGACGCGCCCGTTGCTGTTTGGCGACACCGGCCGCAAGGCGATCCGCACAGTCGGGCTGATCATCGTCCTGCTGTCGGTGTTCGTGTCGTCGGGATCGTTCCTGATCATGACCGGCGCCACCGACATCGAGCCGACCCCCGAGGTCTGGACGATCATCTGGTTCGTCAATGGCTTGCTGGTGCTGTCGGTCGTCGCGCTGGTCCTCACCGAAGCGACGCTGCTGATCCAGGCGCGGATGCGCGGGCAGGCCGGCGCAGGCCTACAGGTTCGCATGGTCGCGATGTTCGCCGCGGTGGCCGCGATCCCGGCATTGCTGGTGGCCGTGGTGGCAATGATCTCGCTGAACCAGGGCCTCGACCAATGGTTCTCCGAACGCACCCGCACTATGGTGGATAGTTCGCGCATCGTCGCCAACTCCTACATGCGCGAGCACTCACAGGTGCTCCGCGACGACATCATCTGGGTGGCCACCGAGCTCGAGCAGGCCCGCGGCACCTTCGAGACCGACCGCGTCAAGTACCAGCGCATCCTGACCGCCCTTGCCGTCAACCGTTCGCTGCCGTTCGCCTCGCTGATCTCGGCCGATGGCGATACGCTGATGAAGGCCCAGATCAATGCCCCGGGCACCGCGCCGCGCGTTCCCGAAGGACTGACGCAAGGCGTCGTGGAGGGCACGCCAACCGAGATCGCTCCCGGCCGCACCAACCTCGTCGGCTCGGTCGTCAAGCTCCGCGGCTACGACAACACCTTTCTGTTCGTCGCCCGGCCGGTGGATCCCGAAGTACGCGAGTTCATGCGGCTCACCGACGAGAACATCACCGAGTACCGCAACTATGCGAGTAACCGGCTGGTCTTCCAGATCACCTTCACGCTGATGTACATCGCCCTGGCGCTGGTGTTGCTGCTCGCTGCCGTGTGGATCGGCATCGCGCTGGCGAACCGGTTCGTCGATCCGATCAGGAACCTGATGATTGCGTCGAGCCGTGTCTCGGACGGCGACCTCGATGTCCGGGTGCCGGTGCAACAGGGCAGGGGCGACCTTCGCGATCTCTCCAACCGTTTCAACACCATGACGCAGCAGCTGAAAACGCAGCGCGTCGCCCTGGTCGAAGCGAACGAGACAAACGAGAAACGCCGCCAGTTCACCGAGGCCGTGGTGGAGGGCGTGTCTGCCGGCATCGTCGGCCTCGACCCGTTCGGCGCCATCACACTGGTGAATCTCCGCGCGGCCGAAATGGTGGGCTCCGACGAAATCGAACTCGTCGGCAAGCGCATCGACGAGGTCATTCCAGCGCTGGCACCGGTCATCGAACGGGCCCGCTCGGCCCGTCGCGGTACCATCCGCGATCAGATCGAGATCGGCTCGGGTCCGGACTACCGAACCTACCAGGTGCAGCTGACCCGCGAGGGCACGATGACTGAGAGCAAGGGCTTCGTCGTCACGCTCGACGACATTACCGACCTGCTCTCCGCCCAGCGCACCGGCGCCTGGGCCGACGTAGCCCGCCGCATAGCGCACGAGATCAAGAACCCGCTGACCCCGATCCAGCTCAGTGCCGAGCGGCTGCGCCGACGCTATGCCAGCAAGCTCGCCGACGACTTCGACGTCTTCGACAAGTGCATCAACACCATCATCCGACAGGTCGGCGATATCGGTCGCATGGTCGACGAGTTCTCCTCGTTCGCCCGCATGCCGGAAGCCAAGCTCGACAAGGGCAATCTCACAGAGTCGATCCGCCAGGCGGTCTTCCTCGAAAGCGTCCGGCTGCCCGAAGTCACTATCAACATGGAACTGCCCGAGGCGCCGATCACGGCCTGGTTCGACAACCGGCTGATCAGCCAGGTGCTGACCAACCTGATCAAGAACGCGGTGGAAGCGATCGAAGGGGCGGGGCTGGAGGGTATCAAGAATCCGGTGATCACTGTCGAGGCTGGCGCCGAAGGCGAAATGGTGCGCATCTCGGTATCGGACAACGGCAAGGGATGGCCGAAGGAGAACCGGCATCGGTTGCTCGAGCCCTACGTAACGACACGCGAGAAGGGCACCGGCCTGGGCCTCGCGATCGTCGCGAAGATCATCGAACAGCACGGCGGCAAGGTCGACCTGGTCGACGCCGAGCCGGATGAAAACGGGCGCATCGGCGCCTGCTTTACGTTCACCCTGCCGCTACGGCAGCCGGGCGAAGCAGACGAGGGGGAGCCAGCAGCTTCCCCGACGACGGTAGCGGAGCAGCAGGCCGCTACCCAGACGAGTAGCGACGCAGCGGGTGGGGCAGACCCTGAAAGCGGACAGCAAGAGGAGCCGCAATTGCAAGCGGTTGATAATACCTGATGGCCCTCGACATTCTGATCATCGATGACGAGGACGACATCCGTGACCTCATCGCCGGCATCCTCGAGGACGAGGGCTACCAGACCCGGCAGGCGCATGACGCCGACTCCGGGCTGAACGAGATCGCCCGGCGTCGGCCGAGCCTGGTCTTCCTGGATATCTGGATGCAGGGCAGCCGCCTCGACGGCCTGCAACTGCTCGATGAGTTCCAGAGCCAGCACCCCGACATGCCGGTGGTGATGATCTCCGGGCATGGCAACGTCGAAACGGCCGTCAGCGCCATCCGGCGCGGCGCCTACGACTATATCGAGAAGCCGTTCAAGGTGGACCGGTTGCTGCTGATCACGCAGCGCGCGATGGAAGCCGCACGGCTGAAGAACGAGGTCGCCGACCTGCGCGAGCGGTCGAGCAACACGGTCGAGCTGGTCGGCAACTCGCAGGCCATGCAGGCGGTCCGGGGCGTCATCGAGAAATCGGCTCCGACCAACTCGCGTATCTTCATCTCCGGGTCATCCGGAACCGGCAAAGGCCTGTCGGCGCGCCTGATCCATCAGCGAAGCACCCGCGCAGAGGCGCCGTTCGTCGAGATCAATTGCTCGCTCTACTCGCCGGAAGAGGTTGGCGTCGTGCTGTTCGGCCGCGAGACCCGCGAGAAGACCGGCACGCTGCGAACAGAGGTTGGCGCTCTGGAGCGCGCCCATGGCGGGACGCTCTACCTCTCCGAGGTGGCGGCTTTGCCGCAGGCTGCTCAGCAGGCGCTGCTGCGCACGCTGGTCGAGAGCAAGTTCAATCGCGTCGGTGGCGCCGTCGCGGTGCCCATCGATGTACGCATCATCTCGTCCAGTTCACAGAACGTCGCCGGACTGATCGAGCAGGGCCAGTTCCGCTCCGATTTGTTCCACCGCCTGTCGATCGTGCCCCTGCACCTGACGCCGCTGAAGGAGCGCCGCGAGGACATTCCGCCGCTGGTGGAAGTCTTCATCGAGCAGGTCTGTCGCCTGCACAACCTCAAGAGCCTCTCGATCGGCGACGATGCCGTGGCGGTGCTGCAAGCGCAGGATTGGCCCGGCAACGCCCGTCAGCTTCGCAACTCGATCGAACGGCTGCTGATCCTCGTCAAGGACCAGACGCCAGCCGATGGGGTGATTACCGCCGCGCTGCTGCCGCCGGATATTGGCGAGGTGCTGCCCACGGTCGGCGACAGCGACTCATCGGCCCACCTGATGAGCCTGCCGCTGCGCGATGCCCGCGAGGTTTTCGAGCGGCAGTACCTGATGGCGCAGATCGAGCGTTTTGGCGGCAACATCTCGAAAACCGCCGAGTTCGTCGGTATGGAGCGAAGCGCTTTGCACCGCAAAATCAAATCGCTCGGGCTCTAGGCCCGTCCATCCGTACGGGTAGGCACTCGGTTTCTTCTGTGCCATACTTCACCTGCGATGGGAGAATGACGACAAAAAGGGGCAGGGGCGGTGGCGGCCGTTGCTCCATTAACAGGGCGTGGCCGCTGGCCAATGCCCCTAGTATCCCGCGAAAAGAGGCCAGGAAATGCCCAGCGAAAAGACCCAGAATCTCCAGGACGCGTTCCTCAACCATGTCCGCAAGCAGAAGGTACCGGTCACGATCTTCCTCGTGAACGGCGTCAAGCTGCAGGGCGTGATCACCTGGTTCGACAACTTCTGCCTGCTCTTGAGACGCGATGCGCAATCGCAACTCGTCTACAAGCATGCCATCTCGACCATCATGCCGGGTGCTCCGATCCAGCTGTTCGATCCCGAGCACACCGGCGAGGACTGATACATACCTTGACCGATGACTTCGACGACGAGGCCGCCCGCAAGGGCGGCCCTCAGGCATTCATAGATCAGCGCGCGGCGCCGACCCGCGTCGGCCTCGTCATACCCGACGTCCGAGGCCGCGCCACCAACCACAGCATCGAAGCGCGGAAGGCCGAGTTCGAGGGACTGGCAGGCGCCATCCGCGTCGAGATCGTGTTCTCCGAGGTGGCCAAGGTTCGGGAGATCAAGCCCGCCACCTTCATCGGCGGCGGACATGTGGACGAGATCGCCAAGCGCGTGAAGGAGGAGGAAATCGAACTCCTGCTCGTCGACACCGCCTTGCACCCCATCCAGCAGCGCAACCTCGAGAAGGAAACCGGCACCAAGGTGCTGGACCGCACCGGGCTGATCCTCGAGATCTTCGGCGAGCGCGCCGCGACCCGCGAAGGCGTGCTGCAGGTCGAACTGGCCCATCTCAACTACCAGAAGAGCCGGCTGGTCCGCAGCTGGACCCACCTCGAGCGCCAGCGCGGGTCGGGCGGCATGGGCTTCATGGGCGGCCCAGGCGAGACGCAGCTCGAAAGCGACCGGCGGCAGTTGCAGGACAGGATCAAGATGCTCGAAGAGCGCATCGAGAAGGTCCGCCAGACGCGCGGCCAGCAAAAGGGACGGCGCGATGCCGTGCCGTTCCAAGTGGTGGCGCTTGTTGGTTATACAAACGCGGGTAAATCCAGCATATTCAATGCGTTGACCGGGGCAGGGGTGTTCGCGAAGGACTTGCTGTTCGCCACCCTCGATACCACTGTGCGCAAGATAAGCCTGCCGCATGGCCGGGAGGTGATGCTGTCGGACACCGTGGGCTTCGTCTCTGATCTACCCACCGACCTGATCGCCGCCTTCCGCGCCACGCTGGAAGAAGTGCTCGAAGCGCACGTGATCCTGCACGTCCGCGACGTCGCCAATCCGGATCATCAGGCGCAGGCGCAGGACGTGCTGAAGGTCCTTGAAGAACTCGGCATGTCGGCCGACAGCACGCCGATCATCGAGGTCTGGAACAAGGTCGACCTGCTGGAGCGCGATGCCGATGGTAGCTACCCGGCGTTGGCCACTCTGTCGCCGCTCGGAAAGGTCGCTGCTTCGGTGCCGGTATCGGCGCAGACGGGCGAGGGGCTGGATAAGCTGCTCGACACCATCGAGAAGGTCTTGGCCGGGCAGGGCCGCACCTACCGCGTGCTGGTGCCGCACACGGCCGGCGCCGATGTCGGCTGGCTCTATGGGCATGCCGAGATCATCGGCAAGGATGAGCCGGACGAGAACGGGCAGGTCTACGAGGTCCGGGTCGAAGCCCGGCACAAGAACGCCTTCACCGTGCGCTTTGCCGGACGCATCGAAGGCTCAGACGCCGCCTGAGCGGTCCTTGGCCCGGATCTCGTTCCAGTAGCCGTCCAACCGGTCGAGACCAGCCTCTGCCAGTGGCACCGCGTCTTCGCCGGCGCGGGCCTCGACGTAGCGGAAGCGGCGGTCGAACTTGAGGTTGGCGTCGCGCAGGGCGGCTTCAGCATCGACGCCGAGCTTGCGGGCGAGGTTGGCGGTGGCGAACAACAGGTCGCCTAGCCTCCTCGTGCAGCTTGGCCTTGTCGTCCGCGTCGGCCGCCTCGCGGACTTCGCCGAGTTCTTCCTGCACCTTGTCCAGCGTCTGGCGCCAGTCGGGCCAATCGAACTGCACGGAGGCGGCGCGTTTGCTGAGCTTTTCGGCGCGCGCGAGTGCTGGCAGGACGTGCGGGACGTCGTCGAGGATGGACGAGGGCGCCTGCTTGCGCTCGGCCTTCCTGGCCCGCTCGTCGGCCTTCACTTCTTCCCACTTTGCCTTGGCGCCACCGGCATTACGCGCCGCTTCCTCGCCGAACACATGAGGATGTCGTCGTATCAGCTTCTCAGTGATAGCGAAAACCACGTCGCCGATATCGAACAGGCCTTGCTCGGATGCCATCTGAGCGTGGTAGACGGGCTGGAGCAGGAGGTCGCCCAGTTCCTCGCGGAGGTCGGCATAGTCCTTCCGCTCGATGGCATCGGCGACCTCGTAGGCTTCCTCGATGGTGTAGTGCCGGATAGTCGAGAAGTCCTGCTCGAGATCCCACGGGCAGCCTCCGTCGGGGTTGCGAAGCGCCGCCATGATCTCGATGAGGCGGGAGATGTCGCGCGAGGGCTGCATGGGATTTCCGATCAGACGATATCGAACTCGACGGTGTGGCTGCCGACGCGCGCCACCACATGGCCCGGGCCGCTGGCGGGCACGAGCCCACAGAGTGAGCCGGTGGTGACGATGGTACCGGCCTTCAGCTGGAACTCAGAACGCTGGTTCTTGGCGTAGGCAATGAAGGAGTTAAGCACGGTGCCGAACGAGTGTTTGGCCGGACCGTTCCAGATTTGCTGTCCAGCGAACTCAAGGTGGACGTCGTAGTTGGCGATCTCGGCGCCGGCATCGCGATGGCTCGGATCCATGACGTAGCCGAAAGCCGAGGCGTTGTCGGCCAGTCCGCCGATAAACCCGGCGGCCGCGCGATCGACATAGCGCGTGCCGCAAACTTCGACGCCGACAAAGTAATAGTCGACGGCCTCGATGATATCGATCTCGTCGCGGTTGGCGGCCTCGCTGGTGAGATCGCTGGCCAACACCAGACCGATCTCGACCTCGAGCCCGGTGATTGTCGCCGACGGCAACTGGAATGCGCCGCTCCGGCCGAAGCGCGAGCGATAGATCGGTGCGCAGGTGCCGACGCCATCGGGCGTGATAAGCGTCTTCAGCAGTCCGGCGCCTTCGCCGAGCCCGGTCATGGTCGCGACCTGTATCCGCTGGGCGGCGTCGCGGTCGAGGGTGGAATAGGGCACCGCGTCAACGTTCTGGCTGCTGGAACGCTGGGCCTCAATAAGCTGCTGGATCAGATCGGTTTCGGTCGGCATCTGGTGCGCATCCTCCATTCGCATAAGATATATTATGGAACTCTCGCATTGAACGAACTGAACGGCTGGCGGCTGTTTCGTGCAGCTCTATCCCAGCACGGCCGTTGCCGTGATCTCGATCCTCAGCCCCTTGGCCAGCAGCTCCTTGACCACCACTGTGGCACGGATCGGATATGGCTTGGTGTTGAAGAACTCGGCGTACACACGGTTCATGCCCGGCGCGTCGGCGCTGTCGACGAGGAATATCTGCACCTGGACGATGTTGGTCAGCTCGCCGCCGGCGGCGTTGATGGCTTGTTTGAGGTTCGACAGCGCCTGGCGCGTCTGCAGCTCGATGTCGCCGTCGATGATCACGCCGGTTTTAGGATCCTCGGCCAACACCACGAGCCACACGTGATTGCCGGCTCGTACGCAGTCGTTGATCGGCCCGTTAGACGGCGCGATGCCTGTGTCGATGACTTCAATCATGGCGGCGCAGCTCCGTCGTTGTGTTGCGCTATGATAGCGCCGGCGTGGGCTAGCGAGGACTGATGATCTCGCCGGTAGTGATGTCGACCTGTAGCCCATCATAGGCCGGCCGGACGTGATCAGGCGTCATCGCGTCAGTCTGGGCGTAGTCGAGATCGATGTGCAGGTTCGTCAGCACGGCGTGGCGCGGGCGCAAATCCTCAACCAGCTCAAGTGCTTCGGAGAGGCTCAGGTGGCTCGGATGCGGCGTCGGCCGGAGTGCGTCGAGCACCCAGGTATCGAGACCGCTGACCGCCTCGCGCGAGCCATCTGGGATGCCGCTGAGGTCGCAGGAATAGGCGAAATTCCGGATGCGAAAGCCCAACGAGAAGATGTCGCCATGGTCCTGGCGGAACGGCAGAACCGTGATGGAGCCCCCTGGCCCATCCACGGTCAGCGGTGTGCCGGCTTCGATCAGGTGCTGGTTGAGGATCGGCGGATAGCCGGAACCCGGCGGTGCTGTGAAGCAGTATGCGAAGCTCGGAACGATGCGGTTGGCCGCCTCGGCGGTGAAGTAAACGTCAACGCGCTTGCGGTGGTTCAGCGCCAAAACGCGAAGATCATCAATGCCATGGGTATGGTCGGCGTGTTCATGCGTGTAGAGCACGGCCTCGACCCGATCGACCTCGGCGCGCAGCAGCTGCTCGCGCAGGTCGCAACCGGTGTCGACGATGATCCGGGTCGGCTGGTCCGAGCCGTCCGAATAGCCCTCGATCAGCAGCGAGCAGCGGCTGCGGCGGTTCTTCGGGTTGTCCGGGTCGCAGACGCCCCAGTGCCCGCCGATGCGCGGCACGCCGCCGGACGAGCCGCAGCCCATGATCGTCGCTACGATACGGTGTGCTTCAGGCATTACGCCTTAGCCTTTGAGAATAAACGGAAAAAGCTATCGGTCGTCTCGGTCGCGAGTTGCTCGATGGGAATGCCTCGAACCTCGGCGACCTTGGCGGCAGTATGGGCTACGAAACTCGGCTCGTTGGTGCCGCCACGATGCGGCACGGGAGCCAGATAAGGTGCATCTGTTTCAACAAGATAACGGTCAGCGGGCACGAACCTCGCGACCTCGCGGATCTCCTCGGCATTCTTGAAGGTGATGATGCCGGAGAACGAGATGTAGCCGCCGAGATCGAGGGCCCTACGGGCGAGATTGGCGCCGCCGGTGAAGCAGTGGAGCACGAAAGGGAAGGCCCCCTGCCCCATTTCCTCTGTCAGGATGCCACCCATATGAACGTCAGCTGAACGGGAATGGATCACCAGCGGCAAGCCTGTGAGGCGCGACGCGGCAATGTGCCGGCGGAAACCGGTCTCCTGCGCCTCCTTGGGCGCATTGTCGTAGAAGTAGTCGAGCCCGGCCTCGCCGATCGCGACGCATTTCGGATGCTCGCTCAGACGGACCAGGTCCTCGGTGAAGATGTCGAGCTCTTCGTCAGCGTGATGCGGATGGGTGCCGACCGAGCACCAGACCTCGGGATTCTCCTCGGCGATGGCCTTGATCTCGTCGAAGCGCTTCACCCGGGTCGAGATGGTGACCATGCCGTCGATCCCCGCCGCTTTCGCGCGGGCCAGCACGCCGGCCCGATCGGCGGCGAGCTCGGGGAAATCGAGGTGGCAGTGCGAGTCGATCAGCATGGCTCAGGCGGCCGGTTTGGCGTGCTCGAACTTCTTGAACACCGGCTCGGGCGGCGGCAAGACGGTTCCGGCGGGAACGCCGGACGCGCTGAGCGCATGGCTCAGCAGGCGCTGGTCAGCCGGCACGGCCAATGCATCGAGGAACTTCGCAGCGGAGCCCGGCACGAACGCCTGGGCGGCGATGGCGGCGCGGCGGACGATGTCAGCGGTCGTCGCAAGGATCGTGCCCATGCGCGGCAGATCCGCTTTCAGCCCCCACGGCGCCTGGTCGGCGAAATAGAGGTTGGCAGCATTGAGCAGCGTCGTGAGTTCGCCGGCAGCCTCGTGGATCTGCTGGGTCTTCATGGCGAGGTCCATCTTGCCGATGGCTTCGATCGCCGTGGCGACGATGGCGCGCTCGGCCTCGGTGGGCTGCGCCTCAGGGAGCGCGCCGCCAAAGTTCTTCTGGATCATCGACAGCGAGCGCTGCGCCAGGTTGCCGAAATTGTTGGCGAGGTCGGAGTTGTTGCGGTTGATGAACTTCTCGCGGCCCCAGTCGCCGTCCTGGCCGAAGCTGATCTCGCGCAGGCAGTACCATCGGACCGGGTCGGTGCCGTAGAGGTCGAGCTGCTCGTGCGGGTCGACGATGTTGCCGACCGACTTCGACATCTTCTTGCCCTCGGAGGTCAGGAAGCCGTGGGCGAAAACGCGGTGTGGCACATCGATGCCGGCGCTCATCAGGAAGGCCGGCCAGTAAACGGTGTGGAAGCGGATGATGTCCTTGCCGATGACGTGCAGGTTCGCCGGCCAGAACTTCTTGAACTGCTCGGAGGCGCCATCGGGAAAGCCGACGCCGGTGATGTAGTTGGTGAGCGCGTCGACCCAGACGTACATAACGTGGCCGGAGGCGCCCGGCACGGGAATGCCCCAGTCGAAGGTGGTCCGGCTGATCGAGACGTCGCGCAGGCCCGCCTTCACGAACGAGACGATCTCGTTGCGGCGCTCTTCGGGCGCGATGAAGTCCGGGCGGTCGGTGTAGAGCCTCAGCAGCCGGTCCTGGTAGGCGGAGAGGCGGAAGAAGAAGCTGTCTTCCTCGACCCATTTCACCTCGGCGCCGGTCGGCGCGAACTTCTTGCCATCTTCGCCGTTGGTGAGCTCCTCCTCGTCGAAATAGGCCTCGTCGCGGACCGAGTACCACCCCTTGTAGGTCGACTGGTAGATGTCGCCGTTGTTGGCGGCGGCCATCTTGCGCCAGAGTTCCTGGCTCGACTCGTAGTGGCGCGGCTCGGTGGTACGGATGAAATCGTCGTTCGAGACGTCGAGGCGGGCTGCCAGCTCCTTGAAGCGGGCCGCGTTGCGGTCGGCCAGCTCGCGAGCGGTGATGCCCTGCGCGGCAGCCGTCTGCACCATCTTGATGCCGTGCTCGTCGGTGCCGGTGAGGAAAAAGGTGTCCTTGCCTTCCAGCCGGGCCCAGCGGGCAATCGCGTCGGTCGTGATCATCTCGTAGGCGTGGCCGATGTGCGGCTCGCCGTTGGGATACGCGATGGCGGTGGTGACGTAGAAGGAATCGGTCATGGGGCGGACGAGGTGACGCTCAACTGCTGGTGTTTCCGGATCGCGTCGAAAATGGCGACCAGGGTCTGCCGCATGTCGAGGTTGTATTCATCGGCATCGGCGAGTGAAAGCTGGGCCTTGTCCCATAGCTCGTTGGCAGAGGCAAGACGGACACGGTCGCCGGCAGCGGCGGCGGACTTGGCGGCGTCGGCCAGCCAGTCGTTGAGGATATCGCGGGCGAAGCGGAGTTCGGCGGAGTCGCGATCAGCGCCGAGCGCATCGGCGAGCGCGATGCGGGCTGCGGATGGTGCGGCGACAGGGTCAACCAACCAGGACTGGAGGAGCTGCAGCGCGCCCCCCTCGCCCAGCAGCATCGCCTCGAAGCCGCGGCGCGGGCGGCCGCCCGCCAGCGACACGGCGCGATCGATGGCGACGGCCTGACCGCCGACCTGCTCGAGCACGGTGCGGACGTCGCCATCGGCGATTGGGCGGAGTGCCACCTGGAAGCAGCGCGACTTGATCGTGGGCAGCAGCGAGCCTGGGCGATGTGAAACGAGCAGGAACGTCGTGTCGGCCGGCGGCTCCTCGAGGATCTTGAGCAGCGCGTTGGACGACGAGACGTTGCAGTCGTCGATCGGGTCGACGATGGCGATGCGGTGGCCGGCGCGGCCGCGGGTCATCCGCATTTCCTCGATGAAGCGGCGGACTTCCTCGACGCGGATGGCGGTGTAGTAGCCCTTGCCGGTGTCGCGGGTGGCCTTACGCATGACGAAGAGGTTCGGATAGGCGCCAGCGGCCACCTGGGCGGCGATGTGCTCGGGCGACTCGTCACCCGTGTGCTCGAAGATGCGGCGCGCGAGGTCGAAGGCCAGCGTTGCCTTGCCGATGCCGCGCGGACCGTGAATCAGGATGCCGCCGGGCAGCCGGCCGGCATCGAGGCGATCGAGCAATGTGGCGCGCGCGGAACCGTGGCCGGAAACGCCGGTCTGGAACTCGGGTAGCGGGACGCCCTCGAGCTGGTCGGGTTCGCGTTCGGGATAGTCCAATTCAGCCGGCCTTTGCCTCGAGCTCGGGGAAGCGCCGGATCAGCGTATCCCAGATCTCCTGCTCCAGCGCATCCTCGGATTGCCCGGCCGGCAGCACGATGCAACGCTCCGGATTGGCCTTGCCGATGGCGAGGAAGGCCTGCCGCAGCCGGCGATGCCACTCGAGGTCCTCCTTCTCGAAACGGTCGCCGGTTTCAGCCAGTGCCTTCTCGATCTCGCGGTTGTTCACGCGGGCGAAGGCGACGGCCGGGTCCATGTCGAGAATGAAGGTGATGTCGGGCTGGTGGCCGTCCAGCGCCAGCGTCTCTAGGCCGCGGATCAGCTTGTCGTCTACACCGCCGGTGAGGCCCTGATAGGCACGCGTCGAGTCGTGGAAGCGGTCGGAGATCACCCATTTGCCGCTGTTGAGGCTGGGGGCGATGAGGCTGCTGACGTGGTCGTAGCGGGCGGCGGCGAAGAGGACGGCCTCGGCGCCGGCGCCCCAGCTTTCGGAACGACCCTGCAGGATGAAGGCGCGGACGGCCTCGGCCTTAGGCGTGCCGCCGGGCTCGCGAGTGCGGACTGCTTCGATGTCCATGCGGTTGAGCCGGACCAGCAGGCGCTTCACCTGCGTCGACTTGCCGACACCTTCGCCCCCCTCAAAGGTGATGAAACGGGCCGCTGCCTTGGCTGGAATATCGAGCATTAGGCGCGGGTTCCTCGCTGCTTGGTCCGGTAAAAGTCCATGAACTTCTGCCGGTCTCTAGTACTAGAGCCAGCCGAGCGCCAGTTCCTTGAGTGCGTCGGTCGCCTTGCGCACGATATCGCCGTCGCCGACGTCCTCGCCTGCAAAGAGCGGGGTGACCTGTACCACGGCGCCGTTGCACATGACATTGAGCTGGGCGAGTTGATCGCCCTTCTGCACAGGCGGGCGGATCGGCGCCTTGTAGGTCACGGTGGCTTGCGGGCAGTTCTGCGCGCCCTTGGGCAGGAACAGGTCGATGCTGCCCTTGCCCACCAGCGACACCTGCCCGGCGCTGCCGCCATAGACATCGGCATGGGAGATGGCAGCGCCTTCGGGATAGACCGGAATCAGCTCAAAGCCACGGGTACCCCAGGTGACGAGCTTCCGCGCTTCTTCGGTGCGCTCGGTCATCGACTTGAGGCCGTGCAGCACGGCAATCAGGCGGCGGCCCGTCGCGGCGGTGGAGACTACTTCGCCGTAGCCGGCGGACTCAGTGTGGCCGGTCTTCAGGCCATCGACGCCGATGCCGATCTCGAGCAGCGAGTTACGGTTCATCTGGCGGATCTTGTTCCAGGTGAACTCCTTCTCGGAGAAGATGGGGTAGTACTCGGGGAACTGGGCGATGATGAAGCGCGCGATGGTCGCGAGGTCACGGGCCGTCGAAAACTGCGCCGGATCGGGTAGCCCCGTGGCGTTGACGAAGTTCGAGCCGGTGAGGCCGATCTCCTTTCCGAGCTGGTTCATCATCTGGGCGAAGCTGAGCTCGCTCCCGGCGATGCCTTCGGCGAGCGCAATCGCCGCGTCATTGCCCGACTGGATGATGACGGAGCGGACCAGGTCCATCACTTGAATCTTGGAGTTGAGCTCCGCGAACATGGTGGAGCCGCCGGAGGACGCACCCCCGTCCCGCCAGGCATGCTCGGAGATGAAGAACTCGTCGGTTGGATTGAGCTTCTTGCGCTGCAACTGGTCGAACACCACGGCCAGCGTCATCAGCTTTGCCATACTGGCAGGCTCGAGCTGGTCGTCAGCAGCCTTGTGGAAGAGGATCGTGCCCGACTCGTAGTCCATCAGCACCGCAAATGGCGCCTTGGTGTCGAAATCCTGCGCGTGCGCCGACAGGGCCCACAGGACAGTGAGTAACGACACCAGCAGTTTCAGGACGACGTTCCGCAAGCTCAACCCCGATGGCGGCCAGTGCGGGCCACCCTTCGACTAATAGAGCACCAAATCCTTGAGTCCAAGGTTCCTGGCGAGCGACATCACATCATCTCGCGCCACGCCGGGCTTAAGGTGCGTCAGTGTCAGGCGTGTGGCATCGGCACCAGGGATGCGGACCGCCTCCTCGTCGACAGCGCCGAGCATGGCGAACTGCAGTGCCACGTCGTCGGCTTGTGCGGCATCAGCGAAAACGCCGAGCTTGAGCTTGATGGCGCGCTTGTCCTCATCGACCGTGGCAACCCAGGCATCCAGCGAGCCCGAGCGGGTGGCCATGGCGTTGGCGGCAGCGTGCGCTTCGTTGATCGCCTGGTCGGCAGCGCCGGTGTCGGCATAGCCGAACATGTCCATGATGCCGCCGAGCAGGTTCGGGCGCTCTTCCGTGCTCGCCTGCTGATTGTAGTCGGCGAAATTGATCCGGCCGCCGGTAACGCTGACCTGGGTAGGTGTGTCAGTCATGGCGAGGCGAGTGGTGCCCTGCTCCATGCGGGTCGGCCGGTCTACGCTGGCGAGCAGCATGCGGGTGTCATCGCCGTCGAGCGGCGCGGGGCCGATATACTGGACCTGGATATTGCCGACGCCGTTGCCGGCGTAGCCGAGGATTTCGGCGGTGCGATAGCTCAGGTCCATTACCCGGCCATGCAGGTACGGGCCGCGGTCGTTGACGCGGCAGACGATGGAGCGACCGTTCTCGACATTGGTGACGCGAACATAGCTCGGCAGCGGCAACACTGGGCTGGCGCAGGAAATGGCATTGGCCGAGAAGATCTCGCCGTTGGCGGTGCGGCGGCCGTGGAAGTCATTGCCGTACCAGGAGGCGCCGCCGGACGCGACGTAGCCGATCGGGTTCTCGATCGGCTCGTAGAGTTCGCCGCGCACCGTATAGGGTTTGCCGACCATGTAGCGGCCGCCCCCCTTGGGCGGGTTCTTGGCGTTGGTGACGCGCGGGCTGACAGCGACGCCGAATTCCTTGGAGCTGAAGGCGGACCGCTTGATGTGCGGCACCCCTCCCCCATCGCTGCTGCAAGCAGCCACGACCGGCAGGACGAGCACAGCAAGAGCAAGCAGCCGGGCGGCCGCGCGAAGGTCGCGAGAGAACACTGCCAAAACCAGATCAACCCAAAACAGAGATTTCCGCACCATACCGAAAGCCGTGCGGCGATGGTCTCAGGGAACCGCAACGTGGTTGCAGCCTGGTTAATTTGCTTAAAATGCCAGCTATTTAGCCGCCCACTCCGCGAGTTCCGCGGTAACAATGGCGTGTTGCTCGACCAGCGCCATGTGCCCTGCCCTCGGCACGACCACGAGCTTGGCGTCGGCAATGCCGGTGGCCATCTCGCGGGCGGCATCGGGAACGGTGATGGCGTCCTTGTCGCCGACGACCACCAGGGTCGGAGCCTCGATGGCGCCGAGTTCGGGGCGAGAGTCCGGGCGGTTCATGATCGCGGTCTGCTGGCGGATGTACGTCTCGCCACCGACGGCCGTCGCCATGCGGACATGCAGCGCCTTGAGCGCGGCGTCGCCTACATGGTCGGGATGGACGGCGTTCGGGAACGACTGAGCGACGGCGAGGTTGAACTTCCCCTGCTCCGTCAAGGCGATGGCGGCGCGGCGCTTATCCTTGGCTTCCGGCGTGTCCGGCCGGGCCGAGGTATCGAGCAGCGCCAGCTTCGGCACCCGCCCCCTCGCCTGCCGGAGAATCTCGAATGCCAGGTAGCCGCCCATGGAGAAGCCGACGAGCGCGAACTCCCGCGGCGCATTGCGGAGGATCGACGCGGCGATCTCCTCCATCGACGTGCCCTCGGTGTGGTTCGCCACCGTAACCGGACCGAACCGCCACAGTGCCGGCATCTGATGGGCGTAAATCTCGGCGGTGCAGTTGAGGCCGGGTACGAGGAGGATTGGCATTGTCATGAAAGCGAAAGTCCTGATCGGATGTTCCAGTTCCGCAATTCGTGCGGAAACAGCCTTGCTTGCCGGGCGGTCGGCAATCATATAAAGATATCTTTATATCCCGCCGTGCGACCTTGCCGGCGGTGAACGCATTTTGGCGTGACAGACGTTGGAAAGTCGAGCGATGACTGAAGCTCAACACATTGAGATCGATAGAAATTCCTTGCCGAATGGCGAGGAGGTTCGGGCAGCGCTTACCCAAGCGGCCTCCGAACGCATCCTGATCCTCGATGGCGCCATGGGCACGATGATTCAGCAGCTGAAGCTCGATGAGGCCGCCTATCGCGGCGAGCGCTTCAAGGACTGGCATAAGGATGTGCGGGGCAACAACGACCTGCTCAACCTGACCCAGCCGGACGCGATCCGAGCCATCCACCTGCAATACTACCTCGCCGGCGCCGACATGGTGGAGAGCAACACGTTCTCGTCCACCGACGTGGTGATGGCCGATTACGGCATGCAGGAGCTCGCCTACGAGCTGAACTATGCCGGGGCCAAACTCGCCCGCGAGGCAGCGCAGCAGGCGTTCGACATCGACGGCAAGCGCCGCTTCGTGGCGGGCGCGCTTGGGCCGCTGAACAAGACCGCATCGATGTCGACGGACGTCAATTCGCCGGGTCACCGGGCGATCACCTTCGACCAGATCGTCAAGGGCTATGCAGAGGCGATCAACGGACTGATCGACGGTGGCGCTGACGTGCTGCTGTTCGAGACGATCACCGATACGCTGAACACCAAGGCTGGCATCTTCGCGGCACAGCGCATCTTCACCGAGCGCGGCTATGAGTTGCCGGTGATGATCTCTGGGACGATCACGGACCTGTCGGGTCGCACGCTCTCCGGTCAGACGCCGACGGCGTTCTGGTACTCGGTGCGGCATGCCAAGCCCTTCACCATCGGGCTCAACTGCGCGCTCGGCGCCAATGCCATGCGCGCCCACATCAACGAGCTCAGCGACGTCGCGGACGCGCTGATCTGCGCTTACCCGAATGCCGGGCTGCCCAACGAGTTCGGCGGCTATGACGAGTCGCCGGAGTTTATGGCGCGCCAGCTCGAGGGTTTTGCCCGCGACGGCTTCCTCAACATCGTTGGAGGCTGCTGCGGTTCGACCCCGGACCACATCCGGGCGATCAAGGAAGCAATGTCGAAATACAAGCCGCGGAAAATCCCCGAGGTGCCGACCTTCCTGCGGCTGAGCGGGCTCGAGCCGTTCACGTTGACCGAGGACATCCCGTTCGTGAACATCGGCGAGCGGACCAATGTCACGGGCTCGGCCAAGTTCCGGAAGCTCATCACCGCCGGCGACTACACCGCAGCGCTCGAAGTGGCACGCGACCAGGTGCAGAACGGCGCGCAGGTCATCGACATCAACGTCGACGAGGGCCTGCTCGACAGCCAGAAGGTGATGGTCGAGTTCCTCAACCTGCTCGCGGCGGAGCCGGATATCGCCCGCGTTCCGCTGATGATCGACAGCTCGAAGTTCGAGGTGATCGAGGCGGGGTTGAAGTGCGTGCAGGGCAAGGCGCTGGTCAACTCGATCTCCATGAAGGAAGGCGTCGAGAAGTTCCTCGAAGCTGCCCGGCTGGTGCGTTCCTATGGCGCTGCCGTGGTGGTGATGGCGTTCGACGAGCAGGGCCAGGCCGATACCTATGAGCGGAAGGTCGAGATCTGCACCAAGGCCTATAAGCTCTTGACCGAGGAAGTCGGCTTCCCGCCCGAGGATATCGTCTTCGACCCCAACGTCTTCGCCATCGCCACGGGCATCGAGGAACATGTCGGCTACGGCATCGCCTTCATCGAGGCGACGAAGGCGATCCGGCAAACCCTTCCGCACGCTCATATTTCCGGCGGCGTGAGCAATCTCAGCTTCTCGTTCCGTGGCAACGAGCCGGTGCGCGAGGCGATGCACTCGGTGTTTCTCTACCACGCCATCCAGGCGGGCATGGACATGGGCATCGTCAATGCCGGTCAGCTGGCAGTGTACGACTCGCTGGAGCCGGGGCTGCGCGAGGCCTGTGAGGATGTGATCTTCAACCGTCGTGCGGATTCGACCGAGCGGCTCTTGGAGATTGCCGAGCGGTTCAAAGGCCAGGCCGGTGGCGAGCAGAAGGCCAAGGACCTGACTTGGCGGACCAAGCCCGTGGCTGACCGCATCTCGCATGCGCTGGTCAACGGCATCACCGAGTTCATCGACGAGGACACCGAGGAGGCCCGCCTCGAGTCGGCACGGCCGCTGCATGTCATTGAAGGCCCGCTGATGGCCGGGATGAGCGTGGTCGGCGACCTGTTCGGCTCTGGCAAGATGTTCCTGCCGCAGGTGGTGAAGTCCGCCCGCGTGATGAAGCAGGCCGTGGCGCATCTCCTCCCCTTCATGGAGGCGGAGAAGAACGCCGACGGCAATGCGACCGGTCGGAAGAGCGCCGGCAAAATCCTGATGGCGACGGTGAAGGGCGATGTGCACGACATCGGCAAGAACATCGTCGGCGTGGTTTTGAGCTGCAACAACTACGAGATCATCGACCTTGGCGTGATGGTGCCGACGGCGAAGATCCTCGAGACCGCCAAGGCCGAGAAAGTCGACGTCATCGGGCTTTCGGGCCTGATCACCCCGTCGCTGGACGAGATGGTGCACGTCGCCTCGGAGATGGAGCGCGAGGGCTTTACCGTGCCGCTGCTGATCGGCGGCGCGACGACCTCGCGCGTCCACACGGCGGTGAAGATCCACCCCCAGTATCACGGCGGTCCGACGGTGCACGTGCACGACGCGAGCCGCGCCGTTGGCGTGGTGTCGTCGCTGCTGTCGCAGGAACAGCGTCCGGCCTATGTCAGCGACGTGAAGGCCGAGTACGAGCGGCTGGCCGAAAAGCACCGGCAGAGCGAGGCCGAAAAGCAGCGGACGCCGCTCAGCAAGGCACGCGACAACCGCTTCAAGCCGGACTGGAGCAACTACACGCCACCCAAGCCGACCTTCCTCGGCACGCGTGTGTTCGAGAACTACGACCTGGCCGAGATCGCCAAATACATCGACTGGACGCCGTTCTTCCAGGCCTGGGAGCTCAAAGGCCGCTTCCCGGCGGTGCTCGAGGACAAGGACCAGGGCCCGGCTGCGCGCCAGCTCTGGGACGATGCCCAGAAGATGCTGAAGGAAGTGATCCAGAAGAACTGGTTCCGCCCCAAGGCGGTGATCGGTTTCTGGCACGCCAATCAGGTTGGCGACGATATCCGGCTCTATACCGACGCCGACCGCAAGGATCAGCTGGCGACGTTCTTCACCCTGCGCCAGCAGCTGTCGAAGACCGGCGGCAAGCCGCACATGGCGCTGGCCGACTTCGTGGCGCCCGAGGGCACCCCGGACTATCTGGGCGGCTTCGTCGTCACGGCTGGGCTCGAGGAGAACGTCATCGCCGAGCGCTTCGAGCGGCGGAACGACGACTACTCGTCGATCCTGATCAAGGCACTGGCAGACCGCTTCGCCGAGGCGTTCGCCGAACTGATGCACGAGCGGGTGCGGAAGGAATTCTGGGGCTACGGCGCCAGCGAGGCCTTCGCGCCGACCGACCTCGTCGGCGAGCCCTACCAGGGTATCCGCCCTGCCCCGGGCTATCCGGCGCAGCCGGACCACACCGAGAAGACGACGCTGTTCCACCTGCTCAACGCCAAGCAGCGGATCGGCGTGGAGCTTACCGAGAGCTACGCCATGTGGCCGGGCTCGTCCGTGTCCGGTATCTACCTCAGCCACCCCGAGAGCTTCTATTTCGGCGTGGCCAAGGTCGAGCGTGACCAGGTGGAGGACTATGCCCGGCGCAAGGGCATGGCGATCCGCGAGGTCGAGCGCTGGCTCGGGCCGATCCTCAACTACACGCCGAGCGCGGACAAGGAGGCGGTATGACCTCTTCTGCTCCGTTCGCGCGTCGCGACCGCTCCGTGCCGGTGACTGTGGTCACCGACAAGGCGGCGCTCGCGCGCTTCGGCGGGCGTGATACCGCCGTGGTGCATCTTGATCCGCCGCTGCACGCCCATGAGCCGGGAACCGAGTGCATCGCCTGCGAGAGCCGCGGCAATGTGCGGGTGCTGCTGTTCGAGCTGCAGGAAAAGGTGCGGCTCGGGATGGCCGAGCCGTTCGTGCGCGTCGTCGTCGATGCGACCGACGTCAGCGACCGGGACGCCGTCGCCGATGCGATCGTGCCGGGCAAGCTCCCGGCGTTCGGCCTGAGAGACCACACCGTGGCCCGCAACTTTCATCTGGCGGAGGTGATTTGATGGCCGCCCTCGACTTCTTCGTCCGGCGATCGGTTGATGACACCTCCCCGACAAGCCGAGCCGCATTATTGGCGCTCGGCGACGCTGAGCGGGGCCGGCGGCTGGGCGACCTGCAGTCCGAGATCCGCTCCCGGCTGGCGGCGGCCAGCGACCCACGTGATTGGCGTAACCAGATCGGCATGATCGTCGCCGACCTGCGCCGGAATGGCCACGAACTACGGCGCGAGGGCGATGACGCCCAGTCTCACGCGTGGCGCGGCGAGGCGGGCCAACTGGCCGTCACCTTCTGCCGCGACGGAAACACCGTGCTGGACTGGCAGGCCTGACCGTTCAACACGGACCTTTCACGGGCACGTCCGTGTTGTTTTCGCAGTGAAATCCTGCCACGCTTGGGCATCGTGGACCGCCACCATTGGTGGCGCGACGCGCGTACGCTTGAGGGGGCGTGTCAATTGTCAGACCCACATGAACCGTTCTCGATCAATGTCGGGAGCAAGCTGCTTTTCGGCGCCGTCATGCTCATGGGCCTCGGTGTGGTGGCCATCATCCTGTTGCCCATAGCGACGGCGTTCAGTCCCGCACCGGAGCCCGATCCCGGTCCGGCGAGGATCATCGGCGTCGTAGTGCCGGGAATCATGCTGGCGATCGTTGGCGTGGTCGTCGGCCTGATCGCCGGGTTGTTTCTCGGCTATGCCCAGGGAAAGTACCCGCGCTCCCGCTCCTAATGCGCGTGCTCGGTGACGCACTCGCCGTGATCGGCCAGCACTTCGATGATGCGGCAGTCGCAGATGCGCCCGTGGCCGCATTCCTCGACCATTCGCGCCAGCTCGCCGCGTAGCGCGGTGAGGCTGGCGATGCGGCGGTCGATTTCGCTGAGATGGTTGCGGGCGATGCTGTCGGCCTGATGGCAGGACGCTCGCGGGGCGCCGGCCATATCCAGCAGTTCGCGGATATCGTCGACCTCGAAGCCAAGCTCGCGCGAATGGCGGATGAAGTTCAGCCGTTCGACTTCCGGCTTGCCGTAGCGACGCTGGTTGCCTTCCGTACGCGGCGGCGACGACAGCAGCCCGATCTGCTCGTAGAAGCGGATTGTCGGCACTTTTACGCCGGTCAGTCGGGACAATTCGCCGATCGGCAGATTCATCGCATTCACCCCTTGATCCTCTAGTGGCTAGAGGTCCTAGATGTATGCGGACATGATGAAGAATCCAAGGAGCGCCCCATGTCCGAGGCCGCTGAGAAGCTGAAGTTCCGCATTGGCGGCATGGATTGCGCCGCCTGCGTGACCAAGATCGAGAACGCTGTCGGGCGGCTTCCGGGCGTCGGCGAGGTGGCGGTGTCGCTGCCGAACGGCACGCTGACGGTGACGCACTCGGGCGACATCGCCAAGGGCGCTATCGAGCGGCAGGTGAAGGCGCTGGGCTACTCCATTGCGCCCGCAAAGTCCGTGGCGCCGGCCACAAACGATCATAGCCACGCCGATCATGACCACGGTGACCACAGCCACAATCATGACCGTGAGCACGATCACTCCGGGCATGCCGAGATCATCGACGGGCCGTGGTGGCGGACCCGCAAGGCGCTGCTGACTTTCATCTCGGGCGCGGCACTGCTGGCGGCCTACATCGTGGGACAGTTGTTCCCGCAGATCGGCCACTGGGCGTTCTTTGTCGCCATGGCGGTAGGGCTGATCCCCGTTGCGCGCCATGCCGTGGTTGCGGCGATGACCGGCACGCCGTTCTCTATCGAGACACTGATGACGATTGCGGCGGTCGGCGCGGTGTTCATCGGCGCGACAGAGGAAGCGGCCACGGTGGTGCTGCTGTTCCTCGTCGGCGAATTGCTCGAGGGCGTGGCAGCTGGCCGGGCGCGAGCCAGCATCCGCGGCCTTGCCGACCTGGTGCCGAAGCTGGCGCTGGTGGAGCGCGACGGCGCCACCAGCGAAGTGCCAGCAGTGCAGCTCGCGGTAGGTACCATCATCCTGGTGCGGCCCGGCGACCGGATCGCTGCGGATGGCGTCATCGTCGAGGGCAGTTCGGCCATCAACGAGGCGCCGGTGACCGGCGAGAGCGTGCCAAAGACCAAGGGGGTTGGCGACGAGGTGTTCGCGGGCACGATCAATGCCGACGCGGTGCTGCGCGTGCGGGTGACGGCTGCTGCTGCCGACAACACCATCGCGCGCGTCGTGCGGCTGGTCGAGGAAGCGCAGGAGAGCAAAGCACCCACCGAGCGGTTCATCGACAAGTTCTCGCGCTACTACACGCCCGGCGTGCTGGTGGTCGGCGCGCTGGTCGCCATCCTGCCACCGTTGCTGGCTGCCCAGGCCTGGGATGAGTGGATCTACAAGGGCCTCGCGATCCTCCTGATCGGTTGCCCGTGCGCGCTGGTGATCTCAATCCCCGCAGCTATCGCTGCTGGCCTCTCAGCTGGTGCCCGGCGCGGGCTGTTGCTGAAGGGGGGCGCGGTGCTGGAGCAGTTGCGGAAGATCGATACCGTGGCGCTCGACAAGACCGGCACCCTCACCGAGGGCAAACCGGAGGTGACCGACATTGTCGGCGTCGGCCGGACCGAATCCCAGGTGCTGTCGATGGCAGCGGCGCTGGAGACCGGTTCGAGTCACCCGCTGGCGGTGGCCGTGCTGGCGCGCGCCGGTGCCGACAAGGCATTCGTGCCCCCGGCGACCAATGCCAAGGCGGTACCCGGCAAGGGTGTCACCGGCAAGGTCGGCGGCGAGGACCTGTTCCTCGCTTCGCCCAAGGCAGCGGAAGAACGCGCGCCGTTCGATGCAGCGCTGCGTGAGCGGATCGGGGCGCTCAACGATGCCGGCAAGATCGTCTCGGTGCTACTGGTCGGCGATCAGGTAGCGGGCTTCCTCGCCATCCGCGACGAGCCGCGCGCCGATGCCGCCGAAGGACTAAGCCGGTTGCGGGAAGCCGGCGTCACCACGGTGATGCTGACCGGCGACAACGAGCGGACGGCGAAGGCAATCGGCGCCGACCTCGGCATCGAGGTTCGCGCCGGCCTCCTGCCCGAGGACAAGCAGCGGATCGTGCGCGAACTGCAGCAGCAGGGCCGCGTGGTGGCCAAGGTGGGCGACGGCATCAACGACGCCCCTGCCCTTGCGGCTGCCGATATCGGTATCGCCATGGGCGGCGGCACGGATGTGGCGCTCGAAACCGCCGACGCCGCGATCCTTCACGGCCGCGTCGCCGATATCGCGAACATGATCGGCCTGTCGAAGGCAACGATGGGAAATATCGCCCAGAACATCACCGTGGCGCTCGGGCTGAAGGTGGTATTCCTCGTGACGACGATCGTCGGCATTACCGGTCTGTGGCCGGCCATCCTCGCTGATACTGGCGCAACCGTGATCGTGACGATCAACGCAATGCGTTTGCTTGGCTGGAAGGCTCGCTAGCCAAGCAAATCGGCTGTCAGCATCTTGTCACCGGCCATCCTCTATTGTCCGACCCAGGAGGAGGCCAGCGATGACCCGGTGGAACATTGCCCTCGGAATGTTGATTGCCTGCGAGAGCCTGATCATGGTGGCGCTGATCGCCGCCACGCTTTAGGCCCGAAACAACAACGGCTCCCCGGGGGGAGCCGTCTGTTTTGGACTGCAGGATCTGCTGGGACCCTGGTGCGGTCGAGAAGACTCGAACTTCCACGCCTTGCGGCACAGCGACCTCAACGCTGCGCGTCTACCAATTCCGCCACGACCGCACGCCGAGGTAGATGCAACGCCGAACCGGCGAAGCGAGGCAGCGTGTAGCAATGGTCGGTCCGGGGCGCAAGCGATTAATTGCCGATATGGCAAGGCAGGTTGCCAATTGGCAAATCAGGCCGGGCGGCGGACTTTTTCCGTGAGCTCGACGCTGAGCCGGCCATCCTCGACCTTCACTTCGCCGCGGGCGATCAGGGTGTTGTTGGCGTAGATGCGCAGCGGGTCGTTCTCGCCGGTGTCGAGTTCGATCACCGCCCCGCGGCCCATGCGCAGCAGGTGATGCACCGGCATGCTGGCAGCGCCAAGCTCCACGGTGATATCGACTTCAATATTGTCTAGAGTGTTCATACATAAACCGCGAACGATCATCCCGGCTGAATCGCGCCGGGCCCCTTGTAAGAGAGCATCGGCTGCCCATGCTTACCGAAGCGTTAACGACTGACCCAACTTGCGACACCGGGACCAAACTGTTCCGGAGCGACGGCGTGCCGGTCGAATGGCGAATCTCGGAGGGGTATGTCCCCTATCTCGAGGCGCTGGAGGCGATGAAGGCGCGAGCCGCCGCGGTAGCGGAAGGCGCGGCCGGCGAGCAGGTCTGGCTGCTGGAACATCCGCCGCTCTATACCGCCGGCACGTCAGCGGCGCCCGAGGACCTGCTCTCGCCCAATCGGTTCCCGGTCTACGACGCGGGCCGCGGTGGGCAGTACACCTACCATGGCCCCGGCCAGCGGGTCGTCTACTTCATGCTCGACCTGCGTCAGCGCGGCCGGGATGTGCGCTGCCTGGTGCAAGGGCTCGAGGGCCTGATCATCGACACGCTCGCGGCCTTCAACATCAAGGGCGAGCGGCGTGATGGGCGGATCGGTGTGTGGGTGGCTCGGCCGGACAAGGGGCCGGGTCGCGAGGACAAGGTGGCGGCGATCGGCGTGCGAGTGAGCCGCTGGGTGACGTTCCACGGCATTGCGATCAATGTGTCGCCGACCCTTTCACACTTCGATGGCATCGTGCCGTGCGGCATCTCCGACCAGGGGGTGACCAGTTTCGAGGACCTCGGGCAGCTCGTCTCGATGGCCGAGGTTGACGGTGCACTGCGTGCGGCGTTCGAGCGTCGCTTCGGGCCGACAGCAGACCTGCGTCCGGAAACACTTGTAAGTGCCGCCTGATACACGCATTTTCTGATTGACCGATTCCATCAGGGGTGAGGCCATGACGCTGGACGATCTCAAGAAAATCTTCCTTAGCCCGACGCTGTTCCGGCTCGAGACCATCCTTTCGCCGCGACTTGTGCCGGTGCTGTATGCGACCGGCCTCGCTGCGCTGCTGCTGTGGTCCGTGGGGCACCTGTTCGCGAGCTTCGGCCGCAATTTTGGCGATGGGCTCTGGGGGCTGCTCGAGATCGCGGTCTATGGCGCGTTGTTCCTCATTGTTCTGCGCATCGTCTGCGAAGTTCTGCTGGTATTCTTCAAGGCGAACGAGACTGTGACACGAACGGTCAGCCTGAGCCGCGTGCCGACCTCGCTGATTGACGAGGTGCGCGACGCGATCCACGATATCGCCGAGGACGAGCCTTACGAGGACGACGAGAGCAGTGACGGTACACCACCCCCTGCCCCGACGACGCCGGCTGTGCGGCGGACGGCCAAGCGGACGCCGCCCCCGACCGCCAAGCCCGACATCTGAAACAAAAAAGGCCGCCTGAGGGCGGCCTTTTCAGTTCTAGGCTGCGACCGGGCTGCCGCGCCGGGACTTGAGCACTTCGTCGAGGCTCCAGGCGCCGGGGCCGGCGAATACGAGATAGAGGAATACGAAGCAGAAAAGCACGGCGCCATCACCACCATTGGCGGCCGGGATGATGCTGCCGCCCATCGGCACGTGCATCATCCAGAACGCATAGGCCATTTCGCCGGCGAGGATGAAGGCGACCGGGCGGGTGAACAGGCCAAGGATGATGGCGAGCCCGCCGAACACTTCGAGGATGGCCGCAAGGCCCATCAGCGAGAAGATCTCGACGCCGCCCATGTCCGACGCCGGGAAGCCGAACAGCTTCTGGGTGCCATGGGCCATGAAGCAGAGCGCGGTGACGACGCGAAGGACGGCCAGCGCCTGCGGCTGGTACCTGTTGAGTGCTTCGAGATTCATTGGTCTTTTTTCCTGCTGGACGCCTCGGAGGTGGGCGCATCAGGAAACAAGAGCCTCAGGCTCAGGATTCGGGTCAACTGAAGGTTTGGTAACCTGACAGGCTTGTGATCGGCCGTGATCAGGTCTGCCCTGCTTCCATCGCAGACTGCCGATCATTGCTTTTTCCGCCGGTTTGGCGCATAGGCACGCGCCAATGACACAAGCTCCAAAAATCGGCCTGGTCAGCCTCGGCTGCCCCAAGGCCCTCGTCGACTCCGAACGCATCATGACGACGCTGAGATCGCAGGGCTATGCGTTCTCGCGCGACTATGAGGGCGCGGATATCGTGCTGGTGAACACCTGCGGGTTCCTCGACAGCGCCAAGAAGGAAAGCCTGGAGGCGATCGGCGAGGCCGTCGGCGCCAATGGCCGCGTCATCGTCACCGGCTGCCTCGGCGTCGAGGAGCAGATGATCCGCGACACCCATCCGAGCGTGCTCGCCGTCACCGGCCCGCACCAGTACGAGGATGTGGTCAACGCGGTGAACACCCACCTGCCGCCGGTGCCGAACAAGTTCGTCGACCTGGTGCCGGAGGCTGGCCTCAAGCTGACGCCGCGGCACTACGCCTACATGAAGATCTCCGAGGGCTGCAACAACCGCTGCACCTTCTGCATCATCCCGCAGATCCGCGGCGACCTGGTGTCGCGCCCGATCGCTTCGGTGCTGTACGAGGCCGAGCGCTTAGTGGCGACCGGCGTCAAGGAGATCATGGTGATCTCGCAGGACACCTCGGCCTACGGTGTAGACATCAAGTACGCGAATTCGAAGTTCCGTGGCCGCGACGTCTCGGCGAAGTTCCAGACGCTGGCCGAGGAACTGGGCCAGATGGACGTGTGGACCCGCCTCCACTACGTCTACCCCTACCCGCATGTCGACAGCGTCATCCCGCTGATGGCCGAGGGCAAGATTCTCCCCTATCTCGATATCCCGTTCCAGCACGCCTCGCCGCAGGTGCTGAAGTCGATGCGCCGCCCGGCCAACCAGGTGAAGACGCTCGACCGGATCAAGGCCTGGCGCGCCATGGCGCCCGACCTCGCGATCCGTTCCAACTTCATCGTCGGCTTCCCGGGCGAGACCGAGGAGGACTTCGAATTCCTGCTCGACTGGTTGGAAGAGGCCGAGATCGACCGCATCGGCTGCTTCGAGTACGAGCCGGTGACCGGCGCTCCCGCTAACGACATCGAGGGCATCGTCCCCGATGACGTAAAGCGCGACCGCTACGAGCGGCTGATGGAAGTGGCGCAGGACATCTCGGCTCATGTGCTGTCGAAGAAGGTCGGCCGCACCATCGACGTGCTGGTCGACGACGTCGAGCCCGATACCGGCCGCGCCATTGGCCGCAGCCAGTGGGACGCGCCGGAGATCGACGGCACCGTGATCATCCATGAAGCCGACGGCATCAAGGTCGGCGACAAGGTGTCGGTGCTGGTGACCGAGTCGGACGAGTACGACCTGTTCGCCGTGCCGTCCTCAGTTGCCGCCAAGGGCGACCGGAAGCCTGCCGCCGTCGCCAGCTGATGGCCAGCCACCGCGAGTATGAACTGGCGCCGGGCGACACCGCCCTGCGCCTTGGTCGTACGGCCCGGCTCATGGGCATTCTCAACGTCACCCCTGACAGTTTCTCGGACGGCGGGCGCTTCGATGCGCTGCCGGCGGCGCTGACGCAGGCGCGGCTGATGCTGGCCCAGGGCGCTGATATCATCGACATCGGTGGCGAGAGTACTCGGCCGGGGGCTGAGGAGGTGTCGGTAGCCGACGAGTTGGCGCGAGTGCTGCCGGCAATCGGCGCGCTGCGGGCTGACGGGATCACGGCGCCGATCTCGATCGATACATACAAGGCCGAGGTGGCCGAGCGGGCGATTGTCGCCGGGGCGACTATCATCAATGACGTTCACGGGCTGCAGCGCGAGCCGGAGGTCGCGGCCGTGGCGGCGCAGTACGGTGCGCCGCTGGTGGTGATGCATTGGGACAGAGGCCGGGACACGTCGCGCGACGTGATGGCCGAGATGGCCCGGTATTTCGATGTGACGCTGGCGATTGCCGACAAGGCAGGCGTCCAACGCAGCCAGATCGTGCTCGATCCGGGTTTCGGCTTCGCCAAGTCGCTCGGCGAGAACTATGAAATCCTGCGACGGCTGCCAGAGCTGGTGGCGCTGGGCTTTCCGGTGCTGGTCGGCACCTCGCGCAAGTCGATGATCGGCCAGCTGCTGGATATACCGGCCGACGAGCGGCTGGCGGGGACGGTGGCGACTTCGGTGCTCGGCTACGCGGCCGGTGCACATATCTTCCGCGTCCACGACATCAGGCCCAACCGCGACGCCTTGCGCGTCGCTGAAGCGGCCCTATATGGACCGCATAGTCAGGACTAGTGACGTGACCAGAGACTTCGACGGCGACCGCATCATCCTCAGGGACCTGGGGTTCTTCGGCTATCACGGTGTGATGCCGGAGGAAGCGGTGCTGGGCCAGCGCTTCTTCGTCGACCTCAAATGCGGCGTCGACCTCGGCCAGGCGGGACGCAGCGATGAGCTGGAGCATTCAATCTCCTATGCCGAGATCTACAACGTCGCGAAGGCAGCGTTCGAAGAGCGGCGGTTCAAGCTGATCGAGGCGGTCGGCCAGCATGTCGTCGATCGGCTCTTCGAGGCGTTTTCCGCGATCCGCTGGATCGAAGTTCGCGTGCGCAAGCCGTCGGCACCGATTGCCATGGTAGCCGGCGAAGCCGCGATCGAGCTGCATCGCCACCGGGACATCAGCTGATGGCGCGCGCCTGGCTAGGGCTCGGGGCCAATATCGGCGATCCACCGGCGCAGGTGCGCGAGGCGGTGCTGCGGCTTGACGCGCACCCGGGCATCGATGTGGTAGCGCAATCGACGATGCTGATCACCAAGCCCTGGGGTAAGACGGACCAGCCCGACTTCTCCAACATGGTGGTGGAGATCGAGACGCACCTGGGGCCGCACGAGCTGCTCGACGCCTGCCTTGGAGTCGAACTCGAAATGGGCCGGGTTCGCGACATCCGGTGGGGTCCGCGCCGTATCGATATCGACATCGTGGCCTACGAGCGGTTGGAACTGCACAGCGAGTGGCTGCACTTGCCGCATCGGTTCGCCCACGACCGAGACTTCGTCCTCGACCCGCTCCGCGAGATTGCGCCTGATGTCGCGGAGTGGATCATCAGCCGCTCGCGCGCTCAGTAATTCGGCCTTCGGACGCCCCTACCCTTTACGTCCGCTTCGGCTTCGTGCGATCTCACGTGGGACTAAGCAGATCGGGGCGATGTTGGTGGGTTGGATGCAGGACAAGTACGAACGCTACGCGGCGTTCGTCATCGCGGTGTATTGCGCCGTGTGGATTGCGTGCCTGCTGACCCTGCCGGGATTCTATCTCGATACCTACGACATGTTCGCCTTCGGTCAAGGCTGGCAGCTGGGTTACTGGAAGCATCCGCCCCTGCCGGCCTGGCTGGCCGAAATCGGCTTCGTCGCAACCGGTGGCTGGCCGCAGTCGCAGTCGGTCCTGGCGGTCGGGGCTGCCGGGCTCACGCTCGTCTATCTGTTCCGGCTGTCGCGCGACATCAAGGGCGCCCAACTCGCACTGCTGGCCGTGGCCATCTCGATGGTCAACTACTACTTCACCCGCCCGATCGAAACGCTGAACCACAACATTGTGCAGCTGCCGCTCTGGGTGATGACGGTGTTCTATTTCCGTCGGGCATTCCTCACCAACAGCCGTATCGCCTGGGTGCTGCTCGGGGTCGCAGCGGCGCTGCTGATGTATGCGAAGTATAGCGGGGGCATCCTCCTGATTTTGCTCGCCGCCTTTGCGGCGGTGGAGCCGAACTACCGCCGACGGCTGGCCTCGCCCGGCCCCTATGTCACCGCGGTGACGGGGCTGCTGATCCTGTCTCCACACCTCTACTGGCTGGTGGCAAACGACTTCCTGCCGTTCCGCTATCCGTTCGAGTCGATGCCGCGGTTCACCAACCTGGTGGACCGCGCCATCTCCCCCGTGATGTTCGTGCTGGCACAGGTCGCCTTTCACCTGCCCATGTTGCTAGTACTGGCCCTCGGCCTTGTCGGCTGGCGCAAGGGTCGCGAGAAGCTGACATTGGCGGGCGCGGACACCTCGCGTTCCGATTTCTGGCTGATCATGCTCTCCGGTGTCGCTCCGATCGTGCTGGTGGGCCTGTCGTCAGTTTGGTCCGGAAGCTCGATCCGGCCTGAGGTGGGCGGCTCGCTCGTCGCGCTCTCGGGCCTCGTCCTGGTGCTGCTGCTTCCGACGCCCCTCAAGGTAAGGCGGCCGCTGCTGGCCGGGATCGTGTGGGCGATGCTGATGATCGGGGCACCGATCGGCTGGGTGGTGTCGCTGCATCTGGGCGCCAACGCCGGTCGCGTTGCCCCGGAGCTAATCCCTGACCGCATGCTTTCGGCTGCGATGGAGGCGAACTGGAAATCGCGCATGTCGACGCCCCTGCAGATCGTGGCCGGCCGTTCGATCGATGCCGGTCCGGTCTCGCTCTACGCCAAGCCACGGCCGTTAGTGCTGATCGATTTCGACTTGCAGCACAGCTCGTGGATCACGCCAGGACAGCTCGACCGCGACGGCGCCTTGGCCGTATGGCGCGAATGGGGCGACAAGCTTGAGCCGCCGGAGGGACTGGTTGCCCTGGCCGACGGCAGGCACTTGGAAGTTGGTGGTGACGTCACCGTACCGGTGAACGACAAGACCAGCGTGCGCTACGGCTGGGCGATCATCCACCCCAAGTAGTGGGGCCTAGCGCACCATCTCCAGCACCCGCACGGCGGCATCGAAGTCCAGCCGGCGTTTCACACGCCGTTCTGTGGCTTCTTCGACCTCGCCCCACAGGCGGACGTTGTAGTCTTCGTCGACATGGGCAGCGGCCCAGATCTCTTCCGGCGTCATCAGCTTCTCGCGCAGCGCGATGCTGAGCAGGCCCGAGCCGGTGATGCCGGTGAGGGAGTTGAGGGCGACGATTTCGATCAGGTTGGTCCCAGCGAGCGACTGACCGAGACGCGCAAGGGTTGCTGCCGGCTGCGGCTGGTGGACGATGCCGATGGTTGGCTGGAAGCTGATGTCGAAATGGCGGGCGATGCGAACAAGCGCCGCGTCCCAGACCCGCTCCTGCTCGGCGACGAGTTCTCGCGGCGTATCGGCGCGGTAGAGCAGAAGGTCGTTGCCGGAATACTTGACGATCTCGTCGCGGAGCGCTCCGAGGCGCTCCTCGCCGGCTTCAATAGCCGAGTTGACCAGCCGCACGATCGGCATGACCTTGGGATCGATGAACTCGCCCTGCGCCGCCCATTCCTCGGCCATGGCCTCCGCCAGGACGCGTTGGGGCACCACCACCGGGGTCTGCCCGGGCGTGCGCGGCGAACGGCCGTCCAGCGTCACGGCGAAGCCACCGGCGGCCGTACCGACCCCGACATCCTTGTAGAAGCGCTTGGGCAGCTCGACCTTGTTGAGATGCTGGGCGCGACCGTAGCCATCATTGCGGTGCTGGTGGGCGTCGTCGAGGAACTCGCGCATCGGTCTACTCCAGCACGCGCTCGATGGCGGCATCGAGCTCGGCGTAATCGTGGATCAGCGTCCCTGCCCCTGCCTTCAGCAGCTCGGCCGCCTCGTGATAGCCCCAGCTGACCCCGATGGCTCGGGTGCCGGCGGCCCGCGCCAACTCCATGTCATAGACCGTATCGCCCACCATCACTGTCTGGTGCGGCTCGGCGCCGGTATCGGCCATGGCGCTGAGCAGCATGCCGGGATGGGGCTTGGAGGGATTGTGGTCGGGCGTCTGCAGGGTGACGAAATGGCCCTCGATGCCGTGATTGCCCAGGATTCGGGCGACGCCGGTGAGACCCTTGCCAGTAGCGATCCCCAGCACCGTGCCCTTCCTCTCCTTCAGCCGGTCGAGTGCCTCGCGCGCCCCTGGATAAAGCGGTTCGCGGTCGACATCGTGCTCCAGCGAGGCTTTGTAGAAGCTTCGGTACTGGCCGACGATGCCCTCGATCACATCGATATCGTCGGTGCCCGCCAGCTGCCCGACGGCGATCGGGAGAGACAGGCCGATGATCTGACGCACCTGCGCGGCAGTCGGCGGCACCAGGTCGAGCGACGCGAATGCTGCGCCCATGTGCTCGGAAATGAGCGCCTGGGTGTCGATCAGCGTGCCGTCCATATCGAAGACAATGAGCCGCATGCGAGTGGTCCTCGTTCGGCCCGTTCAGAACCACAAAACGCGGGGCATGTCACGCCCCGCGCGAGGCCGCCGACTACTGGGCGGCGAAGCAGTAGAGCAGGCCAGCGCCGCCGGTGCCGATAAGGTTGTCCTGGCTGCAGCCGCGCGACGGGTGGGCCGCGTTCCACGATGTGGCTGTCGCGAGCGTGTCGGGTCCCAGGCGGTCGGCGTGGCCGAGCATCGCCGTGCCTTCGCCGTTGAGGGTCCAGTCGCCGCAGGTCTGGCCGACGGCCAGTGTGCCGTCGGCATTCGAGCCGGTGAGGATGTCGTGCTGGTTCGGCTCGTCGCCACGGCCCTTGGTTATGGCCCCCGTCTCCGACAGCGCGGTCTGCTTGGTGATGTTGTTGGCGTCCGAGTGGAGGTTGGCGACATCGGTGGCGATCACGTCGCCCTTGAAGTTCTGCCACGGCCCGGCGCCGATCCGGTCCTTGGCGTTGACGCCTTCGGCGCTGAGGTAAGCCTTCCAGGTCTTGCCAATGGAGCCTGCGGCCTCCGCCAGCTTCGCGCAATGCGCGTCGGCGCCATCGAGGCCGCCGAGATTGGCACCGTCCCCCACACCCACGCTGGTGACGAAGAAGGTCATGGTGGTTGCGTCCTGCGCAATGGCCGGTGCAGCAATGGCGAGGGTCGCCGCGGTGACAGCGGCGAGAACGATCGTTTTCATTGGCATCTCCCTGTGCGCCGCAATGGGCCGCGACAGGTGAACACACGAGGCCGACGTTTCGTCCGGCGCTCGCGCCGATTTGATCAGTCCTGCTCGGGGTCCTGGTCCTGCGCGTCGTAGCGGTCGGCATCGAAGCCGAGCACGTCGAACGTCGCCTGCATGTGCGGCGGCAGCGGCGCGGAGACGTCGAGGAACTGGCCGCTCTTCAGCGGCAGCCGGATGCGGCGGGCGTGCAGGTGCAGGCCCTTGCTGATCTGCTCCGGCGCTTCCCAGTTCTCGATGTTGAAGTAGCGCGGATCGCCCATGATCGGGTTGTGCAACTGCGCCATGTGCACGCGCAGTTGGTGCGTGCGCCCGGTTACCGGCTTCAGTGTCACCCAGGCGAAGCGGCGGGCGGCGGTGTCGGTGGTCGAGTAGTAGCTCATCGAATGCTGCGCGCCGGGCGTGCCCTGTGGCACCACCACCATCTGTTCGCCATCGGTAGTCGCCTGCTTCGCAAGGAAGCAGGAGATCGAGCCCTGCTTGGGGTGCGGGTTGCCCCACACCACGGCCCAGTAGATCTTGCGGGCCTGGCGCGACGAGAACACCTCGCCGAAATGCGCCGCAGCCGCCTTGGTCTTGGCGACGACGAGGCAGCCCGAGGTATCGCGGTCGAGGCGGTGGACCAGCCGCGGCGCCTCGCCCTTCTTGTTCGGGAGGCTCTTCAGCAGCGCATCCATGTGGCGCTTCGTGCCGCTGCCGCCCTGCGAGGCGAGGCCGTGCGGCTTGTTGAACACGTAGAGGTCGTCGTCCTCATAGAGGATGATGTCGCGCAGGAACTCGGCATCCTTCGAGTTGATCTCGCCTTCGGCCCGCTCCGGCGCGGCTTCGATCGGCGGCACGCGGACGACCTGCCCGGCGGCAAGGCGGGCATTGGCCTTCACCCGGCCGCTGTCGACGCGGATCTGGCCCGAGCGCAACAGCTTCTGGAGGTGACCGAAGGTGACCTGAGGAAAGTGCGTCGCGAACCAGCGGTCGAGCCGCATGCCGTCTTCGTCGCGAGCGACGGTCTGCTGTCGTACGCCGCTCATGCAATCACCCGCATGGCCAGCATGCCCATCCAGAGGCCGGCAAGCGACAGCAGCACCGAGCCGACGATGTAGATCGCCGCCAGCATGACATCGCCGCGCTCGATCATCGTGATGGCGTCGAGCGAGAAGCTCGAGAAGGTGGTGAAGCCGCCGAAGATGCCCACGGCGACGAACAGCCGAATCTCGTTCTGGTACTGCGGCGTGAACTTGGCGAGGACGCCGATCAGCACGCCCATAGCGATCGACCCGGCGATGTTGACGAGGAACGTCGCCACCGGGAAGCCGTTGGCGAGCGCGCCGATCCAGTTCTGCGCACCAAAGCGCGCCAAGGCGCCAAGCGCGCCGCCAATTCCAACGAGAAGATAAGCTTGCATGGGCTGACTTCTACGGGCAGCGCCCGCGGAAGACCAGCCCTATGCGAGGCGGTTTGCGTCAGGTCGCCGAAGCTGCCTGTTCGTCGTCATCGCCGTCGATATCGAGCGCCGGGGCGACCGCCGACGAGACCAGGCCGCTGAGCGTGCCGCCCTTGAGGCCGAGTTCGGCAAGGAGCGCATCGATCAGCGGCGCCTGGCTGCGGTAGCGCAACGCGGCATCGACCGCCTGATCAGCGATCCCACCGCCGGCATGGCCGTTCATCCCACCATTGCCGCCGCCGCCACCCGACAGGCCATCGACGTGCAGGATCTTGATCCCCTCGATGTTCTCCATCGGCTTGACGGACTCGGCTATGATTGACGGTAGGGCCTGAATGAGGGCCATGCGGATGTTCATGGCGATCTGCTCGGGCGACAGGTGGTTGGCGGCCTCGTTGAGCTTCTGCTTGCCTTCGGCCTCGACCGCGTAGGTGACCTCGGTGGCGGCGGCCCTGAGCTTGGCGGCTTCCGCCTCGCCTTGGGCCAGCGTGCGTGCCGCTTCGGCGCGGTTCTTGGCGGCCTGCTTTTCGGCGTCGGAGGAGACCACGATGTTGATCGAGGCCTTTTGGGCCTCCTGCTCGGCTTCGATCAACTGGATGCGCTTGGTGCGCTCGGCCACCTCGGTCATTCGCGCCGTCTCCACCTCTTCGGCGGCCTTGGCGGCCAGAGCACGGGCGACGTCGGCCTTGGCCTCAGCCTTCGACTGCTCCTCGGACTTGGCGGCCACCGCGGTGGCGCTGGTCTGCTCGGAGATGGCGATGGCCTGGTCGGCCTTGATCGCCGCTTCCTTCATCTGCTGGCGCGAGAGGGTACGCGCGGCCTCGGCTTCGGTAGCGCGCTGGGCGCGGAGGCTTTCGATCTCGGCGTTCTGCTGGTCGATGCGGATGGCGATTTCGCGCTCGTTGTTGAGGCGGGCGTACTCGGAGTCACGGGTGATCGTGAATTGCTCCTGCTGCGCCTCGAGGTTCTTGCGCGCGATGGCCACCTGGGTGTTCTGCTCGATCTCGTTGCGGGTCTTGCGCCGGTCCTCGATCGCCTCGGTCATCTTGGTGAGACCTTCGGCGTCGAACACGTTGTTGGGATTGAAGAATTCGCGATTGGTCTGGTCGAGGCCGGTAAGCGACACCGACTCGAGCTCAAGGCCGTTCTTGAGAATGTCCTCAGAGACCGCGGCTTGCACCTTCTGGACGAAGTTGACCCGCTGCTCGTGCAGCTCCTCCATCGCCATCTCGGCGGCGACGGCCCGGAGCGCATCGACGAACTTGCCTTCGACCAGCTCCTTCAGCGCCTGCGGCTCCATGGTGCGGCGGCCCAGCGTCTGGGCCGCGTCGGCAATGGCCTCGGCGGTCGGCTGCACGCGGACGTAGAACTCAGCCTGCACGTCGACGCGCATGCGATCCTTGGTGATCAGGGCCTGCTCGGCAGTGCGCACCACTTCGAGGCGGAGGGTGTTCATGTTGACTGGGATGGTTTCATGCAGCACCGGCAGCACCAGGGCGCCGCCGTTCATGATCACCTTCTGCCCGCCGAAGCCGGTGCGGACGAAAGACACTTCCTTGCTGGCGCGGCGATAGAGCCGGGCAATGATCATGCCGATCACGAAGATCGCGACGATGATGATGGCGGCCACGATCAGGGTCGAAATGAGCTGGTCGTACATGCGGGGCTATTCCTGTGGCGGGGTGAGGCGGGTGATGGCGCGATAGACGTTCTTGTCGCGACCGACGATGAAGACGCGGTCGCCCGCGGCATAGGTCGAGCCCGGCTCGCCGGGCTCGAGCAGGATGTAATGGGTGCGACCGCGAAGGTCGGTAGTTTTGGCCTCGGCAGGTTGGCCCTGCTTAGCCTCGCCGCGAATGATGGTTGCGTAGCTGCCGACGAGCTCGGACCGGCTGGCCGCCTCGGACTGATCCCGGGGGAAGATGTCGCCGAGCCAGCGGCCGAGGTGGCGCGTGGCGAAGCTGGCGCCGGCAACGGCCGGTACGGCGGCTAGCCAGGGGCTCAGCGGGTTGCCGGCGGCTCCGGTTACCACCCACTGGACGAGATAGCCCGAGAGCGCGAACCCGGTGAGGAAGATGACGAGCAGCGCGAGGAACGGCAGCCTCCCGACCGAGAACCAGCTGAGAACATGGGAGAGCGGGCCGACTTCGGCGCCGCTGAGCTCGGGCGCATCGAGGTCGGAAACATCGATGCCCGGCAGCGCCGCTTCGATGGAGGCGGAGGGTGAAAAGCCGATGAGGAGGGATAGCAACTCGATCACGCCGATCGCCAGCATGACGATCAATGCAACCGTGAACGGTGCGAACTCCGGCGCGAACAGTTCTATCTGGCCCCTCCCCTGATCCCTTCAGGTCATATGGGACTGTTGTGACAGTTTTCCATGGGGCGCAAGGACTTCGGGGCGCGGATTCTCGATATGGCTAATCTTGGTTGTTCAGATGCCGCCAAGCAAAGGCGGGAGCGCTAGTTGTCTCCCTCCTCCTCGCGGCGCTGTTCGCGGCGGCTCGACCAGAAATCGAGGCGCTTGATCACCTCGCGTTCGAAGCCGCGTTCGTTCGGCTGGTAGAACTCCGGCCGCCTGTCACCGGCGAGTTCGTCCGGGAAGAACTCTTGGCCGGAATAAGCATCCGGATAGTCGTGGTCGTAGCGGTAGCCCTTGTTGTAGCCGAGCTCCTTCATGAGCTTGGTCGGGGCGTTGAGGATGTGCTTGGGCGGCGGCAGCGAACCGGTCTGCTGGGCCAGCGCCTTGGCGTTGGCAAAGCCGACCATGGCGGCGTTGGACTTGGGTGCGGTCGCGACATAGGCGATGGCCTGCGCCATGAACAGCTCGCCCTCGGGGAAGCCGGTGCGCTCGAAGGCGTTCCAGGCGGTGATCACCTGCACCATCGCCTGCGGGTCGGCCATGCCGACATCCTCGGAGGCGGCGCAGGCGAGACGCCGGAAGATGGTGTCGGGGTGCTCGCCGCCGACCAGCATGCGCTGTGCCCAATACATGGCGGCCTGCACATCGGAGCCGCGCAGGCTCTTATGGAAGCAGCTGAGCAGGTTGTAGTGCTCCTCCTGCCCCTTGTCGTAGACCGGGGCGCGCTTCTGGACCGTTTCGGCGAGCGCGGCGACGTCGAGCATCGCGTCCTCGGGGAGTGCGAACAGCTCTTCGGCAAGGCCGATCAGGTAGCGGCCATCGCCATCGGCCATCTCCAGCAAAGCGTCGCGGGCTTCGGCTGTGATCGGGAGTTTGCGGCCGACATGCGCCTCGGCGCGTTCGGCGAGGATGGCGAGGTCGGGCTTTTCGAACCGGCGGAGGGTGTAGACTTTGGCGCGCGAGAGGAGCGCTGCGACCATCGAGAAACTGGGGTTCTCGGTGGTGGCGCCGATGAGGATGACGGTGCCATCCTCGACGTGGGGCAGGAGCGCGTCCTGCGTGGTGCGGTTGAAGCGGTGGAGTTCGTCTACGAACATTACCGTCTGCCGGCCTGCCCCGAGGCGCAGCGCCTTGGCGTCGGCGATGACCTTGCGGAGGTCGGCTACGCCCGAGAGCACTGCCGACAGCTGCACGAAGTCGAGCCCGACCTCTTTGGCGACCAACCGCGCAATCGTCGTCTTGCCGACCCCGGGTGGGCCCCAGAGGATGAACGACGAAACGCGACCGGCGGCGACCATGCGGCCGATCGGACCGTTGGGCCCGAGCAGATGATCCTGCCCGATGACGTCGGCGAGCCGCTGCGGCCTCAGGGCCTCGGCGAGCGGACGCGGCGCGGCATCATCGAACAGCGAAAGCATCAACCACTCACCTCGGCCCGGACGATCCGGCCACCCCGCTGTAGCACAACGCGCCAACTCTGCGGACGATCGTTGGCCAGCTTGGCGAAGCTCTCGGCGCTGTCGGTCGGGTCGCCGTTGAGGCTGAGGATCAGGTCCCCGGCCCTGAGGCCCATGTCGTCAGCCGGGGAGCCGGACTCGACACCGCGGACCAAAACCGCGTGGGTATCGTAGGGCAGCCCCAGTTCCTGCGCCACGGCGGGCGTAACGGTTTCGACCGACGTGCCGGAGAAGCGCGTGTTACCGGAGACCGACACCGGCTTGCTGGCGCCCGGAGGGGCTTCCAGCGTGATGATCTTGTCCTCGGTCTTGCCGCTGCGGAAGTACTGCAGGTCCGCGGTGGCGCCAACCGGCTTGGTGGCGAGGCGGAAATCGAAGGCGCTGGGCTGCTCGATGTTGAAACCATCGACGGAGAGGATGACGTCGCCATCGGCGAAGCCGGCCTTCTCGGCGGGACCGCCCGGCGCGAGTTCGCTGATCAGCGCGCCGCGGGCCTGGCCAAGGCCGAGGCTGTCGGCGAGATCGGCGGTCACCGGCTGCATGCGGGCGCCAAACCATGGGCGGACCAGCGCGCCGCCGGAGATGCCGGTCTCGGCCACGAGCTTCGCCATATTGGCGGGGATGGCGAAGCCGATGCCGACCGAGCCGCCGGAGCGGGAGACGATCGCGGTGTTGACGCCCACGAGATGGCCCTGCAGGTCGACCAGCGCACCGCCGGAATTGCCGGGGTTGATGGCGGCATCGGTCTGGATGAAGAACTCGTAGTTCGAGCTTTCAACGCCAGTGCGCGCCAGCGCCGAGACGATGCCCGAGGTGACGGTCTGGCCGACGCCGAACGGGTTGCCGATGGCCAGCACCAGGTCGCCGACTTCGAGCTGATCGGAATCGGCGAAGGTCAGCGCCGGGAAGGTAGTGCCCTTGGCATCCTTCACCTTCAGCACGGCGAGATCGGTTTTGGGGTCGTCGAGCGCCAGGTCAACGGCGTACTCGTGCCCATCGTTGGTGGAGATGCGGATGTCGGTGGCGCCTTCGATCACGTGGTGGTTGGTGAGAATGACGCCGGCGCCATCGACGATGACGCCCGAGCCCAGCGATTGCGATTTCTGCGGGCGGCTGTCCATGAACGGGCTGTCGCCGCCGAAGAACTGCGAAAAGAATGGGTCGTTGAGGAACGGTGACGTCGCCTGCTGACTTATGGTCGTGGCGTAGACGTTGACCACGGAGGGCGTCACCGACTTGACCACCGGCGCGAAGCTCAGTTGCATCTCGGTCCGGGTGGCTGGCACAGCCCTCGTCTCCGGCGCCGCCGTCTCAGCGGCCTGGGCAGCGATCGCGACCGGCGCTGATGGCGTCGTTCGACTCGAAATCTCCGCATACCCGAACACCAGTGCGGCACCGGCGGCGACCCCGCCGAGCGCCATGATCCAACCCTGTTTCGACATCGTCACATCCTCAGGCGATACCGCGCGGACAACGCGCTGCGATGACCCGACAAACGCCGCGAATCTGGCGCCTTTTAGGTGCTGGGCTTACGGATTGGTAATCCCTGAAATATGACGTTGCCCAGTGGGTCAATCGACCCTATATGCAGCGCTCACTTTTCGCCCCTCGAGGACTTTCTCGTACAAGACCCCTGAAAGGTTAGCCGCCCAATGACTGAGCCGACCACGGTCTACGCCAACACGTCGCAGCTTATCGCCAGCGAAGAGCCGGATTTTCCGAGCTTCCTGTTCTGCTCCAAGGAGCTGCACCGGGCGACCAAGGTGTTCAAGAAGGGCTTCGACGGCCTCTTGACCTACGCGGTCAAGTGCAACCCGTCGCCGCACATCATCAAGCAACTGCACGAAGAGGGCCTGAAGGCCTTCGACGTCGCCTCCAACATGGAGATGGAGCTGGTGCGCGACTACGCCCCCGGCGCGGTGATGCACTACAACAACCCGATCAAGAACAAGCGCGAGATCGAGCGCGCCTACGAGGAGTTCGGCGTCCGCTCTTTCACCATCGACCACCCGCAGCAGCTCGACCAGCTGGCCGCGGTGGTGTCGCCCTCGCGCGACATCGAGGTGACCACCCGCTTCAAGGCCGGCAAGGCGCTGAAGTCGTACGATTTCGGCATCAAGTTCGGCGTCATGCAGGACGGCGCTGCCGAGATCGTCAGCCTCGTGGACCAGATGGGCTATACCCCGTCGCTGTGCTTCCACGTCGGCAGCCAGTGCGAGGACGCCTACGCCTACGAGCGGCACATCGCGGCCGCGGCGAAGATCTGCGAAGAGTCGGGCATCGAGCTGAAGCGCCTCAACATCGGCGGCGGCTACCCGGCCCCCTACCCGACCTCCGAAGCGCCGCCGATGGACTATTATTTCGAGACCATCTCGCAGGCGGTGAAGGACAACTTCGGCAAGTCGAAGCCCGAGCTGATCATCGAGCCCGGCCGCGCGCTGGTGACCTCGTCCACCTCCCTGCTGCTGCGCGTAAAGCATCAGCGCGGCGGCCAGTCGGTGTACCTGAATGACGGCGCCTACGGCTCGCTGATGGAAGTGAAGTTCATGCACTTCACCCCGCCGGTGCGCGTCTGGCGCGGTCCGCGTCTGCACGACAACGACCAGGAATTTTCCGAGTTCACCGTCTGGGGCCCGACCTGCGACAGCTACGACGTGCTGCCCCAGGTGTTCACGCTCCCGTCGGACATCGACGAGGACGACTGGGTGGAGTTCGGCCTGATGGGTGCCTACACCCAGGCCTCGCTGACCCCGTTCAACGGCTTCTGGCGTCGCGACCAGTACTGGGTGGACGAAGTCTACACCGGCAAGGACATGCAGCCGGAGTAAGGCTCCGGTATCGACAAAGTGGCGAGGCCCGGTGAGCGCCAGCTCTCGGGCCTTTTGTCTGTTCCAGAGATCCCCTGTTCACCGCCCCGCGACTGGCATATCCTGGCGCCAGCAACCCAAATGAGGTGGCGAAGATGCCTGGTGGGGTGGTCTTGGGACTGGTGGTGCTGCTGGGCTTTGTAGCCTGGGGCGCAGTGCTGTTCTGGCGAGGTCGTATCGTCGACCGCGTGGCCGAGCACGAGCTGCGTCACGAGACGCGGCACGAGCGGCGGCGGCTGCATCACAAAGGCTAGAGCAGCTTCTCGATCGAACCGGCGAGGTCGGCCGGCTCCACGGCCGATGCGAAGCGTTGCACCTGCTTGCCGCTGCGATCGACGAGGAACTTGGTGAAGTTCCAGGCCACCTTCTGCAGCCCGAGCAGCCCTGGCGCCTTGCGCTTCAGCCACTTGTAGAGCGGGAGCGCATCGTGCCCGTTTACGTCGGATTTGGCGAAGAGCGGGAAGGTGACGTTGTAGTTGAGATCACAGAACGCCGCGATCTCGCTCTCGGTGCCCGGCTCCTGGTCACCGAACTGGTTGCACGGAAAGCCGAGGATGACGAGGCCGCGATCCCTGTAGGTTTCGTAGAGCTTCTCGAGACCGGCATATTGCGGAGTGAAGCCGCACTTGCTGGCGACGTTGACCACCATGACGACCTTGTCGCGATAGGCAGACAATGGCTGCTCGGCCCCGCCGAGCAGCGGAGCGGAAAAATCGTAAAGCACGGTCACGGTAATACTCCGGGGAAGAGCGGCAACGCCCCTGCCCTATTCCTCGCGTATGGTCGCGTCCAGTCGCTTTTCCGTTAGTTTTCTTACGGCTTCCTCATGTACCGGCGGACCAGCTAAGCTTGAGGTGGAGGCTCACATGCGCCGCGGCGATGGCGCGCTCCACAGCGACGATTGCCGCGGAATCACTCATCTTTCAGCAGGTGACCGTCCAGCCCCTTGCCTTTGCGCGCGGCCTCTGCCGTATCGCGCTGCTTGTCGGCCTTGGTGCGCCCGAACTTGGCGCGGTTCTCGGACGCAGTCTGCTCTTTCGCCAGCCGAGCCTTGGCCTTGCGCGCTTTGGAGAGGGAAATGATCTCGGCCATTGCGTGCTCCCGTCGGCTCAGCTTGGGCGCGGCAGCGCCAGATAGACACTGTCGCACCATTCGTCGCCGAGGAGAAAGGTGTTCTTGGCTTCGCCGGTCCTGGCAAAGCCGAGCTTCTTCAGCACCCGGAGTGATGCGACGTTCCGCGGGTCGACATCGGCCAACAACTGGTCGGTCAGCTTGCTCGAGAACACGTGGTCGATGAAGGCCGCCGACGCTTCGGTGGCTATCCCCTTCCCCCAGTACTCGGGGTGGATCATGAAGCCGAAATCCGGCAGGCGTCCGGCGCCTACGTCGCCAATGATGCGGCCGTCGAACTCGATGGCAAAATCCTCGCCTCCCGCTGCCGTCCGCTCGATCTTCTGATTGAGCCAGCTGCGGGTGACTTCACGGTCGGCGTGTGGAAGCGTCGACCAGTAGCGCATACCCCGAGCATCCGACATGATCCAGAAGAAGGCATCCAGATCGTCGGGCCTTGGGCGGCGCAGCACCAGCCGCGCCGTGCGGATTTCCATCAGACCAGCCGGCTCTGTTCCTTCGCCGCTTCGATGAAGCTGGCAAAGAGCGGGTGCGGCTCGAAGGGCTTCGACTTTAGCTCCGGGTGGAACTGCACGCCGATGAACCACGGGTGATCGGTCCGCTCGACGATCTCCGGCAGCTTGCCGTCGGGCGAGACGCCGGAGAACAGCAGGCCATTGGCCTCGAGCACCTTGCGGTAGTTCATGTTCACTTCATAGCGGTGGCGGTGCCGCTCGGCGATCCGGGTCGAGCCGTAGATATCGGCCACGCGAGATCCCTTGGCGAGCTGGGCCGGATAGGAGCCGAGCCGCATGGTGCCACCGAGATCAGTTTCCGCGGTCCGCGTAACCTGCTCGTTACCCTTGACCCATTCGGTCATGATGCCGACGATCGGTTCCTTGGTCGGGCCGAACTCGGTGGAATTGGCGTTCTTGATGCCGGCGGTGTTCCGCGCAGCTTCGATGCACGCCATCTGCATGCCGAAGCAGATGCCGAAATACGGAACGTCCTTGAGGCGCGCGAAACGGGCCGCCTGGATCTTGCCGGCTGAACCGCGCTCGCCGAACCCACCCGGCACCAGGATGCCGTGGATGTGCTCGAGATAGGGCGCCGGGTCCTCGTGCTCGAAGATCTCGGAGTCGATCCAGTTGAGATTGACCTTCACGCGATTGGCGATCCCGCCATGCACTAACGCTTCGCTGAGCGATTTGTAGGCGTCCTTGAGACCGGTGTACTTGCCCACGATGGCGATGTTGACCTCGCCCTCCGGATTGTGGAGGCGGGACGACACATCTTCCCAGGCCTGCAGATCGGGCGCCGGCGCGTCCTCGATGCCAAAGGCAGCGAGCACTTCGCGATCGAGGCCTTCCTTGTGGTAGGCTAGCGGCACGTCGTAGATCGAGGCGACGTCGAGGCCCTGGATCACGGCGCTTTCGCGCACATTGCAGAACAGCGCGAGTTTCTTGCGTTCCGACTGCGGAATCGGCCGGTCGCAGCGGATCAGCAGGATGTCCGGCGCGATGCCGATCGAGCGCAGCGTCGCGACGGAGTGCTGGGTCGGCTTGGTTTTCAGTTCACCGGCGGACGGGATGAACGGCATCAGCGTCAGGTGGACGTAGATGGCGTGGCCGCGCGGCAGGTCGTTGCCGAACTGGCGGATCGCCTCGAAAAACGGCAGGCCCTCGATGTCGCCGACGGTGCCGCCGACTTCGACGAGCACGAAGTCGAAATCCTCGTTGCCCTCGCGGATGAAGTCCTTGATAGCGTCGGTGACGTGCGGAATCACCTGCACGGTGGCGCCGAGATAGTCGCCGCGGCGTTCCTTGGCGATGATGTCGGAGTAGATCCGGCCGGTGGTGATGTTGTCGCGCTTGTTGGCGTGGCGGCCGGTGAAGCGCTCGTAGTGGCCGAGATCGAGGTCGGTTTCCGCGCCGTCGTCGGTGACGAACACCTCGCCGTGCTGGGTGGGCGACATCGTGCCCGGATCGACGTTGAGGTAAGGGTCGAGTTTCCTCAGGCGGACTTTATAGCCGCGAGCCTGCAGAACCGCGCCGAGAGCCGCGGAAGCGAGGCCTTTACCCAATGAGGAAACCACGCCGCCGGTGATGAAAACGTACCGTGCCATGGGCTTTTACCTTAAGCGGTCGAAATTCTGATTCTCAAGGGCGATGCCGATCATGTTGGCATGGCCCCACACAAAAAGAAGAAGGGGATGTTGCCATCCCCTTCTTTGGTTCGCTGTCGCGGCGGCCTCAGTTGGCGGGCGCCGCTGGTTGTTCTGTCGTTGCCGGCGTCCCGGTGGCCGGAGCCGTTTCCGTCGGCACAGGCAGATCGGATCCGGTGGCCGGGGCGGTCGTCGCGCCCTCGGTCGTCGTCGACGGAGTGGTCGTTGTCGCGGGCGCAGTGGTAGTGCCACCGGCCGGAACCGGCAGGTCGCCCTGCGTCTGCTGCTGCATCTGCTGGATGGCGTCGAGCACGGTCGTCGGCGTCTCACCGCCTTGGCTGGCGCGATCGAGGATCGAACTGGTGCCACGGTCCACCGAGGAGAGCACGGTGAGCGCGATCGCCGAAGCGAAGAACAGCGCGGCAAGGATCGCCGTGGTGCGGGTCAGCAGGTTCGCCGAGCCGCGAACGGAGATCAGGCCGTTGGAATTCGAACCCATGCCGAGCCCGCCGCCCTCGGACCGCTGCAGCAGGATGACTGCAATCAGCGCGAGCACGATCAGGAGATAGGCGACGATCAGGACGTTGGCCATTGGACCTTCAGGCTTTCGATATCGGGTTGGCGCGCCTTCTACACGCGCGCCAAGACAAATGCCAGCGCCATCCGCCGCCTTTCTATCGGCGCCGGATGCCTGTTCTAGACAGCGGAGATAATGGCGTGGAAGTCGTTTGCCAAGAGGCTGGCGCCGCCGACCAACCCGCCATTGACGTTCGAGATGCGCAGGATCTCGCTGGCGTTCGACGGTTTCATTGAGCCGCCATAGAGGATGCGGGTCGCGGCCCCGTGCTCGCCGAAGCGGGTTACCAGGCGGGTGCGGATGGCGTCGTGCATCTCCGCGATGTCAGCTGAGCTGGGCGTGCGGCCGGTACCGATGGCCCAGACGGGCTCATAGGCGACGACGATCTGATGCCCCGCCCAATCGTCGGGAATGGACCCGGCGAGCTGGGCCGCGACGACGCTCTCCGCCTCGCCGGCATCGCGCTGGGCCTCGGTTTCGCCTACGCAGATGATCGGCACCAGCCCCGCTGCATGGGCAGCCAGTGCCTTGAGCTGCACCAGCTCATCGGTTTCGCCATGGTTGGTCCGGCGCTCGGAGTGCCCGACGATGACATATTGCGCCCCCGCATCGGAGAGCATCTGGGCACTGACATCGCCAGTATGGGCGCCGCTGGCAGCCGGGTGGCAATCCTGACCGCCGGTGACGATGCCTGCCGGAGAGGCCAGTTCGTTGAGCCGTTCGAGGAGCGTTGACGGCGGGCAGATCACCACGGTGCAGCGCGGGCCGCCGCCCTGTGTCAGGAGGCTCGCGAGCTTCTGCACCTCGCCCAGTAAGGCGGTGGTGCCATTCATCTTCCAGTTGCCCGCGATCAGCGGCGTGATCTCTGCCGTCACCTTGACGCTCCTTCTACTTGCCTATTGTGGGAGTTTCCCATAACCCCCGTTCCATGTGCCTTGCGGCACAAACTCGACCCTGTCTAGTATCCGCCGCCCGCCGGGGAGGCGGCTGTTGTTGGATTTGTCTCGATGCTCGATAGCTTTCGCCACCTGACCAAGACCTGGTTCGGCAAGATTCTTGGTGCTTTTCTGATCGTCGGCCTGGCGGGGTTCGGTATTTCGAACGTCATCACCGGCTTTGGATCGAACACCGTCGCCACCGTCGCGGGACAGGACATTTCGGTCCGCGACTACCAGCGCGCCTATGACACGCAGCTCAACGCGGTCTCCCAGCAGATTGGCCGGGTGCCGACGGCCGAGGAGGCCGTGACGTTCGGCGTGCCGGGCATGGTGCTGGATCGGCTGGCCGGTGAAGCCGCCATCAACAAGTTCGGCGAGGATATGGGGCTCGGAGTATCCGACGACCGTCTTGGCAAGATGCTGCGCGAGGACCCGAGCTTTTCGAGCACGCTGGGCGCCTTCGACCGCAACAATTTCCTGCGCGTCCTGCAGCAGAACGGCCTTACCGAAGCTGAGTATTTCGATCTCCAGACCAAGGCATCGCGGCGCCAGCAACTGGCAAGCGGCCTGTTCGCGGGTTCACCCTCGCCGGCCGCGGCGACTGAGCTCTTGACGCGATTTTCGTCCGACACGCGAACCGTCGACTATTTTGTGCTGAACGCCCAGGCCCTTCCCCCAGTTGCCGAGCCGACTGAAGAAGAGCTGGCGACCTACCTCAAGGACCACCAGGCCGACTTCCGTACCAAGGCGACCCGCACCGTGGAACTGCTGGCGCTGTCGCCCGATGCAATCGCCGCCACCAAGAAGATCACGGACGAAGAGGTCGCCGCCGAATACGAGCGCACCAAGGACAGCCGGGTGAAGATCGAGCGCCGCACCATCAAGCAGGTCGCGCTGACGACGCCCGAACTCGAGAAAGCCTTTACCGACGGCAAGGCTGCCGGCACGCCATTCGCCGACATCCTCACCGCGACCGGCGCCACCGCGCAGGATCTGGGCACCCTCAGCAAGAATGAGGTTACGGACACCAGCCTCGCTGACGCGGCGTTTGGGCTCGCGCTCAACGATTTCGTGATCATCGAGGGCATCGGTTCGAAGCGCGCCATCACCGTTTCGGCCATCGAGCCGGGCGGCGCGATCAGCCTCGAGGACTCGAAGGCCGAGATCGCCAAACAACTGGCACTGACCCAGGCTCGCAATGAGTACGCGGACATCCTGGACCAGATCGAGGAGCTGAGGGCCGCCTTCAAACCGCTCCCCGAAATTGCTGCTCGCTTCGGGCTGAACACCTTCAGCGTCCCGCTGACCGAAGGCGGCGCTGAACTGGCCACCAGCCCCGATATCCCGCCCGAGGATGCGACCCGCATCGCCGACGCCGTGTTCAAGGCCGAACTGGGCGACCTCGCTCCGACCATCCAGCTGAGCTCCAACCGCAATGTCTGGTTCGACCTGAAGAAGGTAGACGATGCGCGCGACCAGACGCTGGCCGAAGTGCACGATGCCGTGGCTACCGCCTGGACCAACGCCAAGACCGACGAGGCGCTCGTCGCTGAAGTTGCCAAGCTGACGGACCAGCTGAAGGCGGGCACGCCGTTTGCCGACGTGGCCACGGGCATCGGCCAGTTCCCGATCCTCAGCCAGCCGCTGAAGCGTTCGGGCGACGGAACCTCGGTGCTGAACCAGACCGTTGCCAACGAGATCTTCAACGGCGGGCCGACGCATTTCGGCTCGGCCATCAACGGCGACGGCGACCACGTGGTGTTCCAGGTGGTCGAAGTGAATGCCGGCGTCGCCGAGGCCCCGGCCGACATCAAGAAGTATGTCGAGGAGTCGGGACGCGACGCCCTGTATGCCGACTTCCTGACCGGGTTGAAGTCCGAGGCCGGCATGCGGATCAACGATCAGGTGCTCAGGCAGCTTACCGACACCGGCGCCCTGAAATGACCACTGACGACCAGTTTGGGGCCTTCGCTTCCGGCTACGACGCTGGTCGCGCTCAGATCGTCTTCCGCCGCGTCGTGGCGGATCTGGAGACGCCGATCGGCGCCTACCTGAAGCTCGCCGAGGGGCGGAAGAATACGTTCCTCCTCGAAAGCGTGCAGGACGGCGCGACGGTCGGCCGCTACTCGATGATCGGGTTCGACCCGGACATCATCCTGAAGGTCGAGAAAGGCCAGGCGAGCATCAACCGCAACGCCGGGTTGACGCCGGACGCTTTCGTGCCGGTCAGCGAGCCGCCGCTCGATGTGCTGCGCTCTCTGGTGGCCGAGAGTCAGGCGGAAGTGCCGCCGGGCCTGCCGTCCACTGCAGCCGGCATCTACGGCTATCTCGGCTATGACATGGTGCGCCTGATGGAGGTGCTGCCGGATCGTCACGAGGACCCGCTGGGGTTCCCGGAAGCGATCCTGATGCGACCGACCGTGCTGGCCGTATTCGACACGCTGAAGGACGAGCTCTATCTCACCGCGCCGGTCTACATCCGCCCCGGGGTGACGGCCAAGCAGGCCTGGGAGGGCGCGCAGAGCCGGATCGACGATGCCGTCGGCCGAATGGGGCGCACCCTGCCCTACACCTCGACGCCGCCGGATATCGACTCGATCGCCGTGAAGTCCAACACCTCGGTCGCCGAGTACGCGCGGATGGTCGAGGACGCTAAGGAGTACATCCGGGCCGGCGACATCTTCCAGGTGGTGCTGAGCCAGCGCTTCGAGGCGGAGTTCACGCTGCCGCCGACGGCGCTCTATCGCGCGCTGCGCCGCACCAACCCTTCGCCCTACATGTACATGCTGGATTTCGGCGATTTCGCCGTCGCGGGCTCGAGCCCGGAAATCCTGGTGAAGGTCGAAAACGGCAAGGTCAACATCCGGCCGATCGCCGGCACCCGCAAGCGCGGCGCCACCCCGACGCGCGACAAGGAACTGGCTGACGAACTTCTGAGCGATCCAAAGGAACTGGCCGAACACCTGATGCTGCTGGACCTCGGCCGCAACGATGTCGGCCGGGTCGCCAAGATCGGTAGCGTCGAGGTTACGGACAAGTTCTTCCTCGAGTACTACTCGCACGTCATGCACATCGTCTCGAACGTCGTTGGTGACCTCGACCCGAAGCACGATTTCGTCGACGCGTTGGCTGCAGGCTTCCCGGCGGGCACCGTGTCGGGTGCGCCGAAGGTGCGGGCGATGGAGATCATCGACGAGCTGGAGAAATCGCGCCGCGGCATCTATGGCGGCTGCGTCGGCTACTTCGGTGCAGATGGAACGATGGACACTTGCATCGTGCTGCGCACGGCGATCGTCTCGAACGGCAAGATCTACGTGCAGGCCGGTGCGGGCATCGTCGCCGACAGCAAGGCCGAGCTCGAGCAGCTCGAGTGCGAGAACAAGGCCCGTGCCCTGTTCAGCGCGGCCGAAGAGGCGCTCCGCTACGCCGGCGAAGCGCGGGTGGGCCAATGAGCAATCTACGATGGCGGGGGCAGCTCTGATTCTGACATTTCCGCTTTCGCGGGAATGACCCGGTGTTTTACATAACGTCCGAGCCTGGAACCTGAGACATGCGCCTCCTCGTCATCGATAACTACGACAGCTTCACCTACAACCTCGTCCACTTTCTGGGCGAGTTGGGCGGCGAGTCCGAGGTGTGGCGGAACGACAAGATCACCCTCGATCAAATCGACGCGCTGGCGCCTGAGGCCATCGTGCTGTCACCGGGCCCGGCAACGCCTGACACGGCCGGCATCTGCCTCAGCCTGATCGACCGGTTTGCCCCGACGACACCGATCCTCGGCGTGTGCCTCGGGCACCAGGCGCTTGGCCAGGCGATGGGTGGCGAGGTGATCCGCGCGCCACACCTGATGCATGGCAAGACGTCGAAGATCAATCACAGCGGCAAGGGCCTGTTCCGCGGCCTCAATTCCGGCTTTGAGGCGACGCGCTACCACTCGCTGATCGTCAGGCCGGAAAGCCTGCCCGACGTGCTCGAGGTTACGGCGTCCACCGATGATGGACTGATCATGGGCATGCAGCACCGGCGCTATCCGAGCCACGGCGTGCAGTTCCACCCCGAGAGCATCGCGTCGGAGAACGGGCACGCGATCCTGCAGAATTTCCTCAACATCGCCCGCGACTTCAACCTCAGGAAGGCCGCGTGATGGACATCAAGGGGGCTCTGAACAAGATCGCGTCGCGCCAGGATCTGACAGGCGAAGAGATGCGCTCGGTGATGACCACGATCATGGATGGCGAGGCGACTCCCAGCCAGATCGGCGCGTTCCTGATGGGGATGCGGGTCAAGGGCGAGACGGTAGGCGAGATCGCCGCGGCCGTGTCGATCCTGCGCGACAAGATGGTGCCGGTGGCGGTCGATGCGCCGGACAGCATCATCGACATCGTCGGCACCGGCGGCGACGGCGCAGAAACGCTGAACATCTCGACCGCGACCTCGATCGTCGTGGCGGGCGCGGGCGTTCCGGTGGCCAAGCACGGCAACCGCGCGCTGAGCTCGAGGTCGGGAGCCTCGGATGTGCTGCAGGCGCTCGGGATCAAGACCGATATCGGGCCGGACAAGATCAGCCAGTGCATCCGCGAAGCCAGCATCGGCTTCATGTTCGCGCCGGCGCACCACCCGGCGATGAAGCATGTCGGCCCCACTCGCATGGAGATGGGCACTCGCACCATGTTCAACCTGCTGGGGCCGCAGTCCAACCCGGCAGGTGCACGCCGCTACATGCTCGGCGTCTACGACAAGAAGTGGGTCGAGCCGGTCGCCGCAGCGCTGCTCGCCAACCGCGCCATCTCGGCCTGGGTCGTGCATGGCGCCGATGGCATCGACGAGCTTTCGACCACGGGCCCGAGCTTCGTCGCCTCAATCAAGGGCGGCGACCTCCGCAGCTTCGAGATCACGCCGGAGGACGCAGGCCTGCCCCGCGCCACCATGGCGGACCTGAAGGGCGCCGACCCGGCCTACAACGCGTCGCGGCTGCGCGGGCTGCTGGATGGGGTCAAGGACCCCTACCGCGATATCGTGCTGCTCAACGCCGCTGCCGCCTTCATCGTCGCGGGTCGCGCCGATACGCTGAAGCTGGGTGCCGACCTCGCCGCCCGCGAGATCGACTCCGGCCGGGCCAAAGCCACCCTCGACAAACTCATTTCCGTTTCGAACAGTTGATCCATGTCCGACATCCTCTCGCAGATCGAAGTCTACAAACGCGAGGAGATCGCTGCGGCGAAGACCCTCCGGCCCTGGAACGAAGTGGTGGCCGAAGCGCATGACGCGCCGCCGGTCCGCCGGTTCCTCTCGGCGCTGAAGAAAAAGCGCGCAGAAAAGCAGTTCGCGCTGATTGCCGAAGTAAAGAAGGCAAGCCCGTCCAAGGGGCTGATCCGCCAGGACTTCAACCCGGCCGAGATCGCGCGTGCTTATGAGCTCGGCGGCGCCGCGTGCCTGTCGGTGCTCACCGATCGCCCGAGCTTCCAAGGGGCGCCGGGCTACCTGATCGAAGCGCGTAACGCGACGAGACTCCCGGTGCTACGCAAGGACTTCCTTTTCGAGACCTACCAGGTGGCCGAGAGCCGCGCTTGGGGCGCCGACTGCATCCTGGTGATCCTCGCGGCAGTGACCGACGACACGGCGCGCTACCTGCTCGACGCTGCCGAGGAATGGCGGATGGACGCACTAGTGGAAGTGCACGACCAGATCGAACTAGACCGCGCGCTCGGGCTGAACGCCGAGTTCATCGGCATCAACAACCGCAATCTCCGTACCTTCGAGACGACGCTGAACACCTCGGTGACGCTGGCCGGCGGCGTGCCGGACGGCGTGCACCTGGTATCGGAGAGCGGCGTCAACACGCATGCCGACCTGGTCCGGCTCGAGCAGGCGGGCATCGGGACCTTCCTCGTCGGCGAGAGTCTGATGCGGCAGGACGACGTCACTGCCGCGACCATCAAGCTGCTGCGCGGCTGATATGGCGCTCACCCACCTCAACCAGCGGGGGGAAGCGCATATCGTCGATATCGGCGACAAGGCGGTAACGCGTCGACGGGCCGTTGCGACCGCGCGCCTCGAGGCCAAGCCAGAGACGGTGGCTCTCATCCTCGGTGGTGAGTTGAAGAAGGGCGACGCCCTGGCGGTGGCCCGCGTTGCCGGCATTATGGCGGCCAAGAAGACCTCCGAGCTGATCCCGCTCTGCCACCCGATCCCGCTGACCAGGGTGAGCGTCGAGATCGAGGGCGATGGCCCTGCCCTGCTGATCACCGCAACCGCCGAGACGACGGCGCAGACTGGCGTCGAGATGGAAGCGATGACGGCCGCATCGGTCGCGGCACTGACGCTCTACGACATGGCCAAGTCGCATGACCGCGGTATGCGGATCGCTTTGGTACAGCTGGAGGAAAAGTCGGGCGGCAAGTCGGGTGATTTCCACCGATGATGCCGGTCGACGAGGCCATCGAGCGGATCTTCAAGAAGCTGCCGGTGCTCGGCAGCGAGAGCGTGCCGCTTGCCCGGGCGCATCGCCGGGTGCTGACCCAGCCGCTGGTTGCACGGCACAGCCAGCCGCCTTTCGACGCCAGCGCCATGGATGGCTACGCTGTACGCGCCGCCGAAGTCGTTCCCGGCAGGCCACTGAAGCTCGCAGGCACCTCGCAGGCGGGTGCTCGCTTCGTCGGCATGATGGAGCACGGCCAATGCGTCCGCATCTTCACCGGTGCACCGCTGCCGATCGGCGCCGATGCGGTGATCATGCAGGAAGAAGCGACGGCTAAAGGCAACCAGATCAGCTTCGCGAAGACGCCGCCCGTCGGCCAGAGCGTCCGCAAGCAGGGTTTTGACTTCAAGCGCGGCGCCGAGTTGCTGCCGGCAGGGGTTGCACTCACCCCGGCCATGCTGAACCTCGCGGCTTCGGCCAACCATCCCAGCCTGACCGTGAACCGGCGCCCGAAGATTGCGGTGCTGGCGACCGGCGACGAATTGGTAGCCCCCGGTGGCGTGCTCGGCCCGGACCAGATCATCGCCTCGAACTCGTACGGACTGATCCCGCTGCTCGCGCCTTGGGCCGACCAGGTGATCGACCTCGGCATCGTCGCCGACGACAAGCCCAAGCTCGAGGCAGCGCTGCTCGGCGCGTTCGACCAGGGTGTCGACATGCTGGTGACCACTGGCGGCGCCAGCGTCGGCGAGCGCGACTATGTGCAGGAAGTGCTGCGTGACCTGGGCGTCGAGCTGGATTTCTGGAAGCTCAGGATGCGTCCTGGCAAGCCGCTGATGTTCGGTACGCGCGGCAAGACGCTGGTGTTCGGACTACCCGGCAATCCAGTGTCGGCGCTGGTGACGGGGACGGTGATCCTGAAGCCGGCGCTGCGCGCCATGACGGGCCACATCGATCCGTTCTGGCCGCGCATCGGCGTACCCACCCTGCTCGGCCTGCCGGCGAACGGCCCGCGCCGCCACTACATGCGCGCTAGTCTCAGCCGTAACGACATCGGGTACATGCAGGTCGAGCCCATCTTCGAGACCGACTCCAGCCACTCGATGTCCTTGGCGCTCGCCGATGCGCTGATCGTGGTGCCCGAGGAATCGCCCGGCGTCCCGCCCGGCGAGATTGTCGATGTCATCCCGCTTAGCTGGGGCTAGCTTAGCGGCCGATTGACCGGAACTGTTCCGGCTTGATGCCGAGGGCCTCAAGGTCGCGAGCCCTCGGGCTGCGGCTTTCGTGGGTGGCCGCGGCGGCGGCATTGGCTGCACCAAACAGCGTGAAGAAGTCGCGAAGCAGACTGGATTTGCGGGTCATCGGAAGCGCCTTTCGTTGCCCCTGATGTGGGAAGCGTCGCCTGCCTTCGGCAGAGGGGCCGAGGGCAGGCAAGCCATGCGCATGACGCAGGCATCAGTCCCCGTCGGACGCCACCTCCGCCAACACCTGGCCCTTGCCGCGCACCCTGAGGATCAGCGGCACGATCAGCGCCAGGGCCGCCAGCGTCAGCAGCGTCGCCGAGATCGGCGAGGTGAGCAGCACCATCACGTCGCCCTGCGAGATAGCGAGCGCCCGTCGCAACTGCTGCTCGGCCATCGGACCGAGGATCAGTCCGACGACGACCGGCGCGATCGGGAAGTGGAAAAGGCGAAGGCCGTACCCGAGGAGGCCGAAGGCCAGCAGCATGCCGAGTTCGAACACCGACGGGTTGGCACCGATGGTACCGAGCGTCGCGAACAGCAGGATGCCGGCATAGAGCCACGGTTTCGGGATGGTCAGCAGCTTCACCCACAGCCCGATCAGCGGCAGGTTGAGGACGATCAGCATCAGATTGGCGATCAACAGGCTGGCGATCAGGCCCCAGACCAACTGCGGGTTCGAAGTGAACAGTAGCGGGCCGGGCTGCAGGCCATACTGCTGGAAGCCGGCGAGCATGATCGCCGCGGTCGCCGAGGTCGGCAGGCCCAGGGTCAGCAGCGGCACGAGCGTTCCGGCGGCGGACGCGTTGTTGGCGGCCTCGGGGCCGGCGACGCCTTCGATGGCGCCGTTACCGAACTCCTCGGGGTGCTTGGAGAGCTTCTTTTCGGCGGCGTAGGAAAAGAACGTGCCGATCTCGGCGCCGCCGGCCGGCATGGCGCCAATGGGGAAGCCGATGATCGTGCCGCGCAGCCATGGCTTCCACGAGCGCGACCAGTCCTTGGCGCTCATCCACAGCGAGCCACGCACCGGCTCCACCGTCTCGGGCGCCCGCTTGCCCTGCGCGGCGACGAACAGCGTCTCGCCGATGGCGAACATGGCGACGGCCAGTGTCGTGACTTCGACGCCGTCGAGCAGGTCGGGGATGCCGAAGCTCAGTCGCGCTTGGCCGGTCTGCAGGTCGATGCCGATGATGCCGAGCGTCAGGCCGATGAACAGCGAGGTCAGCCCGCGCAGGGCGGAATCGCCGAAGGCCGCCGACACCGTGACGAAGGCCAGCACCATCAGTGCGAAATACTCACGCGGCCCGAAGGCGAGCGCGAACTTCACCACCCACGGAGCGAGGAACGCCAGCGCAATGGTGGCGATGAGCCCGGCGACGAACGAGCCAATCGCGGCGGTAGCGAGGGCGGGGCCGCCCCTGCCCGCCTTGGCCATCTTGTTGCCCTCGAGCGCCGTGACGATCGAGGCGCTCTCGCCGGGTGTGTTCAGCAGGATCGACGTGGTCGAGCCGCCATACATGCCGCCATAGTAGATGCCGGCGAACATGATCAGCGAGCCGGCCGGATCGAGCTTGTACGTCACCGGCAGAAGCAGCGCGACCGTGGTTGCGGGGCCGATGCCGGGCAGTACGCCGACCGCGGTACCGAGCGTTACACCGACCAGCGCGTACAGCAGGTTGATCGGCTGCACGGCCACCGCGAGGCCCTGCCAGAGCAGCATGAACGTATCCATCAGGCAAAGCTCCGGAAGAAGCCGAGAATGCTGGTAACGACCAGCGTGACGAACTGCACCAGCGTCTGCAGGACACCAGTCAGCGCCGCCTCGAGCGGGCCAGCCGGCAGGGTCAGCGACAACCCGCGGGCAAAGATCAGCCAGACGATGCCGGCGATCAGGATGCCGGCGGGAATGGAGAGCCACAGCCGCCGCGCGCCGAAGCCGCGCGCCGTCATCCCGAACAGGATGCCGGTGGCGATCGAGAAGCCGGTGAACTTGATCAGCACCATCTGTGCCACTAGCCCACCGACGATCCACAGTACCGGCGCGATATCCTGCTCGTCGCGCTCCGGGAAGCTATGCCGATACGCCGCAATGACGGTGAAGACGGCAAGGACGGCGAGACAGAAGGCGATCACGTAGGGAATAGTCTGAGGGCCGATGCGGGCGTAGGCGCCGCCGCTGCCCAGCCGCGAGGCATCCCACGCGACCAGCAGCGCGAGAGCCAGCAGACCCGCAGCGATGACCAGCGCCGCCCAGTCCGGGCGGCGCTGCTTGTTTGCCTGAGCCATGGGCTCGATCATTGCACGAGACCGACGTCCTTGAGAATTGCCTCGGTGGAGGCGATCTCGGTGGCCAGCTGGGTCTTGAACGCGTCGGCAGGGAGGTAGGTGTTGTTCCAGCCCTTGGTCTCGAGGATCTTCTTCCACGATTCCGAGTTCACCATCTTCTCGATGTCGGCGCCAATGGCAGTCGTCTGCTCGGCACTGAGGCCGGGACCAGCCCACACGCCGCGCCAGTTCTGCACGACGAGATCGACGCCGCCTTCCTTGAAGGTCGGGCCGTTGATGATCGCCACCTTCTCAGGCGCCGATACACCGATGACGCGCAGCGCGCCGGCCTCGACCTGCGACTGGAACTCGCCATAGCCGGAGATGCCGACCGTCACCTGGTTGCCGAGCACTGCGGCGAGCGCTTCACCACCGCCCGAGAAGGCGACGTAGTTCACCAACTTCGGATCAACGCCGACGGTCTTGGCGAACAAGCCCGCCGCGATGTGGTCGGTGCCACCGGCCGAACCACCGGCCCACGACACCGCGCCCGGATCGGCTTTCAGCTTGGCGACAAGATCGGCCAGCGTCTGGATATCGGACGCTGCCGGCACCACGATCACTTCGTACTCGCCGGTCAGCCGCGCGATGGGGGTCACCGCATCGAGCGTCACCGGCGCCTTGTTGGTAAGGATGGCGCCGACCATCACGTAGCCGCCGACGATCAGCTTTGACGGATTGCCATTGGCTTCCTGCACGAACTGAGCCAGCCCGATGGTGCCGCCGGCGCCGGGTACATTGGTAACCTGGACGTTGCCGGAGATGCCTTCGGCAGTCATCGCCTCCTGCATCGAGCGGGCGGTCTGGTCCCAGCCGCCGCCAGGCGCGGCAGGCGCCATGATCGAGTAGTCGGCGGCAAACGCCGCTGTGGGCAGCGCCAGGGCGCCGGCCAGCAGGGCAGTCGCTACGAGATGCTTCATTTGTTGTCCTCCATTGCGGTCGAAGCGTTGCCGACCGGCGTTATCTCAACCTGGGGGGAATGCCCCGCGATGAAACACCGCGGGCTGCCGCGCGGTTGCGGCAACGCTGATCAAAACTGCGGGGTCCTCCCAGACTCCTCAGCCGGACGCTCTTACGCCTCGGCTAGTGTGGACCAGACCACACGAAGCTGTCGCGAACCTGTCGCGGCCTATTGGATGCTGAGTGCGTCGTTCCAGCGCCGGATCAGCCGGGCCCGTTTCACCTGGTCGAGATAGACCATCAGCCCGGGGCTGACAGGCACCGGGCGGAGCTGGTTGCCTAGCGCCTGCTGCATGGCGTTGGCGGTGTTGTCGCCGGTGACATTGGGGTTGAGCGCCGCGATCTGCAGCTGCTGCGCCATGATCGTCTGCCCCTCGGCCGACATGAAGAACGCCAGGTACCGCCGGCCGAGATCGGGATTGGCCGAGGCCTTCGGCACCAGCCCGATGCGCGACGTGACGATGGTGTAGTCGGCGGGGAGAATGATGCCGAGATCTGGGTTCCGGGCGGCAGCCTCGGCGGCGTAGGAACCGAGGATGTTGTAGCCGAAGACGAACCGGCCATCGGCGACGCGGTCGACGATTGCCGAGGTGGTCGAGTAGAGTTTTACGCCGGCCGCGCCCATGGCCCCGACAAGCGTCCAGAGGTCGGAATACTGCTCCTGGTCGCGCGAAAAGAACATGAACCCGACGCCGGATCGCTCGATGTCGTAAGTGCCGATCCGGCCGTGGATCGTGTCCGCATTGGCCTTGAGGTACTGGATCAGCTCCGCCCGCGTCGAAGGTGGCTTCGATCCGGCAAAGCTCGGCTTGTGGTAGATGAACACCGCCGGCTCATAGGTCAGCGCGTAGGCCGTGTTGCGCCAGTTGGCCCAGCGCGGCCACGTGGCAGACAGCGGCAGGCTGCTCTCCTGCGCATAGCCGTCGTTCGCGAGCTTGACCTGCAGGTCCATCGACGAGGAGAACGCGAAATCTGCGGTGGGCGCACCGGCATCGGTCTCGGCCACCACGCGATCGTAGATGTCGACGGTCTGCAGGTCCTCATAGGCCACTGCGATGTCGCGGTTGGCGGCCTGGAACGCCGCGATCATCGGCCGCGCCAGCGGCTCGTCGAGCGACGAGTAAACCGTGACAGTCCGGTTGCCGACCGCATCGTCGAGCGCCGGATAGACCTTCGCCTCCTGGGCGAAGGTGGGCGTTGCGACGAGGACGAGAATGGCGAGAAGTCGGAGCATTTCCGGACCATGCCCGCTCCCCTGCCCGCTCCACAAGGGCTATGGGCAACGCCGCGCCGTCAAACTACCGTGCGGTCGGGGAGCCAATAATGCGCATCTTAGTGGTCGAAGACAACCGGACCCTGGCCGACGGCCTTGCCGTCGTCCTGCGGGTCGCCGGCTACGCGGTGGATGTCGTTCATGACGGCATCTCCGCCGATGCCGTGCTGTCGACGGAAACATTCGATCTCGTCGTGCTCGACCTCAGCCTGCCCGAAATGGACGGGCTCGACGTCCTGCGCCGCATGCGGGCCCGTCGCAACGCCTCCTCCGTACTGATCCTCACCGCTCGCGGCGCCCTCGACGAGCGGGTGCGCGGCCTCGACCTCGGTGCTGACGATTACATGACCAAGCCGTTCGAAGTGTCGGAACTGGAAGCGCGCATCCGCGTGCTGCTGCGCCGGCAGGCCGGGCTGCACAACTCGAGCATCGCCTTCGGCAACATCGAGCTCGACACCGTGTCGCGCACCCTCTCGGCGTTTGGGCAGACCCTCGACATGCCGGCGCGCGAACTCAGCGTGCTTGAGACCCTGCTGCGCAAGGCCGGCAAGGTGGTCGCCAAGCAATCGATCATTGAATCGCTGGCCGCCTTCGACGATGACCTCAGCGAGAACGCCGTCGAACAATACATCTCGCGCCTGCGCCGCCGGCTCGCTCCCTATGCGCTCACCGTGCGGGTCGCCCGCGGCCTCGGCTATTACCTCGATCGGATCGCCGACTGATGGTGCGCCCCTACTCGCTGCGCCGGCGCCTGCTGCTGTGGCTGATGATCGCGTTGCTGGCTGTCGCCGCGCTCGCGGTGGTCGATACCTGGCGCGAGGCCAAGGACACCGCAACCTCGCTCTCGGACCGCGTCCTCGCCGGCTCTGTCCTCGCCATCGCCGAGCGGGTGATCGTCACCGAGGATGGCGCGCTCGAGGTCGACGTGCCCTATGTCGCCCTGGAGATGCTGACTTCGGCGGCGCAGGACCGGGTCTTCTACCGCGTCGACGGTCCGGAGGGCTTCATCACGGGCTATCAGACCCTGCCGACCTCTGATGCAGCGACGGCCGACATCGCCTATTCGGACGCCAGCTTCCGTGGTGAGCCGATCCGCGTGGCGGTGCTGCGACGCGCGGCATCCTCCGGCGTCAGCGCCATCCCGTTCACGGTCACCGTCGCCGAGACCACCATCGCCCGCACGCAGTTGACCCAGACCCTGCTCCTCCGCTCTGCCATTCGCCTTGCGCTGCTCATCCTCGCCGCCGCGGTGATCCTCTGGCTGGCCGTCGGTTTCTCGCTCGCCCCGCTCTACCGCCTCCGCGATGCCATCTCGCGGCGGGCCCTCGATGACCTCAGCCCCATCGAACAGGAGGTTCCCCGCGAGGTGCAGGGCCTGGTCGACACGATCAACTCGTTCATGACGCGGCTGTCGTCAGCTCTCGATGCCCTGCGCCATTTCACCGGCAATGCCAGCCATCAGCTCCGCACGCCGCTCACCATCATCCGCACTCAGTTGGCGCTGGCGCTCCGCGCCGATAGCCCTGCCGCGGCACGGGAGGCGGCCCGCACCGCCGACGCCGCGGTGGTGCACGCCGAGCGCGTCCTCGCGCAACTGCTGCTCCTCGCCAGGATCGACGAGGCTGCGTCCGATCGGCTGCAGTTCCAGGTTGTCGATCTGTTCGAGCTCGCCCGGGAGCGCACAGGCGACTATGTCGTCCGCGCCCATGCCGCCGACATCGATCTTGGCCTCGAGGGCGAAGGACCGGCGCTGGTCCGCGGCGACCCGATGCTGCTCGGTGAACTGCTGAGCAACCTCATCGAGAACGCCATCGCCTATGCTGGACCCGACGCCGAAGCGACGGTTCGCGTCACCACAGGGGACGGCGTGGTGGTGCTGCAGGTAGCCGACACCGGCAACGGCGTCGCCGCCGAGCAGCTGGCGGCAGTGCGCAAACGCTTCAGCCGCGGTAACAGCGACAAGCCCGGAGCTGGCCTCGGGCTGTCCATAGTCGAAGAGATCGCGGGTCTGCTCGGTGGCGAACTGACTGTCGCATCGCAGCCTGGCAAAGGTTTCAGCGTGCAGCTTACCCTACCCGCCGAGCCGCAATAATCCGGCGGCGGCGCGCGTCGACCAATGCGCCGCCACGCGCCAGTGAATCCCGTCGTCAGTGCACGGGGATCATCAGGTGGGCATAGGGAGTGTTGGGCCACATCACATAGGGCTGGGTGTGGTCGGGATGCTCTTCCTTGGGATAGCCGGCCAGCATCTCGTCTGCGACGTTGAAGATCATGACGTGCGGCCCGTCGACCATCCACTCGTGGCCAGCGGGCGGCGCGGTCGCGAACGGATCCATGTTGTCGGGCGCCGACTCGCCCTGCAGCATGTAGCCGAAACCGACCACACCCTCGGGTGGGTCCTTCTTCTCGCTATATGCCGTCAACCACGCCATGCCTCCGGCATCGACGCATATTGGATCATTGGTGGGCGAAGCCAGGTTGTCCGGCATGCAGGTAAAGCCGTTCGTTCCCTCCTTGAGCGTCTTCATCTGCATCTGAGCATCGAAGTTCACGACCGTGGCATTCTGGCCCACCGCCACCGGCGCTGCCGACAGCGCGTTGGCGACCAATTCCGCATCGGTCATTTCGGCCGCCACGGTGGGGCTGAGCAAGATCCCCAGGATCATTGCGGATATGGCATAACGGCTTGATTTCATAGACATGTTTTCCTCCTCAGAAACAGTCCAGTTCACCGGCCCGTGGAAACGAGCACAGCTCCAGCTGAGAAGGTTGGGGTGTGCGGGTTCGACACGCCAATCTCTCGACGGTATGCCCTGGTGGACAGCAGGTCAACGAAACGCAAGGCCCCGACGTCGAGAGGATTTAGCGGCCACACGTCCTCTCTTTCGGCGCGCCAGGGGCGCCATCGTAACGCAATATTCATCGTCCGATTGCAGAACATAACTGGAACACGTATAATACGTTCAGTCTTTGTTCCGATTCTGCTCACGGGGCCGCCATGCTGACGCGCAAGCAACACGAACTTCTGATGTTCATCCACGAGCGGATGAAAGAATCCGGCATCCCACCCTCGTTCGACGAGATGAAGGATGCGCTCGATCTTCGCAGCAAGTCGGGCATCCACCGGCTGATCACTGCGCTCGAGGAGCGCGGCTTCATCCGGCGCCTGCCCAACCGAGCCCGGGCGCTCGAGGTGATCAAGCTACCGGACTCGATGAATCCATCGCTCGGCGGCCGCAAGGCGCGCTTCGAGCCGAGCGTCATCGAGGGCAATCTTGGCCGGGTCGCGACCCCGCCGGCACGCCCCGCGGCGCAGGTGGCCAACGCCGACGCCTACCGCGCGGTCACCGTCCCGGTGATGGGCCGAATCGCCGCCGGCACTCCGATCGAGGCCATCCAGACCCACAGCCATTCCATCATGGTGCCGCCCGAGATGCTCGGTGCGGGTGAACATTATGCCCTGGAAGTGCGCGGCGATTCGATGATCGATGCCGGGATTTTCGATGGCGACACCGTGCTCATCAAGAAACAGGAGGCGGCTTCGACCGGTGAGATCGTCGTCGCCCTCGTAGATGACGAGGAGGCGACGCTGAAGCGGCTGCGCCGTCGCGGCAACTCGGTAGCGCTCGAGGCCGCCAACCCAGCCTACGAAACCCGCATCTTCCCGCCCGACCGGGTGAAGGTGCAGGGTCGCCTGGTTGGCCTGCTCCGCAAATACTGAACTCCTGACCTGCCGCCAATCGGGTCTCCGGGCCGGCTGCCTCAGCCGGCCCCTTTTTCTTATGAATCCGGACGCTGCGGACAACAATTGCACTAGGGCTGGGCTGGCAAAGACGTTACGTTCCGCGCCGCTGGCAGCAAGTGGCGCATCGGATCTGAAGCGCCGCCTGCAAGCGGCTTTCGCGATCATACCAGGAGAGTGGACCACCTTCCCGATTGCGATGTAGCGGCATGGCTTGATGCGCGGCAAACTGGCGGCGCAAGGGAGAGGGTTTTGGCAGGACAGGTCGAATGGGTCGCCGTCGATTGGGGCACCTCCAATCTGCGGGCATGGGGAATAGATTCCGCCGGTGAGATCGCCTTCTCCCGCTCGTCGCCGGACGGCATGGGTCGTCTCAGCCGCGAGCAATATCCGGATGTGCTGACCTCGCTGCTCAACGGCGTCGCCGATGACGTCGAGGACGTACTGATCTGCGGCATGGCCGGCGCGCGGCAGGGCTGGATCGAGGCCCCCTATCTCGACGCCCCCGCCGAACTCGGTCGCATCGCTGCCGGCGCCGTTGCGCCCGACATGGCCGGCCCGCACACCCCGCGCATCCTGCCTGGCGTCTGCCTCCGCGATCTGGGTGCGGAGGACGTGATGCGCGGCGAGGAAACCCAATTGCTTGGGCTCTCGGCACTGATCCCCAACTTCTCCGGCCTCGCGGTTATGCCGGGCACCCACAGCAAGTGGGCGCTGCTTTCCGGCACCAAGCTGGAGCGCTTCTCCAGCGCTATGACCGGCGAGATCTTCGAGCTGCTGCGCACCCACTCGGTGCTGCGCCATTCGCTCGGTGGTGAGCTCGAGGGCGAAGATCGTGATGTCGGCTTCGCTGCCGGTCTCGACCAGGGGCTCGAGCGCCCCCAGCGCTTGACCGCGACGCTGTTCAAGGTCCGCGCCGGCTCCCTGCTGTCGGGCCGCAGCCCGGCATGGTGTGCCGGTTTCCTCTCGGGCCTGTTGATCGGCGCCGAGATCGGGGGCCAGCGCGACTGGATCGGCGAGGCGGAGATTCCGCTGGTCGGCAGTGTCGGCCTTTGCGGGTTGTACCAGATGGGCTTTGAACGGCTCGGCGCCCGGACCCGCATCGTCGATGCGACCGACGCCACCCTCGCCGGACTCAAGGCAGCAAGACAGGCATAGAAGTTCATGGACCACCGCCACATCATCGCGATCCTTCGCGGCATCACGCCTCCCGAAACCCTCGAAGTTTGCGACGCCCTCGTGCTCGCCGGCATCACCATGATCGAGGTCCCACTCAATTCGCCCGAAGCGCTGCGCTCGATCGAAGACGCCGCCAAGGCCTTCGACGGTCGCGCCCTGGTCGGTGCGGGCACGGTGTTGAGCCGCGCCGATGTCGACGCGGTCGCCGATGCGGGCGGCCGGTTCGTTGTGTCGCCGGACACCAACCCGGCAGTTATCGGCGCCACCATCGAGCGCGGCATGACCTCGTACCCGGGTGTGTTCTCGCCCACCGACGCGTTCACCGCCATCCGCTCCGGCGCCACGGGCCTGAAGTTCTTCCCCGCCGAAGTGCTTGGCCCCAAGGGCATCAAGGCGATGAAGGCGGTGCTGCCGCTGGCTATCCCGCTCTACGCCGTCGGAGGCGCCAACCCCGACAATTTCGCCGAGTACTTCGCGGCCGGCTGCGCCGGCTTCGGGCTCGGCACCTACATTTTCAAGCCCGGCATGTCGGCCGCCGATGTGGCATCGCGCGCCACCACCGCCGTCGCCGCCTATGATCAGGGAAGACCACGATGAACTCGAAGGCCGAACTGTTCGTCGATAGCCGCTGCGAGCTGGGCGAAGGCCCGTTCTGGAACCCGCTGCTCGAACGCCTGTTCTGGTTCGATATCCTCAACCAGACCATGCTGAGCGCCGGCACCGACGGCCACATCGTCGACCGCATTACCTTCAAGGACACGGTCAGCGCCGGCGCCGTGATCGACAAGGACACGCTCGGCATCGTGCAGTCGGGCGCCCTGCTCCGCTATGATTTTGCTTCCGACACGAGCACGGTGATCGCCGAGATCGAGGAGGACGTTCCGACCAACCGGACCAATGACAGCCGCGTCGACCGCACCGGCGGCTTCTGGATCGGCACGATGGGCCGGAAGGCCGAGGCGGGGGTCGGTGGCGTCTATCAGTACCGCGCCGGACAGACCACCAAGGTCATCGAGAACATCCGCATCCCGAACTCGATCTGCTTTTCCCCCGACGGCCGCACCGCCTACTTCACTGACGCCAGCCAGATGATCGTCCGCTGCGCGCTCGACCCGGCGACCGGCCTGCCGGTCGGACCATGGGAGGATTTCTACACCATGGACGGCCTGGGCGGCCCCGATGGCTCCGTCGTCGACTCCGAGGGGTACCTCTGGAACGCCCGTTGGGGCGGCAGCGCGGTGATCCGCATCTCGCCCGACGGCAAGCTCGACAAGGTGGTCGAGGTTCCCGGCGTTAGCCAGGTGAGCTGCCCCGCCTTCGGCGGCAATGACCTCAAGACCCTCTACATCACCACGGCGCGCGAGCACATGACGCCCGAGCAACTGGAGCGCGAGCCCTATGCCGGCAGCGTCTTCGCCGTGGCGCTCGACGTCCCCGGCATCGCCGAACCCTTCCTCAAGCTCTGAGTCTAACGTGTCTTTTCCCGCTATCGGCGTCTGCTATTACCCCGAACACTGGTCCGTCGAGCAATGGGATGACGACGCCCGCCGCATGGCGGAGGTCGGCATCGAATATGTCCGCATCGGCGAGTTTGCCTGGTCCCGCCTTGAGCCGCGACCGAACGAGCTGGATTTCGGCTGGCTGGTTGCGGCAATGGACGTGCTCGACAAGCACGGGCTCAAGGTCATCGTCGGCACGCCCACGGCGACCCCGCCCCGCTGGCTGATCGACAAGATGCCCGACATGCTGGCGGTCGATCGCGACGGCCGGCCGCGCGGCTTCGGTTCGCGTCGGCACTACGACTTCTCGCACCTGGGCTATCGGCGCGAATGCGCCCGCATCACCCGGTTGCTGATCGACCATGTCGGCCAGCACAAGGCACTCGCCGGCTGGCAGACCGATAACGAGTACGGCTGCCACGACACGGTGCACTCCTACTCGCACGCCGCAGCCATCGGCTTCCGGCTCTGGCTGAAGGACAAGTACAAGACCATCGAGGCGCTGAACCTCGCCTGGGGCAATGTCTTCTGGTCGATGGAGTACAACAACTTCGAACAGATCGACCCGCCGAACCTCACCGTGACCGAGGCCGCGCCGGCTGCCTGCCTCGACTTTCGCCGCTATTCGTCGGCGCAGGTCGCCGCGTTCAACAAGACGCAGTACGACCTGATGAAGGCGGCGCGTCCAGACCTGCCGGTGATCCACAATTTCATGTCGCGCTCCACCGAGTTCGACCACTACGAACTGGCCGAGACGCTCGACGTCGCCAGCTGGGACTCCTATCCGCTGGGACATCTGGAGGGCGTTCCGGAGCCCGAGGAAAGCAAGATTCCGTACTTCCGGCAGGGCGACCCCGACAATTCTGGACTGCACCATGATCTCTACCGCGCCGTGGGCCATGGCCGCTGGTGGATCATGGAGCAGCAGCCCGGACCGGTGAACTGGGCCGACTACAACCCCGATCCCCTGCCCGGCATGGCGAGGCTCTGGGCCTGGGAGGCTTTCGCGCACGGGGCGGAGGTGGTGAGCTACTTCCGCTGGCGGCAGGCCCCGTTCGCGCAGGAACAGATGCATGCCGGGCTCTTGCGGCCCGATAGCGTGCCGACGCCCGGCTACCATGAAGCCAAGCAGGTGGCACGGGAGCTGAAGGAGCTGGGTTTCGATGGCGAGGCGCGGAAAGGCCGCGTCGCAATCGTCTTCGACTACCAGAGCGAGTGGGCCTGGCGCATCCAGCCGCAAGCCAAGGGTTTCACGCACCACCAGCACGTGCGCAACGTCTACGTGCCGCTGCGGAAGCGCGGCATCGACGTCGACATCCTGCCGCCCTCGACCACCGACTTCTCAGGCTACGACCTGGTGGTCATCCCGGCGCTGTTCGCTTGGAACGATGCCCTGCGGACGGCAATCGAGAACTTCGATGGCCACCTGCTGATCGGTCCGCGCACGGGCTCGAAGACCCAGAACTTCTCGATCCCTGCCGGCCTCGGTCCCGACCTGCCGCAGAACCTGCTCGACGCCAAGGTAGCCCGCGTCGACAGCACCGATCCGCGGCGCACCGTCTCGGTGAAGGGTGGCGGGGCCGTCGGCCATTGGCGCGAACGGCTCGATACCCGAGCGCAGATCGTCATCGAGGACGAGGAGGATTTCCCGGTGCTCGTGGCGCAGGGAAAGCTCAACTACCTCGCCGCGAGCGGCGATAGGGCACTGATGCAGCGCATCATCGACCACCTGCTTGCCGAAGCTGAGGTGCCGACGCTGAACCTGCCTGCCGGCGTGCGCTGCCGGACGCGTGGTAAATGGCGCGTTTACTTTAATTACGGCGACACCGCGGCAAACCTGACCGCCGCTGCGGACGAGAAGGGCTACGTGCTGGGCAATGCCCAGATCGAAGCTGCAGGCGTCACCGTAGCACTGCTCGCCACGGCCGGCTGAGCGGCGGGATCGCGGGGCGGATCTCAAAACCGCCCCGCGCCGCATCCCAGCGCAGCCAATGCACGCCGCCCCGCACCAGCGCGTCCGCATCGACGATGGCGCTTGCCGAGCAACTGGCCGGCACAGTTCGGTGGGTGATCACCAAGTCTGCTAGCCCGCAATCCTCATGGAAGCCGGCCGGATCCCGGACGATGGCGATCGTGAAGCCGCGCGTGCTGGCTCCGAAGCATCCGACGCTGTCACAACCAAGCGGCGAGATCGCCTCGATCGGTTCGCCATAGGTCTCCCGCCACACGTCGACAGCGAAGCTGTCGCCTTTTCCCGCAACCAGTCCCAACCCGGTCTCGCTACGCATCACCACCGCCTGCGTGGTGTCCGCGATCAGCACATCGGGTGGCTGATCGAGTGCAAACATCAACACTGCGGGTAGCAGCAGGATCGGCGCGATCAGCCGGTGCCACGTGGGGATAAAGGTGAACCAAGCCAGCGCCGCGAGTCCGAGCAATAGGGCCATAGGCGTCAGCAGTGGACTGTAGTCGAGGGCGCTGCTCCAACTCGCCACGATCCCGCCGAGATCGAGCATCCGGTCGATCGACCAGCCCATCACGGCCACGAAGGGCGCCTCCCAGCCGAACGGCATGGCCAGCGTCGCGAGCACCGCGGCGGGCATCATGACGAAGCCGACCAAGGGAAGTGAGAACAGGTTGCCAAGGACGCCGAGCGGCGAGGTCTGCTGGAAGTGGTAGACCGAAAAGAGGAGTGTCGCCGCGCCGGCGATCAGGCTGGTGAGCACGATGCCCCAGAGGTAGCCGCCGGTGCGCGCCAGCAGCGATTGCTCCCTGCCCTCCGGCGGTCGCATCAGCTCCCAGGCACCGATAAGCGCCACCACGGCGGCGAATGACAGCTGGAAGCTGGGACGAAAGACGCTGGCGGGATCGGTGGCGATGACGATCAACGCGGCGATCGCTACGTTCCGCATCGTCAATGCCCGTCGGCCGAACACGATAGCGCCGAGCACCAGCACCAGCATGATGGTCGAACGGAGTGCGGCGACGTTGCCGCCCGAAATGGCAAAGTAGGCCAACGACGCGAGCACGGCCCCCGCCGCCGCGACCCGCTTCACCGAGACCAGCCGGTGGATGCTGCCGACCAGCGCCAGGCCGCCTCGCAGGGTCACCAGCACCAGCCCGGCCACGATGGTGAGGTGCAGCCCCGATACCGAAAGCACGTGCGCCAGGCCTGCGGCTGCCATCGTCTCGCGTGCTTCATCCGAGACTGCGCTTTGGTCGCCGGTGATCAGCGCCCGGGCAATGCCGGCAGCCGGCTGCCGCAGGTCGGCATCGATGCGTGCGGCGATGCCGCGACGGACGGCGTCTATGATGCGCTCGGGCGCCGAGCTGTCTCCCGACCTGACCCGCTCGACCGTGCCGGTCGTGTTCCCATAGGCGCCGACACCGTCGAAGAAGGCATGGAATTGCGTGTCGAAGCCATTTGGCACCACGGGTCCCGGAACCGCGTAGAAGCGCACTGGCGCCCGGATGATGTCGCCGGGCCCGAGTGCCGGACCAGCAGCCACGACGATCCGGGCTCGACGCATAGGGACTGTGCGTGACGTGCCGGTTGGCGTGATAGCCGAGACGATCGCGCGCACCCCGCTCTCAGCCTCGGAGACAATCTCGTCGACGCGCATCTCGTACGTGCCATAGACGGGTCGCGCCAGCATCGTGGTGCCGAACAGGTGGCGTGGACCGCGAGCAGCGAGAACCCGGCCCAGAAGGCACCGGCCATGGTCAGAGTGCGGAAGATGGCAAGCTGGCGGCGGCTTAACAGCAGGCCCACAGCAAAAACCGCACCTAACAGTCCCAATACGATCGGGTCCGGCGCTGTCGGCGTCGCCAACGACACGATGAGTCCGGCGATGACAGCATAAGGCCAGAGCAGAAACAGGCGCCGGTGCTCGAGCGCCGTGGCGATACTGGTCGCGAACTCGTGCCACCGGGATACGCGCGGCCGAAGCGCCGGCGGCAACGCACGCATCGCATCCGGTCCGGCGGGTACCGGAACCAGTCGCTCAGACACCGCCTCCACGACAGTCACGGTCACCCGCCGAGCCCCCGCTCTGCACGATCACGGCGGGGATGCTAACCGGGCGTGGGCGCCATGCCAACTGCCGCCCTTGCGCTCCGGCTCCGGGGTGCTTACACACCGCCAAACGCCAATTCTCCGGGATGTTTCACCGACCCATGGCTACTCCAGTCGTCACCCGCTTCGCCCCCTCGCCCACCGGCTACCTCCACATCGGCGGCGCCCGCACGGCCCTGTTCAACTGGGCCTTCTCGCGTCACACCGGCGGCAAGATGCTGCTGCGCATCGAGGACACCGATCGCGAACGCTCGACCGAAGGCGCCGTCAAGGCGATCTTCGACGGCCTGAAGTGGCTGGGGCTGGATTGGGACGGCGAGCCGTTCATGCAGTTTTCCCGCGCTGCCCGGCATGCCGAGGTCGCCAATGAGCTGCTATCGCGCGGCCAGGCCTACTACTGCTACTGCTCCCCCGAGGAATTGGCCGAGATGCGCGAGACCGCGCGCGCCAACGGCCTGCCGCCACGCTACAACGGCTACTGGCGCGACCGCGACCCGTCCGAGGCGCCCGCCGGCGTTGCCCCGGTGATCCGCATCAAGGCGCCGCAGTCGGGCGAGATCCGGGTGCAGGATCACGTGCAGGGCGAGGTCGTATTCAAGGCCGAGAACCTCGACGACTTCATCATCCTGCGTTCCGATGGCACGCCGACCTACATGCTGGCGGTGGTGGTGGACGACCACGACATGGGCGTCACCCACATCATCCGCGGTGACGACCACCTCACCAATGCCGCTCGCCAGATCGTCATCTACAACGGGATGGGCTGGTCCGTACCGGAGATGTCGCACATCCCGCTGATCCACGGCCCTGACGGCGCCAAGCTGTCGAAGCGCCACGGTGCCCTCGGCGTTGAGGCCTACCGCCAGATGGGTTACCTGCCGGAGGCGCTGCGCAACTATCTCGCTCGCCTCGGTTGGAGCCATGGCGATGAAGAGCTGTTCAGCACCCAGCAGATGGTCGAGTGGTTCACGCTCGATGCCCTCAACAAGGGGGCGGCTCGCTTCGATTTCGTCAAGCTCGAGAACATCAACGGCCACTACATCCGCGAGGCGGCGCCGCAGCGGCTCTATGACGTGATGCTGGAGACCGCGACGGAGCTCAACCGCGTCTTCGACATGGATGGCCTTGCCGCCAACAAGGCCACGGTGTTGGCCGCCCTGCCCGAGCTGCAGCCGCGCGCCAAGACCGTGCTCGAGCTGATCGACCTGGCACAGTTCATCTATGCCGTGCGCCCGCTGGCCATCGATCAGGCAGCCGCCGACCAGCTGACCGCTGACGCGCGCGCCAACGTTGGCGCCTTCGCAGACATCCTCAAGGGCCTCAACGACTGGTCGGTGGAAGCAATCGACACAGCGGCTCGCGCCTTCGCCGAGGCCCGTGGGCTGAAGCTCGGCAAGGTGGCGCAGCCACTGCGGGCAGCACTGACCGGCCGGACCATTTCGCCGGGCATTTTCGAAGTGATGGTGCTGATCGGACGCGACGAAACACTGGCACGACTGGGCGATCAGGCCAGCTGATGCATATTGAGAAAACTGATTAGGTCAGCGTTGTTCACCCACCTGTTGCAGAGGTGGGGTATATGGGTTACGCCAACCGAACCTGCCTCTTAACGACGATCCGGCCTTGCCCGCTCCCACCTTCCGCGGGCCCCTAGAAGGCCAACATGGAGTGCGAAGATGAGCGATACCGTCGCCAAACTCACCATCGGGGACCAGACTTTCGAGTTCCCGGTGCTATCGGGCTCGGTTGGGCCGGATGTCATCGATATCCGCTCACTCTACGCCAAGACCGGCATGTTTACCTACGATCCGGGCTTCACTTCGACCGCCGCGACCGACAGCGCCATCACCTATATCGATGGCGACAAGGGCGAGCTGATGTATCGGGGTTACCCGATCGAACAGCTGGCCGAGAAGTCGAACTACCTCGAGGTCTGCTACCTGCTGCTCTATGGCGAGCTGCCCAACAAGGCGCAGATGCTGGACTTCGAGCAGCGCGTCACCCGCCACACCATGGTGCATGAGCAGATGCACTATTTCTACCGCGGCTTCCGTCGCGACGCGCACCCGATGGCCATCGTCTGCGGCGTGGTCGGCGCCATGGCGGCGTTCTATCACGACTCCATCGACATCAACGATCCGCAGCAGCGCGAGATCGCCTCGATCCGCATGATCGCCAAGATCCCCACGATCGTCGCCATGGCCTACAAGTACTCGGTGGGCCAGCCCTTCGTGTACCCGCGCAACGACCTCGACTATGCGTCGAATTTCCTGCGCATGTGCTTCTCGGTCCCGGCCGAGGATTTCGTGGTGAACCCGGTCGTCGCGCGTGCGATGGACCTGATCTTTACGCTCCACGCCGACCACGAGCAGAACGCCTCGACCTCGACGGTCCGGCTCGCCGGCTCGTCCGACGCCAACCCGTTTGCTTGTATCGCGGCGGGCGTTGCGTGCCTCTGGGGCCCTGCCCATGGCGGCGCCAACGAGGCGGCGCTGAACATGCTCAAGGAGATCGGCACCGTCGACCGCATCCCCGAGTTCATCGCCAAGGCCAAGGACAAGAACTCCGGCTTCCGCCTGATGGGCTTCGGCCATCGCGTCTACAAGAACTACGATCCGCGCGCCAAGGTGATGCAACAGGCCGCCAACGAGGTGCTGGCCCAGCTCGGTGCCGACAACCTGTCACCGACCCTGCAGGTGGCCAAGGAGCTGGAAAAGATCGCGCTCTCCGACCAGTATTTCGTCGATCGGAAGCTCTATCCCAACGTGGATTTCTACTCGGGTATCATTCTCGACGCGATCGGCTTCCCGACCTCGATGTTCACCGCCATCTTCGCGCTCAGCCGCACCGTGGGCTGGATCGCGCAGTGGAAGGAAATGATCGCCGACCCGCAGAAGAAGATCGGTCGCCCGCGCCAGCTCTACAACGGCTCGCCGGTCCGCGACTACGAGCCGATCGGCGGCCGCTGATCGGTGTGAGCCAGAACCCGCTCGGCGGGATCGACAAGGGGCGCCTCCGGCGCCCCTTTCTGCATCAGGGCCCGGATATGGTGAAACGCCTGGACCTGCGCGGCCACGATCTCAGGGTTATCGAGCAGTGCCGCCAGCGGCTCCAGTGAGCGCACATCGTCCGGCGCAAACTGCAGTTCCGGAATCTCTTCGCGACCCAGCAGGATGTTCGGCAGCGCGATCTGCACGCGTCGCCCAAGCGCGCGATAGCGTTTCGCCTGCTGCGCGTCGGCGACGTAGGTGACCACCATGGGGACGCCTGACATCGCCAGCTCGAATGTCACCGTGCCGCTTACTGCGAAGGCGGCATAGGCGGACGCGAAGGCCTCCTGCCTGGCATCGCCGGTGACGATCTCCACTGGCACCGGCCAGGTCGCCACCTCGGCGCGCAACTGATCGGCAAGCGAGGGCAGCGTCGGAATGACAAAGCCAGTCAGGCGCGGGTGTGCCTGCAGCATCTCGGCCGCCTGGCGCATCAGCGGCAGGTGTCGTCGCAGTTCGCCAACCCTGCTGCCCGGGAGCAGTAGCAGCGGACCGCGCTCCGGCTGCGCCGGCCGCATCGGGAACCGGGCCATGGCAGGGTGACCGACATAGCTGGTCGGCGACCCGCCGAGCTCCGCCATCACCTTGGGCTCGAACGGCAACACCGCGAGCACTTCGTTGTATAGCGGCCTCAGTTCGACAGCACGCTCGGGGCGCCACGCCCACACGGTTGGCGCGACGTAGAGCAGGATCGGCATATCCAGACCGGCGCGCCGCATGCGACTGGCGACAGCCTTGGAGAACACCTGGGAGTCGATGAGAACCACCACGTCGGGCCGGTGCCTGATGATCGCCTTGGCGGTCTGCCTGACGCGCCACAGCAGCAATGGCAGCCGCTTCAGCACGTCGCTCCAGCCCATGACGGAGAGATTTTCCATCGGGAAGAGGCTGCCGAGACCTTCGGCCCGCAACTCCGGCCCGCCGACACCGCTGAGTTCGACGCTGGTGCGTCGCCGCAGCCGCTGCACCAGGTCGGCCCCGATGCGATCAGCCGAAGGCTCGCCGGCCAGGATGAACAGCCGCACTGCCTTAGGCATCTGGTGCAAGACCGAGGATAGTCACGCGCTGAGCCTCGGCCGCGGCGATCAGCGTTAGCCGGTCGATCAGCAGGGTGCGGAGCGGCTCGACCGCGATGACGGTGACGCCAGCCGCGACGGCTTCGCTCACGGTGTCAGGACCGATGGCGGGCAAGTCTACGTAGGCCGGCTGCTGCGGCTTGCTGGTCTTGCCGAGGACAATCGGCCCCTGCCCGTCGCCGATCAACCCAGCCCGGCGATACGCCGCCACGCGGCTCAGCAACTCCGCAGTGCCGCCGACATCCTCTGCCGCGACGACGCGCGCACCGGCTACTACGGCCGCCTGCCCCATATCGAGCCTGCCCACCGCCCGCGCCGCCGCTATTGCCAGCCGCGCCGCAGCAATGGCGGCCTCATCGGGCGCCGGACCAGCGATCAAGCCGGCCTCGGCGAGGAGTTCGGGCGCAATCTCGTGCACCCCGAGGAGGTCGGCGCCGGTGAACTTCTTCACCGCCCCTGCAAGGCCAGACAGCGCCGCATCGCCAAGCGCGGCGGATGCCTCACCACCGGTGGCGAACTTCGCCAGCCCCTCGCGCTGGCGGTCACTGAGATGCAGGCCACCGGCCATCACGACATGCGTGGCACGAAAGGTCTTCAGCGACCACACGATGCCGAGCGGGTTGCTGATATCCGCCCGCGCCATTTTCGCGCCGGGGATGGCCTCTCGCTCCTCGAAAGCGAGCACCTGTACTCGATCGCCGGCCCGTTGCGCGGCTTCGACGACCTGCGCGACCAGCCCGCCGGAGCCTGCCAGCACGGCGAGCCGCCTCGGCATCAGTCGTCGCTCAAGACGTTGGTCGGCAGCGTCAGCGAACGCTCCGCGCTGGTGATGAACTTGACGACGTCCTGTACGAGTACATCGTCCGGAAACAGCGCCGCTGCGTCATCGACACGCTCGCGCAACGTGCCCTCGCTGGCGAAGATCATCCGGTAAGCGGTGCGTAGCTTGTGGATCGCTTCGCGATCGAAGCCGCGGCGCTTCAGCCCTACGAGGTTGATGCCCGAGAGGCTACCGGGGTTGCCGAGCACGGTGCCGTAGGGAATGACGTCGCGCTCGAGCTTCGTCATGCCGCCGATAAAGGCGTGGGCGCCCACGTGGACGAACTGCGCCGAGCCGGAATGCCCGCTCATGATGACGTAGTCGTCGATGGTGCAATGCCCGGCGATACCAACGTTGTTCGAGAGAATAATGTGGTTGCCGAGGACGCAGTCATGACCGACATGGCAGCCGATCATCAGCAGGCAGTGGTCGCCGATCACCGTCTTCATGCCGCCGCCGGCGGTCCCCGGATTGATCGTCACATGCTCGCGGATGACGCAATCGGCGCCGATCGATAGCGTCGACGGCTCGCCTGCATATTTCAGGTCCTGCGGTCGGTGACCGACCGAGGCAAAGGGATAGATCTGCGTGCGCGATCCGACGGTTGTGCGCCCAACCACGACGACGTGCGAGACCAGCTCGACATCGTCTCCGAGCACCACGTCGCTGCCGACGATGCAGAATGGCCCTACCTTCACGTTCGCGCCGAGCTGTGCGCCCGCCTCGACGATCGCTGTTGGATGGATCGCCATTACCGGTCTGACAGGCTCACCATGGCGCCGACCTCGGCCTCGGCAATGACCACGCCATCGACGATTGCTTTAGCTTCGAACCATCCCATCGTCATGCGACGGCGCAGCTTCTTGATGTGATATTCGATCCGGTCGCCCGGCTTTGCCGGCTTGCGGAACTTACATTTGTCCACGGTGAGCAGATAGACGATGTGCTTCTGGCCGCCGTCGGCCCCCGCCGCGATTGCCATCGCGCCTGCTGTCTGGGCCATCCCCTCGATGATCAGCACGCCCGGGAAGACGGGCTCGCCCGGAAAATGGCCCTGGAATATCGGCTCGTTGAAGGTGACGTTCTTGATGCCGATGCCCGAATTGTCGCCATCGACGTCGATGATCCGGTCGATCATCAGGAACGGATAGCGGTGCGGCAGGTGCTGCAGAATGTCTTGGATGTCCATCGACGTCAGCTCATGGGCCGACTCCGGTGGTGCCTCAGTCTTCACGTCCACTCTTGTCCCCTTTCGCTAGCCGCCTGAGCGTTGCGATTTCCCGCCACCACCTGCGTGCATCTTGGGCTGGATTGCCGCCAATCCGCGAGCCCGCGGGAAAGTCCCGGTTCACGCCTGAGCCCGCCAGCACGATGGTGCCGCGCCCCAAGGTGAGATGCCCCGCCGACGAAGCTCGCCCGCCCAGCATCACCGAGTCTTCCAGTATCGTCGATCCGGCGAGACCGCAATGCGCGGCGATCAGGCAGTGCCGGCCGATATGGCAATTGTGGCCGATCTGCACGAGATTATCGATCTTGCTGCCCTCGCCGACCACGGTATCTCCCAACGCGCCGCGGTCGACGGTGGTGTTGGCGCCGATCTCCACAGCGTCCTGCAGGATCACGCGGCCCAGTTGCGGGATCTTGCGGTTCGAGCGGCCGAGATCGAGCCAGCCGAAACCTTCGGTCCCGATCCGCGCGCCGGCATGCAGCACTACGCTATTGCCGATGTGCGCGAATTCGATGCTGACGTTGGCGCCAATGATGCAGTTTCGGCCGATCGTGACGCCGGCTCCGATCACGGTGTTCGCACCGATGACGGTTCCGCGCCCGATCTCCACGCCTGAGCCGAGCACGACATTGGCACCGAGGCGCACGCCCTCCTCGACCAGCGGTGCGGGACCAGCTCCGTCCAGCATCCCGCCGGCCTCTCCGCGTACCCCCAGTGGGTAAAGCCGGGTGAGCAGGTCGACGAATAGCTCGTGCGGCCGCGGGTCGACGATCGCGATAGCGGTCTCTGGAACGAAGGCCGCGAGGCTTGGGTGAACGATCACCGCACCGGCATCGGTGCTCGCCAGCGCATCGCGGTAGCTCGCCTGCGCAGCCAATGCCAGTTCGCCCCCGTCGGCGAGATGAAGCTCCTCGGCGCCGGATACGATCAAGCCGTTGGCTCGCGTATCCTCGACAGTCGGCGGATTGGCAAGCGTTCGCAACAGCGCGTTCAGCGCGATCGGACCGGATGATGTGTGGAAGCGCGTGTCGACCATGGCTGTCATTACACAACAAAGAGGCCGCGGGGCAACCGCGCCGCGGCCTCTATACCGAGAGGGAAGCCGGCGCAGGGCGCCGGCCGACCGATTTACAGCAGCTGCTGCAGCGTCAGCGAGAAGACCTGGGTCTTGTCGTCGGTCGCCTTGTTCAGCACGTAGGCGAAGTCGCCACGCAGCGGACCAAACGGGCTGTCCCAGATGATCGAGGCACCAACCGACGACTTGAAGCTCTCGTCGATGCTGGTCGGGCTGATCGTCGCTGCACCAGCATCACCGTTTCCATCGATCAGCGCCGCATCGGCCCAGATCGCACCGCGGACACCATAGGTCTCCGGCAGCACCGGGATCGGGAACTCGATCTCGGCGGAAGCCCCAATGTAGCCCGTGTAGCCAAGCCGTTCACCCGAGATAGTCGTCTTCGGACCCATGCCACCGCTCTGGAAGCCACGAACCAGGCCGCCCGCGCTACGGAATGCTTCCAGCGGGAACACTCCGTTGCCATCCAGCGACGTGATGTATCCAGCCTGGGCCTTCACGCTACCGATGACATTCCAGTCGGACATCAGCGGCATGAAGTAACGGGCCTTGGCCTCACTCTTCAGCAGGTTGTAGTCCCAACCAATGTACTGCTGGGTGAAGGTTGCGTAGAGGCCCTCAGTCGGATGCTTAGTGTCATCCAGCGTGTTGTAGACCAGCGAATAGCCAACCCACGCCTTGTTGAACGTATCGTCCACCGCCGTATTGATGATCTCCGACTTCGGAGCGTCATCGTCGACGACAACCTTCTGCTCGAGACCGACAAAGATCGACCCGTTCAGATCGGTGGTAATCGGCGCCCCCAGGCGAACCTGGCCACCAATTGCCGTCGTGCCGTAGATGTTGCTGTCGGTCTCACCGACGACCTTGTAGTAGGCGTCGAAGCCCGACGAGACACGCAGGCCCATGAAGCGGGGCTCGGTGAACGAGAAGTCGAAGCTCTGGCCGGATTCCGAGGCGCTCACCGCGGCACGGACATACTGACCGCGACCGAGGAAGTTGCGCTCGGTGACCGACACTTCGCCCAGCAGGCCAGCGCTCGAGTCGAAGCCCGCGGTCAGACCATAGTCACCGGTCGACTGCTCCTCGACGGTGATGTTGATCACCACCTTGTCAGGCGCGCTGCCCGGCTGCAGGTCGAGATTGACGACCTTGAAGAAGCCGAGGCCTTCGATGCGGGACTTGCCGCGCTGAACCATCGAGCGGTTGAACGGGTCGCCTTCGCCGAAATCCAGCTCACGACGGATAACCGCGTCGCGGGTCTTGGTGTTGCCGCTGATGTTGATGCGCTCGACATAGACGCGTGCGCCTTCGTCCACCAGGTAGGTGACGTTGAAGGTGCTGTTGGCCACGTCACGATCGACACGCGGGCGGACGTCTGCAAAGGCGTAGCCCTGAGCCGTCGCCTCGAACGCCATCTCTTCCTGCGACTTCTGCAGGTCGGCGAGCGAATAGGTACCGCCCTTGCCAGTGCGGATCGTGCCCGTCAGCGCATCGGGGTTGAGCCCCGGGATCGACGTCTCGACGCCGATCTCGCCGAAGCGATAGCGCTCGCCTTCGGAAATGGTGAAGTTCACGAAATACGCGTTGCGGGCCGCGTCGAACTCACCGACTGCCGACGTTACCTGCGCATCCGGGTAACCGTGGTTCATGTAGTAGAGTTCGATCAGGCCCCGGTCGATCGTCAGCAGATCCTCGCTGTACGAGTCGTCGCGGAACAGCCAGCTCAACAGGCTCGTCTCATGGGTCCGGATGATGGACTTCAGAGTGCCGGAGCTGATCGCATTGTTGCCAGTGAAATTGATCGCGGCAATGCCGGTACGCTGACCCTCGTTGACCACGAAGGTGATGCGCGAGCGACCGTTCTCGGTCTGCTCGACCCGCGGCGTTACCGTCACGCCCATGTAGCCTTTGCCGACATAGGCCTGCCGGATCGACTCGGCATCCGCAGCAAGACCGGCCTCGGTAAAGCTCCCCTGCTCCGCGACGTTGACCATCGCCAGCAGCTGAGCGTCTGAGAAGCCACTGTTACCCTCGAACAGCACCGCCGAGATGAGGCGTTGCTGCTGGGCCTGGGCCGCATCGACCCCGATGAGCGTACCGCCGATGCCGGCAAGCGGCGCCGCCACCACGAGGGCGAGCGCCAGATAGATACCGCGCATCAGCTTTTTCGGGTTCGTCATGATTCTTATTGCCTCGTGCGACCTACGCCGGGAATCGCCATGCACAGCGTCCCCAGCTAACTCCATCAAAAGCTTTTACTGGAATTTTAACCACGGACAAGCCGCGACAGCCTTCGAGGTTAGCGAAAGATTGGCCCTCGTGCATTCCTGCAACACCTAGAAAACTAAGCTTATCCAAGGGTTAACAGGCACCCGGGGGTATTCGGGCAAATGCGTCCGAGGGGCGGCAGGAATGTGACCGGATCGGTTTGGCGTACCGGCCAAGGAAGGATTCGCTCAGAACAGGTCGTTGATCAGCGTGAAGGCCATCAGGCTGAAGACGATGACGAGGCCGAACCGATAGCCGATCTCCTGAACCTTCTGGCTCAGCGGGCGGCCGCGGATCGCTTCCACGAGATAGTAGGCCAGGTGTCCGCCATCGAGCATGGGAATCGGCAAGAGATTGAAAATGCCGATGTTCAACGACAGCAGCGCCATCAGGTTGATCAGCGCGACGATGCCCAGGCTCGCCACCTCACCGGAAACCTTGGCCACCTTCACCGGCCCGCCCAGCTGCTCGACGTCGCCGCGCCCGACGAAGAAATCGCCGAGAAAGGCCACCGTGCGATCGACGATGAAGCGAACCTCCTCGAAGGTCATGCCGACTGCTTCGACCGGGTTGGGCCGGTAGAGCACCACGTCGGACTGCTCGACGTTCTTCGTCACGCCGAGCCGGCCGATCCGATGCGCGTTGCCGAACCGATCCGTGGTCGACACCGCTTCTGGCACTGCGGTGACCTTCTCGGTATGCCCTGCCCGTTCGAAGGTGATGCTCACCTGACGCTCAGGGGCCGTAGCGATCAGGCGCTGAAAGTCCTCGAAGCCGCGGACGGCATAGCCGTCGACCGACAGGATCAGGTCGCCATCGGCAAGCCCCGCCTTCCCCGCGACCGATTCAACCGGAACCGTGTCGAGCACGGCTGGAATGGTGTAACGCCCATAGCCGAGCAGCAGGGCGTAAAGCACCAGCAGGGTGAAGATGATGTTGGCCACCGGACCCGCGACCACCACCGAAATGCGCTGCCAGACGTTCTTGTTGACGAACAGCTGGCCGGCCAGTTCCGGGCCGGCACGCTCGATGAAAGCCTCATCCGGCATGCTCGAGGCGTTCATGTCGCCGACGAAGCGGACATAGCCGCCCAATGGAATTGCCGAGAGTTTCCAGCGCGTACCGTGCCTGTCGTTGAAACCGATAAGCTCGGGACCGAAACCGATCGAGAAGGCCTGGATGGCAATACCGTTCCAGCGCGCCACCAGGTAGTGCCCCATCTCGTGCACGAACACGATGATGGTCAGCACCGCCAAAAACGGCACGACGTACGAGAGCAGCCAGAAAGCAAAGTCCATGTCGTCGGTTCCGAGCGCGCCCCAGCAGTTGTGAGAACCTAGGGGCCGAATGCGTTAAGAATGCGATACGGCGCAGCGTCGCAGCCCTACCAGAACAGGAAGCCTGCAGCGACGGCGCCGAACCCCGCGTGAAGCACGCCCACGGCAAACATGAAAAGCGAGCCGAAGGTCAGGCTGTCGAGCCGATCCATCAGCCCACCGTGACCTGGAATGATGTCGCCGGAATCCTTGATCCGAAACCGGCGCTTGATGGCGCTCTCGGCGAGATCCCCCACCTGACCGAGAACGCTGAGCGCGGCGGATAGCACTAGGCCGATCCACCAGGGCGACTGCGGCACCACCAGCAGCCACACCACCAACCCGACCAGCGTACCGAGAGCGAAGCCGCCGATTGCTCCCGACCAGGTCTTGGAGGGCGAGATATCGGGTGCCAGCTTCTCGCCGCCGACCTGCCGACCGGTAAAATAGGCGCCGGTATCGGTGGCCCAGATCACCGAGCCGAGCAGCACCCCGGCCCACAGCCCCGAGTCGAAGACGCCGGGCTGGTTCCACGTCGCGTCGCCCCGGATGATCATCAGCACGATGATGACGATGCCGTAAAACACCACGCCAGCGACGCGCCACAGCCGCGTTCCCTGAGCGCCGAAGCCCGCGACGATGGCCGCCACGGCGACGGCCGCAAGTGACGCCAGCGGTCCGGCTGCCGGGTAGATCAGCGCTGCCAGGACGAGCAGACCGATCAAGGCGCCACCGATCGATGTAAGCGGCCGCAACGTGACCATCCGTTCCCACTCGCGGTAACAGCCCGCGAATACGGCCCCGACGAGCGCGGCGAAAATGTAGGATCCGAAATAGAGGCCAACGGCGGTGATCAGCAGCAGCACGGCCGCCGAAGCGATGCGGGGGCCGAGGTCCGTCCAGGACCGGCGGGCGAGCGGATTGAACTGGGGACGCTGGTCCTCCGGTGCGCTCACTGGCTCCTCGACTCGATCCCGCCGAAGCGCCGGCTGCGCGATGAGTATTCGTCGAGCGCCTTCAGGAACACCTGCTCGCCAAAGTCTGGCCAGTTCTCCTCGACGAATACCAGCTCCGAGTAGGCGCCTTGCCAGAGCAGGAAGTTCGACACCCGCCGCTCGCCGCTGGTGCGGATAATCAGGTCAGGATCCGGGATACCCGAGGTATAGAGCGCCTGCTCTATCGTCTCCTCGGTGATGTCCTCGACGCGGAGTTCCCCCGAGGCCACGGCTCGCGCTATCGCCCTCGTCGCCTCGGTCAACTCGGACTTGCCGCCGTAGTTGAAGGCGACGATCAGCTCGAGACCGGTGTTGCGCGCGGTCTTGGACTGGACCTCGTCGATCAGCCGTTTCAGCGCGTCGTCGAGGCCCGCGCGGGTCCCGATGATCCGCACCCTGACGTTGTTCTGGAGCAGGGTCGCGAGATCGGATGCGACGAACCGGTGCAGCAGGCCGAAGATGAAGTTGACCTCGTCGCGTGGTCGGCTCCAGTTCTCCGATGAAAAACTGAATACCGTCAGATGCTTGACGCCATACCGAATGGAGAGGTCGACGAGCCGTCGCAGGGCCTTGACACCCTCGACGTGCCCCTCGGTCCGCACCTTGCCGCGTGCCTTGGCCCACCGGCCGTTGCCATCCATGATGACCGCCAGGTGGGCGGGAATCTTGAGGCCGGGCTTCTCGTTGAGCGTCGTGGCGACGGCAGTATCGGCGGACATTGACGCCCTCCAGGGGCAGCGCGTTACAGGCCTATACTAGACCTGCATGATTTCCTGTTCCTTGACGGCGAGCACATTGTCGACATCGGCAACGGCGGCATCGGTCGCCTGCTGTACCTGTTCGCCGAGCTTGCGTCCGTCGTCCTGGCTGATATCGCCGTCTTTTTCGAGTTTTTTGAGGAGATCCATGCCGTCGCGCCGAATATGCCGCACAGCAACGCGCGCGCCCTCGGCATAGTTGTGCGCGACCTTGGTCAGCTCGCGGCGGCGTTCCTCGTTGAGCTCCGGCAGCGGCACGCGGATGACCACGCCTTCGGCCGCCGGGTTGAGCCCGAGGCCGGAGTTGCGTATGGCCTTCTCGACGGCGCCGGCGAGGGTACGGTCCCACACCTGGACGCTCAGCATGCGGGATTCCGGCACCGTGACGGTCGCGACCTGGTTGAGCGGCATCTTGCCGCCATAGGCCTCGACCTGAACCGGCTCGAGCAGGCTGGCGCTGGCGCGTCCGGTACGAAGCCCGGCGAGTTCGTCTCGCAGCGAAGCGATCGTCTTCTGCATCCGGTCCTTGAGTGCGGGCAGAGAAAAAGCCTCAGCCATAGTAAACTCCTCGATATATCCGCGTCTTAGCCGACGCGCGTACTCCTCGCCCGGCCGGCCAGGACGCCTTTTAGGCCTTCCTTGTCGTCGAGCGCATAAACAATTATCGGCAAGCCGTTGTCGCGGGCAAGCGCGAAGGCCGCCGTATCCATGACGCGCAGGTCGCGGGCGATCACTTCTTCATGGCTGATCGTCTCGTAGCGCTGCGCCTTGGGATTCTTCTTGGGATCTTCCGAGTAGACCCCATCCACCTTGGTGCCCTTGAGCAGCACGTCGCAGCGCAGTTCGATCGCCTTGAGCGCAGCAGCCGTATCAGTGGTGAAGAACGGGCTGCCGGTACCGCCGGCGCACACCACGACGTAACCGTCTGCAAGCGCGAGGTTCGCGTCACGGGCCGTGAACGTGTCGGCCACGGTTTCCATCGGCACGTTGGAATAGACTTTGACCTTCAGGCCCTTCTGCTCGATGGCGTCACCGAGGGCGAGCGAGTTGATCACGGTGCCCAGCATGCCCATCAGGTCACTGGTGACCCGGTCGCCGCCCTTGGCGGCCACGGCCATGCCGCGGAAGATGTTGCCCGCGCCAATGACGATCGCCACCTGGACGCCGCTCTTGGCGACTTCCGCGATCTGGTCAGCCATCGCGTGGAGGAATTTCGGCTCGATGCCGAACGATTGGTCGCCGGCAAGCACTTCGCCGGAGACTTTCAGCAGAATCCGTTTGTAGGCGGATTTGGCCATTCGTCAGTCTCCCGAGGTGCGCAGCGGTGCCCGAATCTCAGGGCATCGCAGGCGGTTATGGCATATTCGGACGGGCCGGTGACCAGCCCGTCCGAAACTTATCCCGCGTCTTACTTCACGCCGGCAGTGGCGGCAACTTCAGCGGCGAAGTCGGTCTCTTCCTTGGCGATGCCTTCGCCGAGCGCATAAGCAACGAAACCCGTTACCTTGATCGGAGCGCCGGCATCCTTCTCGGCGTTCTTGACTACGTCGGCGATCTTGGTCTCGCCGTCGATCACGAACACCTGCGAAAGCAGGGTCACTTCCTCGTAGAACTTGCGCACGCGGCCCTCGACCATCTTCTCGACGATCTCGGCCGGCTTGCCGGATTCCTTGGCCTGCTCGGTGAAGATGGCGCGCTCGCGGGCCACCACGTCCTGATCGATGTCGTCAGGCGACACGCTCAGCGGCTTGGTGTTGGCGATGTGCATGGCGAGCTGCTTGCCCAGGGCATTCAGCGCACCCTTGTCACCGGTCGACTCGAGCCCGACGATAACGCCGAGCTTGCCGAGGCCCGGCGCCACGGTGTTGTGCACGTACGAGCCGATCACGCCATCCTTCACCACGAGGGTGCCGGTGCGGCGCAGGTTCATGTTCTCGCCGATCTTGGCGATCGCGTCGGTGAGCTCGGCCGAAGCGGAGCGACCCGAACCCGGGTACGGCATCTCGCTGAGCTTGCCCACGTCGCCGTTCGCGTCGAGCGCGAGCTTGGCGATATTGCCGACGATCGACTGGAACTGGTCGTTGCGGGCAACGAAGTCGGTCTCGGAGTTCACTTCGACGATCGCGGCGCGGGTGCCGTCGATCGACACGCCGACCAGGCCCTCAGCCGCAACGCGGCCGGCCTTCTTGGCGGCCTTGGCGAGACCACGGGTGCGCAGCCAATCGACCGCGGCTTCCATGTCGCCGGCGGTCTCCTCGAGCGCCTTCTTGCAGTCCATCATCCCCACGCCGGTCAGTTCGCGGAGCTCTTTAACCTGCTGAGCGGTAACAGCCATTTCGATATCACCTTTCCGCGGCCCCGCACCGGAGCCGCGCCTTTGTTCGGAATTCTCAGTCCGGCTTGCCGGACTTAGTTGGCGGCAGACGACGTGTCGGCGTCTTCGGCGCTCAGCGCCGGCTCTTCCGGAGCCTCGGCAGAGGTGCCGAGGTCGGCGCCACGGCCGGCGGCCGAACGGCCGATGCCGTCAATGGCCGCGCGCGATACCAGCGAGCAGTAAAGCTCGAGGGCGCGAGCCGCGTCGTCATTGCCCGGAATGGCGAAATCGACGGTGTCGGGATCCGAGTTCGAGTCGACGATCGCGATCACCGGAATGCCAAGGCGCTTGGCTTCCTTGATGGCGTTCGCTTCCTTGTTGGTGTCGATCACGAACAGGAGGTTCGGCAGGTTGCCCATGTCCTTGATGCCGCCGAGGTCGCGCTCGAGGCGCTCCTGCTCACGGCTGAGCAGCAGCAGTTCCTTCTTGGTGAGACCCTGGCCGCCTTCGGCCTGCTGCGCCTCGAGTTCACGCAGGCGCGCGATCGAGTTCGAGATGGTCTGCCAGTTGGTCAGCGTGCCGCCGAGCCAGCGCGAGTTGACGTAGTACTGGGCCGACTGCCGGGCAGCCTCGGCCACGACCGGAGCGGCCTGGCGCTTGGTGCCGACGAACAGCACGCGACCACCGTCAGCGACGGTGTCCGAGATCAGCTGCAGCGCGCGCTGCAGGGCCGGAACGGTCTGCGACAGGTCGAGAATGTGGATGTCGTTGCGAACGCCGAAAATGTGGCGCTCCATCTTGGGGTTCCAGCGGTGCTTCTGGTGACCGAAGTGAACACCTGCTTCGAGCAGCTGACGCATGGAAAAGTCGGGCAATGCCATGAAATGGCTCCTTTACCGGTTTTTGCCTCCGCGAGCGTTTGCGACGGGATTTCCCGCCACCGGTTGGAACCATCGGCCCTAGTGCCGCGGCGCCTCGCTCGCGTGTGAATTACGCCCGGTTTTCCGGACGCGCCGCGCATATAGGGGGTTTTGCTGTCATAGGCAAGGGCGGTGAGGTATGAGGGGGGCTGCTCACGACCGGGCAAGTTGAAGCGTCCGACAGCCCCAAGGGCTTCGGAGGTTTCAAAGACCCTTCCCCTTATCGAGGAAGACGAAGCGGGGCCGGCGAGGCGTTTGCCCCGTAGCGGTAGTCCGCAGATGAAAGAGGCTCACGCCTCGCCGGCCGGCCGGGGTTTTGGGCCTATGCCACCAGGGCCGGGGCGCATCCCCTGCCGCATCGCGAGAAACGGGGGACCTCAGTCGGCGGCCGGAATGCCAGCACCGCGTTTCCTTGCTCCCGCCCGGCTCATGCGTGCCAGGCTTCGTCCCTTGGGCCACTCCGCATCGAGTTGCCCTCGCGTGATAGCGGCTTGACCGGCGAACCGGTCCTTGCCGTGAT